>NZ_CP030032.1:1088500-1418000 GCF_003258315.1 Bradymonas sediminis
CGGCAGACGCTTGGCGTATTGGTAGAAGAGCATCATGCGCAGGATATTCTTCCATCGGGTCATATCGGCGCCGCGCGCGTCGCCCAAAAGGCGCGTCGCCCATTGGGAGAACACGTCGCGGTTGGGCACCGACATCACATAGCTCGGCGAGCGCTGGAGCATGGTGATATGGGCGGCGCGCTCGGCCATCGCGGGGAGCAAGGTGACCGCGGTCGCGCCGCTTCCGATGACGACGACGCGCTTGCCGTCGAAGTCGATATCTTCGGGCCAGCGCTGCGGGTGAATCAGCTCGCCGTCGAATTGCTCAACCCCTTTAAAGTCGGGCATATAGCCGCGCTCGTAGCGATAATAACCCGTACAAAACCACACGAAATTACATGTGCGCGCCGACTCCTCGCCGGTGTCGGCGCAGCGCGAAATCACCGTCCAGCGCGCGTCTTCGGAGGACCAACGCACCGTCTCGACGCGCCGGTTATAGTGGATCTTTGAGGTCAATCCGCACGCCTCAACCGTGTCATTTAAATACCGTAGGATTGACGGCCCGTCGGCGAGCGCCTGGGGGTTGGGCCAGGGGCGAAACGAGAAGCCGAGCGTGTGCATATCGGAGTCGGAGCGAATCCCCGGGTAGCGAAATAAATCCCAGGTGCCCCCGAGCGCAGCGCGACCCTCAAGGATTGCGAAGGACATGTCTGGGCATTCGGTCTGTACGTAGTGCCCGGCGCAGATCCCCGAGAGCCCGGCGCCGATGATAAGGATGTCCACGTGCGGTGTTGTCATGAGGAAAGCCTATTCTTTTTTATGAGCTGATACAAGGTGTATACATGGCGCCTCGTGTGCCCCTAACATCACCCCGCCGCAGAGCTCTCGCGAATAAGTGCGCGCGTCCGGCTCAGAAGATCTTCGACATTAGCGACCAGCGCGGTCTCTGACTTTCGACCGCCGCGAAGCTCCTCGATTTGCTGGTCGATCTTCTGGATTTCGGCGAGCACCGTTTGGGTGACGAAGGTGCCGGTTTCAACAACATTTCGCCGAGAGACCGAGGAGGTCAATACGCCGTCAAACACACGCCATCGGGAGAAGTCCACAAGGGCAGCAAGGGAGGAAAGACCGGCTGTGGGATGGATACCAGAAAGCATCCATCGCATTGGGTCAATTCGCATACGAAGATTGCTTTTTTGTTTTGCTTCGGTTGCGCCTAAGTCGCCGTGCTTGTAATTTACTCTTACGCGCTTCCGAGCCGCAAATTCGGGGAAGTAATCACTTCAGGTCGCCCTCGAGCAGTCACCTCATGTCTCAAACGTCCCACAAATCAAATTTCGCCTTCCTCGCCGAGCACGACGAGCGACTCGCTAAGATCGGCTACGAGGCCGAGCAACTCGCCAGCATCAGCCCGACCGCGTGCATGATGCAGATTCGCATGCTCGCCGAATTGCTCGCCAAAGAGACCGCGGCGTATGTGGGGATTTATCTGGACGAAGGTGTTTCGTTTTACCAGATGCTCGTGCGATTGGAGCGGGAATCGGCGTTCCAAGACGATATCAAGGACCTGTTCCACGAGGTTCGCATGAACGCCAACGACGTGGTCCACGGCGAGGTGTTTTTGGATAACGCGAAGGGCGTGGCGACCAATTATTTGCGGCTGACCCGCAAGATCGCCATCTGGTTTCATCGCTCGTTTGGGCGCGACGGCAAATTTACTGCGGGTCCGTTCGTCGAGCCGCCGGACCTGAGCGCGCAGCGCCAGCAGGTCTTGAGTGAGAATCGCAACCTGCAGGCGGCCATCGATGACGCCCAAAAGGCTGTCATCGACGCCAACGAGCGCGCGCTGCGTGAAAAACACCGCCGCGCCGAGGCCGAAGATCTGCTCGACCAACTCCGCGAGGAGCGAAATGTCTTCCAGGCGCTCGCCGAGGAGTACGAGGCGCGTCTGGTCGGGCTGCAGTCGCAGACCGAAGCGGCCAGCGGCGAGCAGCGGGTCGAGCGCGAATCGCGCATGCGCCAGGCGAGTGAGAATTTCGAGCTCGATGAGCAGGAGACCCGCGCGATCATCGACGCCCAGCTTCGCCAACGCGGCTGGCGCGCCGACACAGACGAGCTTCGCTGGGCCAGCGGCGCGCGCCCCGAAGAGGGCAAACAACTCGCCATCGCCGAGGTGCCCACGGCCGCTGGCCCCGCCGATTATGTGCTCTTCGACGGACTGACGCCGGTCGCCATCGTCGAGGCCAAGCGCTGGGATCAGCCCATCCAGGGCGGCATCGAGCAGGCGAAGCGCTGCAGCCGCGCCTGGGACCTCGCTGACTACGCGCCGCCGTCGCCAAGCCCCTGGGCCATCGACGGTCTTGAGTACGAGATTCCGTTCGTCTTCGCGTCGAACGGTCGCGAGTACCTTCACCAGTTCAAGGCGCATCGAGGTATCTGGTTTCAGGATCTTCGCCGCGATACGAACCGTGCGCGTCCGCTGGCCCGCTGGATCACGCCGGACGGGCTGCGTCTGAGGCTAGATGGAGATGTCGATTAAGCCCTTTCTATGTTTGATGAGGAGGCCTCGGCCTCGCCGCTGACTCCCTTCGGTCGGTTCGCGGCTGCGAGTCGCCGCGGCGTCGCATCCTGGGAGCCCCAAGCCCCCAATATTTGGAAGCGAACGCCCAGAATTGAGCCCTTCGCCCTCAAATCAGGGCCATCAGTGGCGTCTTTTGGGGCCTGTGCCCTCCCAATTTGGAGCGTCAGTGACGTTTTTTGAGCCCCAAGCCCTCAAATCTGGGGCGGCAGTGGCGCTTGTGGAGGGGCAAGCCCTCAAATTTAAGCCATCGGTGGCATTTTTTGAGCCCTTCGCCCTCAAATCTGGGGCAGCAGTGGCATTTTTGAGGGGTGAGGCCTCAAAATCGGGCTGTGCAAAAAGGGCGACGCCGGCTCGCGCATCGAAGCGCGGGCCGGCGTCGGTTGGGGGAGGGCGGTGGAGTTAGACGGGTTCGGCCGGCGCGACGACCTCATCGAGGGGCTCGGGCGGCTCCATCGGCTCGCCGGTTTCGGGGTCGACGGTGGGCGAGGCGTTGTGGCGGCGCAGGTACGTGGCGAGCCGTTTTTGTTGGACGCGCAGGGGCTCGAGGTGCTCGCTCAGCGCGTCGGGTTGGTCGGCCATGTGGCCGATCAGGGCGAGCAGGAAGGTGTGGAAGGCGGTGTCGGATTGGCGGCGCGCCTGGGTGACCTTCTCGAAGCTGATGCGAAGCACGTCCTTGTTGAGCGCCCGGCCGTATTCGGTGTTCAGGGCTTCGAGGTCGTCTACCATATCGCTCAGGTTGACGGCGGCGATCGCGGCGGCGTGATCGCTGCGCAATTTGGCGATAAGCGTGCGGACCTGGTCGTGCTCTTGGTTGAAGCTCAGGGTGGTGTAGGGGGCGACGCCGCGTACGAAGAGTGCGTCGATGACGCTGCGGGCGTGGGCGGCCGCCGGGCCACCGGTGGGCAGCTCGGCGAAGGTTTTTAAGATGGTGTGCAGGCTCCCGAGCTGGCGGTCCAGGTCGTGGTCGATGGCGCGGGCGTCGCTGCGGGCGGTGTCATTGATCTCCTTTTGGTTGAGCCATTGCAGGTTGACTTCGCTGGCGACCGCGGTCTGGGCCAGCGCGTCGGCGTGCAGGCGGGAGAGCCGCGCGTCGCCCAGCGCGGCCACACCCGCGGCCATCTTGTCGAGCACGTGGCGCTTGCTGCCGGTATCCATCACGCGCAAATCGAGCATCTTGGTGATATCGCTAAACATACGAGTTGCCTTCCTCGTCCGGGTCGGCCCGGACTTGAATTGTTGACTCCGGCATTCAAGGGCCGGAATTTAGCGCAGCTCGACGTGCATATGATGCGTCGAGTGCGCGGCTTCGCAGGCGTAGATACGGCTAACACCCCTTCTGGTTTTTCAGTGCTGGGGGGAGTGTAGCATTTGGGTGGGTGGGGGGCGAGGGGGCGGTTTGCGGTCTTGTTTCGCTTGGCCGTCAGTCTGATTCACCAGCCGGGCGAGCCGGCTGGGGTCTGCGTGCAAGGCGCGGCTTTGCTTGGCCGTCAGTCTGATTCACCAGCCGGGCGAGCCGGCTGGGGTCTGTGGCGGGGCGCGGTTTTGCTTGGCGGTCAGTCTGATTCACCAGCCGGGCGAGCCGGCTGGGGTCTACTGTGGGGTGCGGTTTTGCCTCAACCCGCCGCAGAAATCTCCCGAATAAGCCCGCGGGTGCGGCTCAGAAGATCTTCAACGTTGGCGACCAGCGCATTCTCTGACTTTCGACCGCCGCGAAGCTCCTCGATTTGCTGGTCGATCTTCTGGATTTCGGCGAGCACTGTTTGGGTGACGAAGGTGCCGGTTTGGGCGTCGAAGTGCATCTCGAGTTCATCGGCGGCGTCGTTAAATCCGCTGCGCACACCCTGGCGAAGTTGCTTGAGTTCGGTCTCTTGTTTGGCGGCCTGGAAGTCGGCGAAGGCCTGCGCGCCCATGCTCACCAGCGGGCCCGCGACCGTCAGGACCTTGCCGGCGGTGCCGAGGCGTTTGCTCCACTGCACCAGCTCCATGGGCTTAAATTTATAGCCGAGCTTCTCGCCGACAAACTTCACGGTGTCCTGGAGCTGGTTGCCCGAGGCGTCGCCCGGTTTGAGAGGTTTGGGCGCGCCCTTGGCGTTGGCCGGTGTTTGTGCGACCAGCCAGTTGCCGAAGGAGCCGAGCTGGTCGCCCGCGTTTGTGATGCGATTGAGCAGGGCGGGGTCGATGGTGTCGAGGCCGACGTTCTGGTCGAGCTCGCTCACCGCGCGCGCGATGACCGCCTTGCTGAAGTTGCTATTGGCCAGTTGAGCCAGGTCGCCTTCGAGTGACTCGAGCGCTTCGCCGAGCGTCTGCTGCAGGTCGGCGGCCAGCTTATCGCTGCGTGTTTCGACCGATGCCTCCGCGCTCGACAGCTTCTCTTTGACCTCCTTTGCGTCGCCGCTCATGGTCAATTGGCTGGCCATTTGGGTGCCGGTCTGGCGGATGTCGGAGGCCGCCTCGCGCACCTGCGCGCGCGCCTGCTGTTCGATTCGCAGCTTGCCGTCGACCAGGCGTTTTCGCCGCTGCAAGAGCATCTCTTCGAGGCCCGAGACGGTCGGGTCGTCGGTGCTCAAGGCGGCGCGTGTCTTCAGCAGGGCGTGCTGAAGTTGGTGCAAGGCCGAGGTATATTGACCGGCCAATTTTCGTTGGCTGATAAACGCGTCAAGCTGGGCGTGAAAGCCCTCGAAATTGCTGTCTTCCCAGTCGAAGCTGGCGAGCTCCTCGTCGGCCTCGGCCTGGGCCGATATGGCGAGTTCGGCGGCGACAAAGGCGACCGGAATATCGTCCGTCGAGTAGGGCGCGAGCACCTCGTTGAGCTCGCCCAGGACAACCTCGCGCGCCTCGGGGACGTTGCCAAGCGCGTGGCGGTCCATTTTATTGACCACCAACATCATCTTATGGGCCTTTTCTTGCTCGATGGCGAGCTTGCGGAAATTCTGGGCGATATGCTCGTCCATGAGCTCGTTGGAGATGACATATAAGATCAGGTCTGCCGCGGCGATTTCCTTGTAGCTCAGCGCGTCGTGGTCGGGGCGAATGGAGGTCTCAATGCCGGGGGTGTCGACCAGCTCGATGCCCTCCCAGGCGTAGGTTTGGGGTTTGTCGGTCGTGATCGCCGCGCCTACCGCGATGGCGTCGATGCCGGTTAAGGCCTTGAGCAGGGTCGACTTTCCGGCGCTATATTGACCGGCGACGACCACCTTTGGCACCCCCGACTCTCCCACTGTTTTTGGAAATAACTCGCCGAATCCCGCGACCTTGTCTGATGGCTCGGAGGCGAGGATTTCGTGGGCCTCGCCGAGCAGACGGTTCGCCTTTCGGCTTAGCTCGATAATCTCTAGCGATGCGTGGTGCTTCATGGTGTCTCTAACCTTCTAAAAAGTCGGGTGCTTGGAGGCGATGGGGCAGTTTAACCTTGCCGATAAACGATCTGCAAACCCGTGAGTTGCTGGGCGAGGTTGAGGCGCGTGTCGGTTTGCGGCGAGGGCGCCGGGCAGGTGACCTCGGCGCGGCGCGCGTCTTCGTCGATGGTGACACGCTCGCAATCCGCGCCCAGGACTTGCTTGATGAGTGAGCTCCGCTCGCCCGTATCGATCACGATGCGAAGCGGCGTGTCGAGCATGCGCTCCAGGTCGAATTGGGCCTCGAGCACGGCTTGATTGTCTTCGCCGATAACCAACGCGCTCTCCAGGCCCGGAACCCGCGCGAAGCTATCTTTGGAGAGCTCGTGCATCGCGGGGCCATCGAGCTCCTTGAAGGCGCAGGCGAGGAGCTGGTGATTCACGAGTTTAACCTCGTGGAGCAGCGTAATCGCGAGCTCTCGCTGCGCCTTCGACAGCCGCTCGAGGGTCGACGCGATGACCCTGAGGCTGCTCAAATATGGAACGACGAAGTCCGCCTCGATATTCTTTTCATACCAATTGTCGAGGGCGGCGAGGGCGTCGTTCTCAAGCGCGTCGAGGTGATTTGAGAGCTGTTCGGTCAGCTCTTCGCGATGTTTTTTGAGCTTCTCCTCGCGGGTCTTCGTGAAGAGCTTGAAGAGAATCTCGCTGCCACCGACGGCGAGCGCGAAGCCCGTGCCAACGAGCATCGGCGCGGCGGCGACCGCGAATACCGACACCAGCGCCACACCCAGGGACACCCCGATAATCGCCCAACTGGCGATGCGCCGCGTGTCGATGATGCTGGCAGCGTCCAGGTCCAGGCTCTCGAACTCGCGCGACAGAATCTCAATCTCGCGCTCCAATTCCTTGCCAAATTCCTCCATCTGGCGCTTGGTCTCGCTCGCGACCTCCTTTTGGGCGACTTCCACCGCCGCCTCAAGGTTCACCTGCTTGAGCAGCTTCTTCCATTCCTTGTCGATCTTCTTGTCTTCCAAAAACTCTTCGACGAAGCCCGGGACCTGGGTGCGCAGCTCATCCACGCGGCGGCCGACGGCGTCGGCGAGTTTGGCGTCGGATGAGGTTTTATTCTTGGCGCGCCAACGCTGCATTTGCGCGAGTTTGTCGCTAAAAAGCTCGGCCACCCGGGCGTTGTCGCGCGAGAAACTAAAGAGCATCTGGGTCATCTCGAGCAGCGGCACCACCGCCGCGTCGCCGAGCGTGCGCGTGCGAATCATCGGCCCGCGCTCAACGACCTCTCGGAGCAGTCGACGCTCGAACTCAGCGAAGCGACTCAGCTCCCGAAGCTCCTCTGCGTGCGCCTCATGGTCCGGCGAATTCGCCAGGAATCGCGCGCGCAGATGAATCGGGAAAAACTCGACGTCGACCCCCGGCACATGCTCGCCAAGCATCGCGTGAAATTGCGCGACGATGCTCTCGATGCGCTCATCGGCGAAGACCTTGTCGTGGCGCATCTTAAAGCGCTTAAAGTCGCGCTCCCGCTCCAGCGCCATCTTGACATTGCATAGGCCGATGACGGGTTTTCCGAGCGCGATGACCCGCGCAAGGTGCTCTGCCTCGACCGGCTGCGGGGCGTCGTCGGTGATCAAAAATAGAATCACATCCGCGCGCCTGGCCGCCTCGTAGGCGACCTCCTCGTCGACCTCCCCGCCAAACGCGGCGATGCCCGGGACGTCGGTGATCTCAAGGTTTTTCCACTGATAGGTGCGGATATCGCGCGTCGTGCGCTGAGCCCCCTTGCCGATGGAGCCGCCGTCCCCCTGGGTCAGAATCTCCATCAAGGTGGACTTGCCGGTCATCGTGCGCCCAAAGAGCGTCACCGAGAAGCGCTCAAGCTGCTCATGAAAGGTCTCAAAGGTCGCCACCTGCGCCCGAAAATCCGTCTCAAGCTTGTCGCCCACCGCATTGAGTTGCTCCTCGAGGGCCTCAATCGCCTCGGACGCCTCGGCGTCCATCTCCTCGAGTTCGGCGATGATGGTGCTCAGGTCGTTGCGCGTCGCTTCGATCGCCGACTCGCAGCTGCTCAGGCTCGCGCGCCCGGCCAGGTAGGCTTGTTTGGCGGCGCGGTGAGAGGCGGCGAGGGCTTGTTCGAGGGAGGTGTGGGTCATTTTTGAATCCGTTGGTTGAGCGGGGGCGCATGGCGGCGCGTGAGCGCTAAATATGATTAACCCAATACTGCCACCAACTCCGCCAGAATCCGAAACTCCTCGGCCGTGTCTTGCTCAATCTCGATGGGCTCGAAGCGCGCATCGGTGGAATCTGGTTCCAGCCAGATCCGCGTGTGACGCAAGGTGCCGTCGGCGTGGGGTTGTTTTTCGCTGCGATACAGCTTGATCGTATAGCCCGCGCCGGCCGCATCGTCGTAGAGATCGCGATGCTGAGCGAGGACGACTTTGCCGTTTCGTGTGCCGCCCGGGTGCGCGCGGAACAAACAATACGCCCCGTTGGGAATCCGCCGATTCATCGACTCGCCGATGACCTGGGCGACGAAGAAGCCCGGCATCGCCTTGAGATAATCGGGTAGCGTCGCCCATTGGGCCTCGTCGCTGAAGAGATACCGATTCGAGAACTCCGCGACCGTCTGGGCCTCGCTGAACGCGCCGGCGGCGGCCTTCAAGTTGAGCAGGGGGACGCAATTCTCGTAGGGGCGCGCGTCGGCCGGGTCGAGGATGTCGAAGGGGTAGGGCGCGGGCTCGGCCGGGGGAGATTCCGCGGCCTGCGTGACCCAATCATCGCCGAAATACTCGGCCTGTTTGACGATCGTATCCATCGCCATTTTCTGCATATCCGGCGGGTAGCCGTAGCGCTTTAAAAAGCGTTTAACGAGCGTGCGAAGCTTTGCGCGCGCCGACTCCTTGCGCGTCCAATCCACCGACACGGTGCGGCGCACGATATCGGTCAATTGGCTGGCCATCTCGCGCAGGGTGTCGTCGCCCAGCACCTCGACGGCGCTGTCATTCTCGATAAGCGCCGAATAAAACGCGATCTCCTCCGGGCTCATATCGAGCGTTTGTTCGCGCTCGACGACCTCGCGCATTTGGCGCGCGATGCCCAATAATTCTTCGATGACCTGCACGGTCTCGATCGAGCGATTCTGATAGCGCTGCACCGCGTTTTGGAGCATCTCCGAGAATTTTCGAGACTGCACCAGGTTGGATTTGGCGCGCCCCTTAATCTCTTCGTTGAGCAGCTTTCGGAGCATATCGATCGCCAGATTTTTCTGTTTCATTCCAGCGACTTCGCTCAAAAAGTCGGTGGAGAGGATCGAGATGTCCGAGCGCTCCAACCCGGCCATCGAGAGCACGTCGACGACCTCATCCGAGGCGATGGCGGCCGAGACCAATTGTTTGACCGCGTGGTCGACCTTTTGCTGGCGAATCGCGGTGTCCGGGTCGGTTTTGGCGAGCACGCCGCGGATGTGTTGGAAGAGGGCGACCTCGTCGTGGAGGCGCTCGGCTTCCTCGTGGGCGCCGGCCAGCGAATAGGCCTTCGATAAGCCGCTAACGGCGCGCATAAATCGCTGGCGCCCGTCCTCCAGATCGCGCACGAAATTCGCCCCGTCGAGCACAAGCTGGGCGAGCCGGTTGGTGCCGGCGTCGGCGGCGCTGCGGTCGAACCAGGCCGAATAATCGAAGCCGTGCAGCATCCCCCGGCAGATATCGACCTGCTCGAGCATCACGTCGACGGCGTCCTGCACGTCGAGCTGCGGCTTCCCCTTGCCGCCGGACTCGGTATAGGTCTTGATCGCTTTTTTCAGGCTTTTGGTGATGCCGATATAGTCGACGACCAGGCCGCCGGGCTTGTCGTGGAATACGCGGTTTACCCGGGCGACGGCCTGCATCAGGTTGTGCCCGCGCAGCGGCTTGTCGATATAAATCGTGTGAGCGCAGGGCGCGTCGAAGCCCGTGAGCCACATATTGCAGACCAGCACCATCTTGAGCGGGTCGGCCGGGTCCTTGAAGCGCTGGGCCAGAAGGTCGCGGCCGGATTTTGAGCGAATATGGTCTTGGAAATTCTTCGGGTCGCTCGAGGAGCCGGTCATCACGACCTTAATCTGGCCCTGTTCATCGCGCTCCGAATGCCACTCGGGGCGAAGCCGCGTGATCGCCTCGTAGAGCTTCACGCAGGCCTCGCGGCTGATGCAGACCACCATCGCCTTGCCTTCGAGCGCCTCGAGGCGTTTGTCGAAATGGGCGAGCATATCGCCGGCGATCTGATCGATGCGTTTGGGGTGGGCGACGAGCTTCTCGAGCGTGCTGTATTTCGACTTCAGCTCTTCCTGAAACGCCTCGTCGCTATCGGCGGTTAGCTTGTCGAATTCGCGGTCGATTTCGTCGCGGATAGCCTCATCGATCTTGAGCTTTACCAGCCGGTTTTCGTAATAGATCGGCACGGTCGCGCCGTCCTCGATGGCCTGCTCGATATCGTAGATGCTGATATAGTCGCCAAAAACCGTGCGCGTGCTGCGGTCCTCCAGGTCGATGGGCGTGCCAGTGAACCCGATAAACGAGGCGTTGGGCACCGCGTCGCGCATATGGCGGGCGAAGCCCTCAACAAATCCGTATTGGCTGCGGTGGGCCTCGTCGGCGATGACGACGACGTTCTTTCGCGCGGTCAAAAGCGGGTGGCGCGCGTGTTTCTCCTCGGGGAAGAATTTTTGAATCGTCGTGAAGATGACCCCGCCCGAGGCGCGTTTTAAGAGCTCTTTGATGTGGTCGCGACTCTCGGCCTGGACCGGCTTCTGGCGCAGCAATTCGTTGGATTGGGCGAAGGTTGTAAAGAGCTGGTCGTCCAGGTCGTTTCGGTCGGTGATGATAATAAGCGTCGGGTTCTCCATCGCCGGGTGCTGGATGACGCGCCCGGCATAAAAGGTCATCGTGAAGCTTTTGCCCGACCCCTGGGTATGCCAGACCACGCCGGCCTTGCGGTCCCCATTCTGGCGCGTCGCGCTGACCGTCGCCTCGACCGCCGTGCGGGCCGCGTGGAATTGATGATAGGCCGCCAGAATCTTGGCCGCGCCCTTTTTGGTGTCCTGAAAGACCACGAAATGCTGGAGCAGATCCAAGAATCGACTCTTCTCAAATACGCCCTGAATCAGCGGCCCGAGCTGGAGCACGTCGAGCCCGATCTCGTCGCTCCCGTCGGTCGTGCGCCAGGGCATAAAGCGCTCAATCGGCGCCGTCAGCGAGCCGATGCGCGCCCATTGATGGTCCGAGATGACGTTCACCTCGTTATAGGCGAAGAGCGCGGGGATCGCGTCCTTATAATTCTCAAGTTGTTGATATGCCTTGAGAATCGTCGCGCTATCGCCGCCTTGTTTTTTGAGCTCGAATACGCCCAACGGCAGCCCGTTGACGAACACAATGATATCGGGTCGACGGGTCTTTTGCCCCTCGGTCACCGAGAATTGGTTGACCACCGTCCAGTCATTTTGCTCCGCCTGGCCGAAATCAATCAGCCGCACCTGCTCGCCCGACAACACCCCATCCGCGCGGCGAACCTCGACCGCCACGCCGTCGGTCAACATGCGGTGAAAGCGGCGGTTATTCTCGATCAGCGACGGCGACTCGGGATAAAGCACGCGGCGAATCGCCTCCTCGCGCGCCTCGGCCGGCACGCCGGGGTTCAGCCGACGCACCGCGTCCTCAAGCCGCCCGCGCAACACCACTTCCGTATAATCCGCGCGCTCCGCGCCGGGTTCGCCAGGCGCGATATCGCCGCCATGAATCACCTGCCAGCCTAGCTGGCGAAACTCTTCTAGCGCCGTGTTCTCCACGGCATCCTCGGACATATCTACGGACATCGACGACTCCCAACTAATACGCAATATGAGTTGTGGGGAGTATCTCGCTGGGATGTGATGAATGCAAGGGGAGAGTGGGGTGGGGTTGATCGTATGGGGGGATTTTACGATCGCGTTGCGCGTCCGCGGGCTCCCTACGCTTCGCTCCGGTCACCGCGCGGCTACAAGGCCCATGCTGCGCATGGTGGTGGGGCGTTGGATCGCCGCGTCGCAACACCCCAACCACTCGATTGCGCATATCAACCCCCTGCGCTAATCTGCCCGCACTTCATAAAAAAACGCGGTCGTCGTACGGCGATTGTATGGTGGTCATGCGTGACACCGGGGCTGCGTAACCTCATCGGAGGCGAATATGCGTTTTGTGCCGCAGAACGAGTTTTTCAATTCTTATAAATTGCCGGTGTCGCGGGTTCAGTGGGCCGCGCGTGGTGCGCAGCAGGGGGCGGCGACGGTCGGAGCGCCGCCGGCGTTGGTCCAGGCGATCGACGAGCTGGGGAAATTCTGCGCCGAATACGCGGTCAGCCGCAGCGCCTGGCGCGCGGCGAACAGCGCCAAGGCCAGCCCCGAGCTGATGGCGAGCGATTATGCCGTGGACCGCAGCTTCTCGAATTTCGCAGCGCGCGTGAAAATGGAGGCCGACGATTTCGCCGCCGACACCCCGCGCGGCAAGGCCGCCCGCGCCATGCTCGCCGGGCCGCTCAACGTCGAGGTCTTCTCGGTCACCAACGCCACCCGCGAGGAGGAAGAGTCGATGCTCGCCGTCATCGTCGGGGAAATCGAGGCCGACTATCTCAGCCAGGTAAGCACCTGCGGGCTCGACGCGCATTTCGACAAGCTCAAGGCCGACTACGACGCCTTTGTCACCGAGATGCACCGAAACCCCAACGCCGCCCCCGCCCCGACCACCGCCCAACTCCAGGCGCAGGCCGAGCATATCCGCTCGAAGATGATCGAGGTCATCCACCGCGCCAACGGCGCCTGGCCGACCCCGTCGGAGCAAGACGGCCTCAACCGCGCGCATGTGCTCGGCCCCTTCGCCATCCAAAACGATCGCGCCGCGGCGTATTATAAACGCAATCGTGGCACGACGCTGTCCGAGGTCGACCCGGAGACCGGCGAGGAAGTCCTCGAGGACGGCGCTGACCCAGCCACGCCCACGCCCCCGGTCGAGCCCGTCGACGCCGACGCGGGCGTCGTAGAACCGGTCTAGGCTGAACGACCTTTCAGGGGGTCCCCCCCAGACCTGGGTTCTGGAACCCTTGTCGGAGGGGGTACCCGACCCGCAAAGAGTTCTAGAACCCTTATCACGCCGCTCGAGTCGAGCCGCGAGGGTTCTAGAACTCTTTTTGTTGCGTGCGACCCCATTTCGAGGGGTTTGACCGGGTTCCGCGTTTCGGGTTGCCCGTCCGCGGGCTCCCTACGCTACGCTTCGGTCACCGCGCGGCTACAAGGCCCATGCTTCGCATGGTGGGGCGGCGCTCGATCGCCGCATTTCACCCATAACGTAGCGAGACCCCACCCACGGACGAAGCGAAGCGTAGTCCGGCCTTGTAGCCGGGGGTGAGTTCCCCCAAAGCCTAAAGATTACGGATGGTTAGAGGTTTGCGAAAAGCCCGAACGCACCGCGATGCAAGGAGCCCTCGGGGTTCGGGTTGGCGGCGCGATTCAAACAACGACGCCACGCGCACCCAAAGCTCCCCGATCGGCCCACCCCATCAAACCAACAACGTCAACAAAACCGGCGCCACCTTGCGCAACACCGGCCACACATCCTCGATAAACCACGCCAACGCATCCCCATCCGCCGCCAGACGAACCCGCCGCGCCGACAATACCACCTTCAGATTGCCCAGCTCGCTATAATCTGTGATCTCCGCGTCGGATAATTCACCTATCGAGCGTCCGGCGAGTAGCTGCTCCTGTGCCCGGTCCAGGCGGTTGATGGCCTCGTCCAACGCCGACTCGCCGAATGTATCGAGCGCCGATTCAACCCGCGACCGCGTCTCCGCGCCCACGCCCCGTAGGGATTCGAGCAGCGAATCCTTTTCCTCCTCTAGATCAACCGCCCCGTAGAGCTCCTCGCCCAATCGAATCATCCGTTTCAGCGTATCGTCCGCGTTCATCGTGTGTCCTTATTCTTCGATTTGGGCCAGGTCGTTTGCTGCTACCTTCATCGCCTGGGCCTTTCGCAATGCTTCGTCGCAGAGGGCCTGGTTGCCAGCTTTGCAGCGTTTGATGAGGGCCTCGAGGGTTTTGGCTTCTTGTTGCATGACCTCGCCGTGTTGGCGGGTGGTGGTTTTGAGGGTGGGGCAGCAGGCGGGTAGCAATATGACGCCTAATAAGCATCCGATTCGCCGCAAGGTATCGATATGTTGAGATGATTTTATCATAGTGGAATCGAGATGAATATTGCTGTGACTACTCTGCAGCCGCGCTTGTGTTGCTTTCGTTAAGTAGGTTTTTTGCGGCATTAAGCCAATCAAGATCTCCAGACTTACGATCTCCATTGATCGGAAGAACGTGGACATTTGAATCGTCCTCAAGACGAATTCGCCTGCAATAATCTACTTTGGCCTGTTGTAGGCTGCTTGGATTAGTAGAATGCGTGTAGTGAAAAATAACTAGCTTCTTATTGTGTTCATTAACAAGCGATCTAATCATGCCATTAATATGCCCATCATCCCCATTAAATCTGTATCCAACCGTTACAATTGCGTCAGATTCTAGATAGCTATCAAATAAGTTGACATACCTTCGCGACATACTGATCGATGTCAGTGGCTTTATTCCACTCTGGGTTAGCATGAATGGAACTAAAATGTGTGGGTCTTTAGATAGCTCTTCAAGGCTGTCGTACGACTTTACAAGGTTTAAGTAAGGATCATAAAAATCGTTTAAACTTCCATTAAGATGCTGTAGTATTACATCGTTTTTGTCAGTGTCGCTCTCGTTTAGAATACGAGTGATCAAACTGTTGTAGTTTGAAGTCCCAATGGCCTTAATATTAATGCCATACAACCCCGCTTCTTGGAGATCATGGTAATATCCAGTTTTGCTTTCTAAGCCTTCTTTGTTAAGTTTTTCAATGAAGTTGTTGATGTATCTTCTTACCGTAAATAGGAAGATTGAAATTCTAGTGAATTTGGCCCAATCATCTTTAGGGTTGTAAAGATACCTAAAATAGCTATCAATGAGTGACTGATAATCAAGCGAAGTTATAAGCAGTTCTTCAAGTAGATGTCTTGCAAACTCAGATAGTACATCGCTTGATGTTGACTTATCATCAAGAGAACTCGTAGGCGTGGCTAATATTAGTTCTAACGCGAATGCTCCGACTTGCGTCATGTCAAGTGTGAAAACCCCGCTGATATCATCAAATATAGGTAGGTTTTGTGGTACCTTTGTAAAAATCTGTTGATTTAATTCGTTAATGTGGTTTTTTCCGTGGGCGCCAATGAAAAGTTGGATAAATGCGGTTAAGTATTGCCGAAGTTTTTGGTTTGATCGGTCACACGCAAGGAACTTTAGTAATGCTGAGAAGTATTTGGTTCCAAAAAGCTTGGTGTTGGTATTGAGTGTAGTGTTTACTTGCACGAGTTGAGAGTAAAGAGTTGCGCCTGGTTTTTCTTTTGTTTTCTCTTGAAAGCTTGCATCAAACCTATCTCGATCTACTGGCCCATTTTTTAAGCAAGTCTCTGCATGAGAGTCAAAGTTTTCGAAAAAGTCAATAATTAGTGAGCGCTTACTCTCTAGGGTTGATTCTATAATAGAGCTAAACTGTGCTTTACCAAAAGCATGTATCCGTTTATCTGCATATTGTGGAGGGAGCCAGTTGCATGCATATGGGGAACCTTGATTAATCCCGTCGAGTAATTTCTTAAACTCACCTTTATCTTGTGATGTATCTTGCTTGAAAATATCTAGGGCAAAACGACCACCGAGTGGGAGGCCGTAAGAGGCATCTGCTCCAGCACCAAAAAAGAAGCCTATATTTAGATTGTTTGTCATGTTTATCCTAAGGTAAGGGTTTAATTTGCCGAGTTTATTAAGTGATTTCGAAAAATGAAGTTACGAGTCTATCCTCCCCCTCCCTCCCAGCAACTCCGGCAACAACACATCACGCACCTCCCCCAACGTCCGACTCTCATGGATATTCGCAACAATCCGGTCAAACATCGGTTGCACAACACGCCCAAAAGCCTCAACAATCTCAGCAGGTGCCACAGTGATTGAATATTTCGTCATATCCCCCCACTTAACCCGAGGCATTCGCGTGCCACCCGAGACGTTGGTGCAATAGTCGATAAATATCTGATCACTTAGTTGGCAAACCAAATAGCCATGCCAATGCGCATTTTTGGGAGTGACTATCTGAATGTCGGTCGATGAAATGCCATCGATCGGAGCAATGCCGACTTTGCGGAAATAGGGTCGAAGGCGACCGAAGAGTATCTGGCCTTTTTTGAAATGGTATTTGCGGCTTGTTACTTCGGCTGACGCTCCCCAAGCATCCAGCGCGATGGACGCTTCGGGCATATCGCCGAGGCCGATATAGGGTGTGTCTGGTGGGAGTGTGGTCGGATCGACGCCATCGGATATTTTCTTCATGACATCGCCGAGCTTTCCTATTTCCCACCCCTCCGGAATATCCCCCAACCGCTCCGGAAACAACGCCGCCGTCCCCGCATCAACTCCCACCGGCGCCTTGCCGCGTTGCTTGGCGCGCACCGGGTCGAAGTCGACGAACCAGGACTTGAACAGCGCCCGGGCCATCGCCTCGAGCGTGCGGTTCATCCTGCGGTTGAGGTCGATTTTGTCGTCGAGGGTGCCGAGGATGTTGGCAATACGCTTTTGATCTTGAATCGGGGGAATTCTGAACTCAAAATTGGGGATATCAGCACAGCGTAAACTATTGAAAACAGCACCGACATTTAAATATTTTGAAACTTGTCCCCACCAATTCGGACCTTGAGTTAGCCAACGAAGAAAGGGAGGAAAGATATGTGTGCCATCAGCCCGCAGGATGACAAGGTTTTGTCCCAGCGCGAACTTGTTATTGGTAGAGACCCATGCCGTTACTCCAGGGTTGCATCTACGCGAGAGAACTACATCAAAGTGTTGCGGATGAACCTTTTCAGTCCACTCAACGAAATGTTCTTGAGTGATCTGACGAGGGTTCGCGGAGAAATCAATACGCCCATTTTTCATCTGAGGTATTGCAATATAAGGATATCCTGTTTCGGCCTCCGGTGGAGTTTTGTGGATACAGTCAAAAAGTTCGACTCCGGCTTCTTGGAGAGATAAAGTCTTCCACTCAGATCCCATACCCAACCCCCCGCAAATTCTCCCGAATCCGCTCCTCCAACCGCACCGCCTCCTCAAACTGTCCCGCCAATATATCGGTCAACCGCTCCATTTTCTCCTCAAACGGCTCTTCATCCGACACGTCGACCTCTTCGATGCCGACATAACGCCCCGGCGTAAGCACATAATTATGCTCGGCGATCTCTTCGACCGTTGCCGATTTGCAATAGCCTTTGATGTCCTCGTAGGGCTCGGCTGGGGCGAGGGTCTGGTCGCCGCGCCAGGCGTGGTAGGTGTCGGCGATTTTTTGGATATCGGCGTCGGTGAGCTCGCGTTGGGTGCGTGAGATCATGGCGCCCATTTTGCGGGCGTCGATGAAGAGCACTTCGCCGCGGCGCTCGCGGAAGTTTTTGTCGGCTTTATTATTGGCCAAAAACCACAGGCAAACGGGGATCTGGGTGCTATAAAAAAGCTGGCCGGGGAGGGCGACCATGCAGTCGACCATATCGCGCTCGACCAGGCTCTGGCGGATGTCGCCTTCGCCCGAGGTCTGGGTGGACATCGAGCCGTTGGCCATGACGAAGCCGGCCATGCCGTTCGGGGCGAGGTGGTGGACGAAATGCTGAATCCAGGCGTAGTTGGCGTTATTGGCCGGGGGCTTGCCGTATTTCCAGCGGGCGTCGCCATCTAAACGGTCGGCGCCCCAATCGCTTGAGTTAAAGGGCGGGTTCGAGATGACGTAATCGGCCTTTAGATCCGGGTGCAGGTCATTATGAAATGTGTCGGCGTGCGCGCCGCCCAGGTTCGCGTCGATGCCGCGGATGGCCAGGTTCATCTTGGCGAGCCGCCAGGTCGTGGGGTTGGATTCCTGTCCGTAGACGCTGATGTCGCGGCGGCTTCCGCCGTGCTCTTCGATGAATTCCTCGCTTTGGACAAACATCCCGCCCGAGCCGCAGCAGGGGTCGTAGACGCGGCCGCCCCGGCCGTCGGCCGAATAGGGGGCGAGCATCTCGACCAGGGTGCGGACCACTGAGCGCGGGGTGTAGAATTGCCCGCCTTTTTTGCCCTCGGCGCTGGCGAATTCGCCCAGAAAATACTCGTAGACTCGCCCCAGGATATCGCGCGAGCGGTTGCGCGCGCCGCCCAGCCCGATCGTGCCGATCAGGTCGACCAGCTCGCCGAGCGTATGCTTGTCGAGCGCAGGACGGTTATATTGCTTGGGCAAGACGCCCTTGAGCGATTTATTATCGCGCTCGATGGAGAACATCGCCTCGTCGATAAGCTTGCCGATCGTGGGTCGTTTGGCGTTGGCCTGCAGGTAGGACCAGCGCGCGTCCGGCGGCACCCAAAAGGCATTCTTTGCGCGGTATTCGTCGCGGTCCTCCGGGTCGGCGTAGGGCTCATCTTGGAGGGCTTCGTGGACCTCCTCGAAGGCGTCCGAGATATATTTGAGGAACACCAGCCCAAGCACGACATGCTTATACTCGGCGGCGTCCATATTTTTGCGCAGCTTGTCGGCCGCCTGGAAGAGCTTTCGCTCGAAGTTGATGTCGCGGCCGTCCGATTTGTCGGGCTTCGGCGGCTTGGCCTTCGGCGAGGGCGCGCTGCCCGGCGCGCCGATTAGCCCCTGCAGCGCTTTGAGCTGCACGACCGTCGGCGTCTGCTCGCCGGCTTCCCACGCGCGCACATCCGATTCAGCGACGTCGAGCTTTTCGGCGAGTTGGGTGGGGGAGAGTTCGAGGGCCTTACGGCCGGAGGCGATCCAATTGGCTACATCTGTCATACGAAATCACTGCTTGAAGTTGTGGCTGCCCGCCAGATTGCGAGGGATCTTGATTGAGTAGGAGGTTAGGGCGTGAAGGGGTAGGGAAGCAAGTGCAATTATGGGGTTTTATGATCGTATGGCGACCCGTTGCGAGCGAGGCGTCCGCACGATTGCTTTGTGATATCTTTTCCGTTCAAGAAACTATTGGCCAACGCGGTGCTCCCCACTGTCGCTTCGCGATATCTCCCCCGAAGCGGAGAAATGCTATGGGTTCTTTGTGGCGACTCGGGTTTACGGGGTATTGGATTTTTGAATCCATTGGTTGACCGTGGGCATTGATCTTGAAGTCGCTCTGGATCTCGACGTAGGCGTCGGGGCTGCCGCCGCGTGAGAGGGGGACGGCGTTGTTGATGAGGACGTCGAGGGTCTGGGATTTAAGGACTTTTTTGAACGTGGTGACGCTGTCCGGGTCGGTGATATCGAGTTGGAGGATCGCGAAAGTGATGAATAAATACTTCTCGACGATGCCAAAGACTTCGTTTCTGGAGTAGAAATCAACGACTCCTCAAGTTGGCGATGAGCACTTGGTTCGGTTATCTTTTGGGCTCCATAGCGCGCGCGGGTTGGCGCGATTACTCACGAGAGCGATAGAGCGAGAGGCTAATGATGAAGCATCCGAATAGATATGCTGCGCGCCTTCGATTCCTCATCGTCATGGGATTTCTCGGCGTATTTGTGTCGGGTTGCGGGGGCTCGATGGGCACCCTTGAGAACGAGCGGGCAGACTCGATCGAGGCCTTCGACGAAGATTTGGACGTGTTTTATAAAGGGGCCGACGATCCTGGCATTTGGCGCGTGGCGCTGGGGGACGGGTCCAAAGAGAAGCTTTTTGATAAAAAATATTCGCTGATCGATGTGTCGCTGGCGCGCGATATTTGGGTGTTCAACGACTCTGATCTCAACTTCTATATGCAGCGCCCCGGCGACCGAAATCCCGAGAAGTTTAAGGCGTTTGAGGGGTTATTAGGACAGGCGGCGATTGCGCCGGATGCGTCTCGGGTTGCGCTGACGCGCATTCGCCATCTCGACGGTCCCACCAACGAGATGGGCGACAGCCGAATCTATTTTGTCGACCTGAATGACCTGAAGATCACGAAGATCGAGACACCGATACGCTCGTGGATGACGCAACTTTCCTGGAGCCGAGACGGGCGCTCGCTGATTGTCGGTACCTTCGACCAAGAGCTGTGGCGGGTCGACCCGAGCAGCGGCGCGTCGACTGAGGTCGCAGACCCGCAAGAGCTCGTCGGGCAATACCATCCCAAGGCCGGCGGCTCTGCGCAGACGACGTGCCCCGGCGAGGGGGGCGCGACCCTGGTGCAGAGTGAGTGGGGGGCGGACGAGGGCATCGCCCTTGAGCTTGCCGACGGGACAAGCTCGCCGCTTGTGACCATCTCGGGGCGTGAGCGCGGGTTCCACGATTATCAGGCCACGGTGTCGACTTTCTTCTTTACGCCATCCTGCAAAAACGTCGTCTTCGCCTATGATACCCGCGTCTGGATCGTTAGCGTTGAGACCCTGCTTGCGTATGAGATCACGGCGGGTCGCTATCCGTTTCTGTTGTGAAAGCCCATATATTGCCAATGGGGTAGCTCCTTTCGGTTCAATTCATCTATCATAAAACCCGTGCCATTCTTTGGGGGGCGTAAATATCTGTTGATAGCGCGAGCGTCCGGCGGGTGAGAGACCGTAGAAATAGGCGTCCCACTCCTCCATATAGGCTTCGCCGTAGCCCATCCGCCAGCCTATTGAGGCGCGGTGGAGCTCGGGATATTTCTCCCAAGGCGGCGGCAGCGGCCGGTTCAACGAGTCAAACTCGCCTGACTCGCCGAGGCGGTCGCGTTCCTGCATCCATAGCTTTCCGAGCATATTTTTTTTGCCGCCCCAGAAGTCGCCGGTCTTGGCATGTTGCTTCAGGCGAGCGGGGGCGGTGATGAGGAGGACGGCCCGGACGTCGGCGTTTTGCCGGGCCTTGGCGCTGAGCGCTTTTCGCATCACTCCGACCTTTATCTTGTGCCAGTCAGGGCGTTGATCGCGGCGGTGCTGGTGGGCGATACGTCTGGCCTCGTCGGGCGTCTCGGCGCGAATGATGGCGTAGCGAAGTTTTGCATCCTTGAACTTCGCTGTCTGGAAATAATGCTCGGCTGTCTGCCAACTCATGCCGTCGATATAGACTTGGTGGCGCGAGGCGTTTGATAAGCAGCCGAACGGGTCTTCAGGGTTTAAGAAGTAGATGCTTTCGACGGGCATTTCTTATCTCCGGCTCTGGGTTGGCATAGGCGCCCGATAATGGCGCAACGGCGTCGAACGGGCCAGTCGAATCGTTGCCTGGGGCGCTGTTAGATGATCGCGATACGGTAGCAAATGACAGTCGAGGCTTGAAAGCAACCGCACGGTTCGCGAGCAGCTCGGAGGTGACGCCGCGCTGTGCGACGCGCATCTGGCGGCGGCGATGGGGTTTGAGGGGTGAGTGGTCGCGGACCCGGCGCCGGTGGCGAAGGCTTGTCGGTGGCTCAGTCTTCGTAAAGGCGGGGGGAGTACGCTATTGAGGTATTATGGTATGAAGAAATTCTATTTATAAGCCACGTTAACGGAGCCGGTACCATGTCGAAATTAAAGACGAGACAGTCAGTGATGTTGGGTGTTCTCATATCGGTTCTCGTGGCCGCGGGATGCGCCGATGACTCCAACTCGAAGACGCGCTCGGACGCCGGACAGGATGCGCATTCTCTCCAAGATGTGACTTCCGAAGAGGACAGCATTTCTGACGAGGATGCCGCGGAGCGGGACGCGGCCGGGCAGGACGCGGCCGACGGCGAGTCGCAAGTCCCGGATACATCGGGCGCGGTCATCGACGGGTGTCAGATATTTCCGGCCGATAATCCCTGGAATCAGGACATCTCCAGCCTCCCGTTGCACCCGCGCGGCGCTCAGATACTCGCCGAGATGAACCCGACGAAAACACTTCACCCGGACTGGGGAGATTGGTCGACGAATCATTACGGGATTCCGTGGGTCAGCGGCACCGGGGCGCCTGCTGCGCCGATCACCTGGACGGCATCTTGGGGACCATCGGAGAGTGACCCCAAACCCTGCGCGGGCGGCGATTTTTGCTATCCGATCCCGCCCGACGCACCCATTGAGGGCGGCCCCGACGCCGACAGCAACGCCGACCGTCATGTGCTCTTTCTGGACACCGCTGGCGCGCCGAATAATTGCACGCTCTATGAACTCTATATGGCGCAAAATTACGCCGACGGACATTGGACCGCCGGCAACGGCGCCATCTTTGATCTCGGCAGCAACGCGCTTCGCCCCGCCGGCTGGACCAGCGCGGACGCCGCCGGCCTGCCCATCCTCCCGGGTCTGGTGCGCGTCGAAGAAGTGCTCGCCGGCGAGATAAAACACGCGATGCGGTTCACGGTCAGGCGCAGCGCGAAGGCGTATATTCCGCCGGCGACCCACGCCGCCGGGCGCGACGGAACGGATCTTCCGCCGATGGGTCTTCGCGTGCGCCTGCGCGCCGATTATCCCGTCGAGAGCGCCACTCCCCACGCTCAGGTCATCCTGCGGGCCATGCAAACCTATGGGTTAATCCTGGCCGACAACGGCAGCGATTGGTTTATCACAGGCGATAGCGACGACCGCTGGGAGCCGCTGATGGATGACGTTATTGGTGGGTTGCGCCAGGTTCGGGGCAGTGATTTCGAGGTCGTGGATACCGGGGAGGCGGTCCCGCAATAGGTTTGTTTGGGGGGAACGTGATTGACGACACCGACCCCTGTTTTGAAGAAACTTCTTCAAACAGAAAATAATTTATGCGCGTCCGTGAGGTGAGGGCCTTGTGGCGATGTTATCCTGTTGTTTTAACAGGGCTTTTTGGCGAGCTTGAGTCAAGGTCTAGGCGGCTTATGGTGAGATATTTGTCCAGGCACGCAACAAATCCGTCTGTTTTGTCGAAAACTATATTGGCGAGTTTTGAGAGGTCGCCGGATCGCTCGAGAGAGCTCAACGAAACTGATGATTTATGGAGGTTGTGATGGGTATCAAGATTGGTGAAGAGGAGCAGGGCGCGGGTGGGGATAATGTGCTGGAGTTTATCGCGGGGCAGCCGGACTATGTGGAGGTTGGGCGCGGTGATTTTTGCGTGGTGACCGTGAATTGGAAGGATGGCTCGGGGGTGGTGCATCGCTTCGAGACGATGGCGGAGGCGAAGGCGCAGCACGAGCGGAATGTCGCTCGGGATAGGCCGTTGGTGGGGATTGGTCGGCCGAATTGAGTATCTAGTTCTCCACAAGACATGCTGCATCGCACCCAAAAGGCTCCACGCGTCGACATCTTTGACGCGCGGAGCCTTCTTTTTTGTTGCGCGGAGCGTTCGGTTCGTCCCGGGCGGGCGGATGGGGCATTATTGGCGTTGCAAAACCCGCGAGTATTTCAGCGGTCGAGGGAGTTGGTCGCTGCTGATGGTGACCGAGAGGAGCAGGGATTTGCCGCCGTCGCGCAGGGTGTAGACGTTTTCGCGCGTGCCGTCATCGTTCTTAAATACCTGGACGATGCGCTGGCCGTCGAGCTTCTGAGATAGGCGGACGATGTGTCCGTCGTCATCTTCCCAATTGATGAACGCGCCGTTTTTTGGCGACGTGGTGTCGGGGTGTCCCTTGCAGTTGAGGGTTATGGTGTCGGCGGCGAAGGCGACGTGCAAGTTGGCGCATGGCTCGGTTGACTCGATGAGCGCGGAGCGGGCGAATGAGCGCTTATAGAAGGCCATGTCGTCGACGAGCTCTTCAATAACCTGGGCGATCGCGGCGCGGTCTTTTTTTAGGTTCCTGGTGCTGACATAGGTGCCGGCGAATTGGGCCTGGACGGTCTGGCCGGCGGGGGGCTGGGCCAGCGCGATGGTCGGGGTCCCCAGGCAGAATATGACAAACAACAAGAGCGCTCGGGTTTTCATGGTGGCCTCATTATCTTTGCTGGCGTGACCACTGGCTGATCCGTGGTCGACGCAGTGGTGCAGTGTGGTGGTTGCAAAGATTGAATGTAGGCACGGTCTGGATGCTGCCGAGCGCTCAGGTGTTTACCAGGGGATGCGGTTTCCGTTCCATTCGATGAATTGGCCGCTGTCGTTCATGTCGGCTTTGTCGATGCGTTCGATCAGGTTTGAGATGCTGGTCTCGGGGGTGATGAGGCCGTTGGGGCCGCCCATATCGGTTTGGACCCAGCCGGGGTGGACGACGAACGCGATGAAGCCCTCGGGGCGCAGGTCGATGGCCAGCGAGCGGGTGGCGATGTTGAGGGCGGCTTTGGACATGCGGTAGGCGTAGGATCCGCCGCCGCTATTGTCGCCGATCGAGCCCATCTTTGAGCTGATATTGACGATCTTTTTGCCCTTGCCGCGGCGCAGCGCGGGCATGGCAGCCTCGATGACCCGCAGCGTGCCGATGGCGTTGATGGCGAAGTCTCCCTGAATCTCGTCGAAGTCGAAGTCGTTGGGTGAGCCGCCGCGCGAGAGGCGCCCGGCGTTATTGATCAGCACGTCGACGTTGTCGTTCTCGAGGGACTTCGCCAGCGCGGCGACGCTGTCGGGGTCGGTGATGTCGAGGGCGTGAACCGCCTCGAGGTGCTCGGAGGAGTCGGCGAGTTGGGTGAGTTCGTCGGCTTTGTCGGGGTTTCGGCAGGCGGCGATGACCTGGTCGCCGCGCGCGATGAGCTGGCGAGTGAATTCGAGGCCGAGGCCGCGATTTGCTCCGGTGATGAGGTATTTCATGATTTCCTTTTTGATGTTCTAGGGGAGATTAATAGCGCAGGCGCGCTCCGGGCGGTGAATTGTGCGTATGTTGTTGTGTCGGGGTTTATATGTATGGATTGCGTCGAGTTAATTCAAGGCGCTCGTAGCTCGTCGCAATGGATGGGCAATTGGCGAGTGATCATTTTCGAAATGCATCCCGGTGACGAAGGGTTTAAGGTAGCGTCGCAGGTGACGCCGTGTTGGCAGGTGTGATGAGCTAAGGAGGTATCGAGCATGTCGAAATCAAAGGGCGAAAAGCCCGTTAGCAAGCGTCAGAAGAAGAAGATCGTTGAGGCGGGGTTAAGGGAGCTGAAGAATAAGCCCGGCTGGGATATTGAGGCGTTTCGAAGTCGCTCGCCGCAGGAGGCGTTGCGGGATTTCGAGCAGGATTTTCGGGGCAACCGGGTCTTCGCGAAGTCGGAGCAGTGCGGGGATTGCTTGGAGGTGCGGGAGCAACTTGGGGATGACACCGCGCTTTGCGACGTGCATTTGGCGGCGGCGATGGGTTTTGATGGGTGAGTGTTTAGAAGTAGAGGCTCAGCGTGAGGCGCGCGTTTAGGGGCGGGCCGGCGGTGGTTGTGAGGACGGGGATTTCGCTGGCCGGGGCGCCGGGTTGCCAGTGGCTGGCGTAGTGGTATTCGCCCTCGCGCAGGCGTTGATTGAGCAGGTTTTCGACCTCGAGATCCAGGCGCAGCCAATCCCAGTGATAGCCGACGGTGAGGTCGGTCATGAGCAGTGTTGCGCCGGTGGCGCCGTGGGGGAGCGTGCGCGGGGCGACGGCCAGGGCGCGCAGTCCGGCGCGAAAGCCGCTGGGGTGTGTTGCGATGGCGCGCGCGCCGGCGGTGAGCCAGGGGGCGAGCGGGACGGGGTTGCCGGACTCGGTAAAGCGTGCGTCGACGTAGGTGATATCGGCGCGCAGGCTCAGCCAGGAGAGCGGGTCGGAGTAGAGGACGAGTTCGGCGCCGAGGCGGCGGGTGCCGTTGAGCTCGAGGTTGACGCCGGAGACGTGGTCGAAGATGGACTCGCGCTCGATGAAGGTCGCGAAGCCGGCGAGGCTCAGGCCGAACCAGTCTTTGGGGTTCCAGCGGGTGCCGAGTTCAAAGGCGTCGGAGACGGTGTTGGCGGGGTCACCTCCATCGTAGATCTCGTCGCCGATGCCGGATTGGGCGGGCTTAAATGTGGAGAAGGCGCGGGCTTCGGGCGAGCGCAAGCCGCGACCGTAGGCGGCGAAGAGTTGCCAGAATTCGCGTGCCTGCCAGCGTGCTGTGAGGCGCGGGGAGACTGCCAGGAGTTGGTCGTCGGATTGGGGCGTGTCGGCGAGGTGGTCGCGCAGGTCGAAATGAACGAGGTCGAGGCGCGCGCCGGTGTTGAGTTGAAGCGCGTGGTGGGGTTGCCATTGGAGGCCGGCGAGGGCGTGGGCGTTGAGCTGGACACCTTCGAGGTCACGGCGGCGAGCGACGGTTTCGAGGGAGTCGTCGACGTTGTCTTCGTGCTGGGCGAAGAGGTCGGCGCGCGCGCCGACGCCGGTCGCGATGGCAAGTTGGTCGAGGAGTTGGGCGCGGTGGTTGGCGAGGAGGCCGAAGGAGTAGGTGTCCTGGAATTGGGCGCGGCGGTCGCTGTTGACGGGGTCGATGAGGTAGCCAGTGAAGTTCTCGAGGAGTTCGAGGCGGCGATAGGCGGCGTAGGTGTTTATCGAGAGCGCGTCGCGTTGATAATTAAGGGCCAAGAGGGCGCGGGCGCTGCTGCCTTCGCCGAGGGGGTCGTAGGTATCATAGAAGCCGACGCGGCCGGCGTTGACGTCATCGTTTCGCAGCGCGCCGGGCAGGTCGAAGTTGGCGTAGCCGCCCAGGGCGATCAGGTCGAGGTAGTGCGAGTCAGTGGAGCCTGGGAGGCGGGTCTTTGCGTTCACGGTGGCGCGGTCGATGGAGCGGTTTTGTCCGAAGCTATCGTCGTGGGTCGCCTCGACGCCGACGAATTGTTCGCCGCGACCATCTATCGGTGAATAGCCGGCAAAGACGCGGTGTCTATTGGTGCTCCCAATCGAGTATGTCGCTCGCCAGCCCCGGTCCTGGGTTGGGACGCCGAGTTGATAGTCGGCTGAGCCGGCCATGGCGAAGAGGCCCTGGTTGAGGGTGAATGGTCCTTTGGTGACGCTGACGTTTCGGATGACTTCGGGGATGATGATGCCGAGGTCGAGGTAGCCCTGGGCGTGGATGTTAGACCATTCGTTGAGGGGGATCCCGTCGAGGGTGATCTCGAGGTCGGCGCCGTGGATGGCGTCGAAGCCGCGCATGAAGAATTGGTGGCCTTTGCCTTCGCTGCCGTGTTGAACCAGCGTGAGGCCGGGGACCTGGCGCAGGAGCTCTTCGGCGTTTCGGTGGGGGGAGGCGGCGATCTCGCGCGCGCTGATCTGGGTGGATGAGGCGGTTTGGGGCGCGGGGGCGGCGGTGGTCGTGGTGACCGCGACGACGTCAGCGCCGGCCCACGTGAGCTCGATGAGGAGGGGGGCTTGGCGCTCATCCCCGGCGATGGTGACTTGAATCGGGTGGTAGTCCGGGGCGGTGACGCTCAGGGTGAGCGGGCCGTCGGGGAGGGCGTCGAGGTAGAAGTGTCCCGAGTCATCGGTGGAGGTCGCGAGGCCGCGGCCATCCACGCGCACCTCGGCGCCTGGGACGCCGTAGTCGTCTAGCTCGGCCTCGACGACGCGCCCTGAGATCGCGGCGGTGGTTTGTGCGTAGGCGAGGAGTGGCGTGGTTAACCATAGGCAGACGACGGCGGCAAAGCTAAGCTTTGCCGCCGTCGTTGCTTGCGCTGTGAGCGGACTAATCACTGGGGCTCGTCGTATTAATTTGGCGAGGTGTGGGCGTGGCAGTGGCCTTCGCCGTCGACGTGGCCGACCGATTGGCTCTGGGCGCTGAGGAAGGCCCAGAGGTTATCGATGCCGCCCTGGCTGCCGGGGTCGTAGCTGCCGAGGTCTGCGGCTTCGAGTTCGGCCTGGGTGATATTGCCGTCATCATCCGCGTCGGCGTCGGCGAGGGCTTGGAAGACGAGGCGCGGGGTCTCGGAGACGAGGCTGTCGGCGAAGAGATGGTCGGCGTGGACGGTGATCTCGAAGGTGGCGTTGGCGTCGTCTTCGACGGTCGTGGAGGTCTCGCAGTCGGCGTAATGGGTGGTCTCTTCGAATTTGAAGTCGAAGGCTTTGGTGACGTCGCCCTTGGTGGCGGTGCCGGCTAATTTGATGCGGGTGATGGCGTAGCTTGGCTTGTCATGGGTGCCGACGGGGACGCTGGCGGTTGCGAGTGTGTGGCCGCTTCCGCTGGTCTGACCGACGATGTCGATGGGATCCGGGGTGGGGATGGCGACGCCGCCGACGTTGACCTGGTCGATGCTGACGACGAAGTGGTCGAAGCTGACGGCCCAGCCGTCGTCCATCTGGTCGGCGGGGATGCCGTCTTCGATAAACTCTTCGCCGTAGACCTTCACGGTGAGGGTTCCCTCTTCGACGTTGGTATTGTCGTCGTCGTCGCCGCAGGCGGTGATGGCGGCGAGGCTCAGGGAGAGGGCGAGGAAGATAAGGAGTGTTTTGGTGTTCATGGGACTACTCTTGGTAATAGACAATATAGTGTTCAGCTAATTGAAAGGTGCGGCGAAATAAATTGTATGCGTCGGCGGAGTCGTCCAGGCTCTGTGGGCCAAGGTTGGCGAGTCCGTCGGGATTGGTCTGTAGTCTGTCGAAGTCGATTCCGTCAAAGATAGTGTCAAGTTCGACGGGATCTTCGGTGAGCAGCTGTATGGCCAGGCTGCCGGTGGCGTGTTCGTCGATATGCGCCTGGAAGCCGGTCGACGTGCCGTCGGCGCGCGTGAGGGGGGCGCCGATGAGGTCGCGGTTGTCGTGGGAGTCCAGGACGATAGTGAATGAGGTGGAGGTGCCGTTGCGAGTTGCGGTACCCGAGATGATCGCGGTGTGGCCGGCCAGGGGATCGTCGGGGTCGAGGTGCTCTTCGGAGGCGCGGGCGAAGGTGAAGTTTGCGCCTCGGTAGGTGCCTGCGAGGAGGGTGGCGAGGCCGAGTTGTTGGCCGTCGTCTTCGAAGAAGTCGACGACGAATTCGCCGGGGAGTTCTCCGGTGACCTCACCGCCGCCGAAGTGGCCGGGGTGTGCGTGGGCGGTGGGGAGCAATGCGCGCGAGAGCGTCTGCCAGACCGAGTGGGCGTGGGTCTCGTTGGTGTGAAGTTCACCAGCGATGGTGAAGGCGAGGTTCTTGAAGGCCATGCGGGCATCGGTGACCTCGATTTGGTAGCCGAGGTCGGTGGTGACGGCCTTGAGTCCGCCGGCGTCGACGACAACGGGAAGTTCGACGCGGGGGGCCTCGGTGGGCTCATTGCATGCGGCGAGGAGAATGAGCAGGGCGGTGAGGATGATTGTTGTGCGTGTGTTCATGGGGCGGCGGTGGTGTTGCGGTGGAGTGGCTGAAGTGGCGGCTTGAGCGTCGAGGTCGCCGATGGCCGAGCATCATAGTCATTGGGGTTTGGAGTGCAATGGGGCAGATTGTCGCAGCCGTGGCTGCTGGTGCTCTAAATTGAGCGTGCCTATGAGTTGACAGCGACGTGGCAGGACGCGGCTCATAAGCATTGAGGAGCGAATGAAGCTGGGCGCATGATGTCTGCTACACAAAGGCCCCGTCGACTGAGTCGACGGGGCCTTTATTGTGGGTGATGAAGGCAGGGGGTTATCTCAAATTGAAGCGCATTAGGATGGCGCTGTCGTCGTAGCCTTCGGCGGGGCGCAGGGCCTCAAATCCCATCTTCGTCCAGAAGGTGTCGGCGCCCTGGACGGCGACCAGGGTGACCTGGGCGTAGCCGGCGGCGTCGGCGGCGTCGAGGAGGGTGTTGAGCAGTGAGCGGCCGATGCCGCGGCCGCCATAATTTGGGTCGACGGCCATATCGTGCAGGTGGATGGCGTCGGCGTTTGGCGGGAGGGTTTTGATAATATGGTTGAGGCCGGGGCTCTGGTCTGCGGGCCAGGGGTGGGCGAAGAGGTAGCCGAGGCAATCGGGTTGCTCGCGGGCGGCGAAGGCAAAGTCCGGGGCGAGCTGGAGTCGACTGTTTAGGGCGTCGATGGACTCAATGAGTTCGGGGCCGTAGGCGAGTCGTTGGATGCGGTCGACCTGGGGAAGATCGGCGGGAGTGATGTTGGAGATGAGCATTTTTTTTACACTGTTTTCGGGATGTAGGGCGCGGTTGGAGTGCGGCCGTCAAGATGGGGATGAACTGCGATAAATGAGGTCACGCTGGCGATCTGCGGGCGTGTCTTGGAGTCAACGGCGGTTGCCCGGGTTTTGTTCCTGGTGGTGAATTAATAGAGCCCGCGCGTGGGACGCGCGGGCTGTTTGCTCATGTCGGTAGGAATGTCGACGCGGGCTTATGCCGGTGGCGCCGGATCGGAAGATGGCGTGTGGTCGTCCAAGAATGTTGGGTCGTAGACCTCTAGGAGTTGGCTGAGGCCTTGGGCGAAGTCTTCGGCGGTGCCGTCGATTCCGCGGCGAATCCAGAAGCCTACTGCGGATTTGACGACATTGCCGTCGAAGTTGCCGTCGAAGCCGCGGTCATAGAAGTACTCAATGGGGGCGTCGCGGTTGTCGATGAATTCGGGGTTCATGAAGACGAAGTATTTTTCATAATAATAGTCTGGCATGCCCGCGCCCTTGAGGTGCTCGTTAACCTCGGCTTGTTGGGCCTTCCAATAGTCGGGGTTCGCCTTTAGCTTTTGATAGGTGGCCCAATAGGTGCGGGCGAGGGGCTGAAGTCCGTTGAGATAGGTGTTGTGGGTGGCCTGCTTGAATGCCTCGTTTTGGGCGGCGGGGATGGCCCAGTTGGCGATGCCGCGAACGAAGTCGGGGTCGTAGTGGCCGAAGCTGGTCTTGGAGTCGTGGGAAAGTTGGCCGTTCTGGTGCGGGCCTTTTAGGAAGATGGGTTTTCCCCAGATGGTTTCGACCTGGTCGAAGGTGGCGAATTCCATCAGATGGCAATAGGTCGAGAGCATGCCGCCGCCCGGAAAATAGTCAAACGGTCGTTCACAATTATCCTGAGAGTCCATGAGGTCGACCCACGCGCGGGTTGCCAGCTTGGCGAGGATGGCGTTGTTGTTTTGGGCTGCGCTTTGCTCGGTGGTCAACGCTTGGGTGGCTTCGGCCGGGGAGTCGGGCGTCGAGGTGCAGCTCGCCAGCAAGAGCGTCGCGGCGGCGGATGCGGTGATTGCCAGGCGGGTAAGGCTGGGCGTTGAGAGCGTCAATAGGGGGCGTTTGGGGATCATTGAAGGGCCTTGGTGGTGAGAAATTAAATTAATAAAATCGTGTCGAATCGTGGCCGAGAGGCGGCTTCGTCAGCGGGCGAACTGCGTCATGGGCTCCTATAAAAGAGATAATATGCCGGGCGACGATCTTTTGTCACCTGCTAGTTCTGGCAGAGGGAGCATGTCGGCGTGGGTGCTCGCAGAGCTTGATGGTGGCGTTGTATCTGGGAGACAGGGTGTCGGTTCGCCGCAGTCATTAAGGTGGCGAACTCGACAAAAGTTGGCTATTCATGTGGTTCTTATCTATGCGTGAATAACTAAGTTCTTATCTGAAGCGGTTAAAGTATATGTCGAATTCAAAACAGGCTCTGTTGGCAAAAATTATCGGTATTTTGTGCATCGCCTTCGGCCTGGCGATGGGGTCGGGGTGCAGCGACTCGGGCGCGGACTCTGGAGTCGGCGACGCGCAGTCGGATGTGTCGCCGGTGGGTGATGCGGAGGCGGATTCGAGCCCGCAGGCGACCTGTGAGGATGGTGTTAAAAATGGCAGCGAGACGGGCGTGGATTGCGGGGGCGGGGAGTGCCCCGCGTGCTCCCAGGGGCTGGGCTGCGCGGTCGCTCAGGATTGCGAGAGCGGTGTGTGCGAAGAGGGTGTGTGCGCGCCGGTTTCGTGCGAGGTGAGCGGGTGCTCGCGCGCAGGTGAGACGTGTTATCATGGGGCGTGCGTGCGCGCGTGCGCGACCGCTGGGGACTGCGGCGAGACCGCGGTCTTTGCGTGTACCGACGGCGCGTGTGTGGATTCGTGCGAGGCGGTGAGCTGCGGGGAAGATGAGTTTTGTTTTGGCGGGGAGTGCCAGCCCCGTTGTGTGAGCAATAATGAGTGCCTTCAATTGAAGGGATATCTTTCGTGCGTCGAGGGCAAATGCCAGGCCCCCTGCGAGGGCGTTGTTTGCGAGGCGGGATCGCAGTGCTACCGAGGCGAATGCTACCCGGCATGCGATCCGAACGCCTGGGAAGAAGAGTGTGAAGGTTCGACGCGCTGCATCCAGGAGAAGATCTGTGTGCCGACCGACTGCAGCCTGGTCAACTGCGGCATGAACGAGTCCTGCTATGATGGGCGCTGCATCGGAGGGTGATGCATGAGGGTCGCGCGGGTGGGTCGCCCGCGCGCAGGTGTCATTGCCGCGTGTAGATCCAATAGTGAAACTCACCGCTTCCAGGGCTGAACTTTTTGGTGAGTTTGTAGTTCGCCTCAAAGCGAGGGTCGGCGACGAGCTTGGGGTAGAAGCCGTATTCGCGGCGCGGCTTTAGTGTGCGGTTGCTCTTGCTGTGGACGGCGATCATCTTAGGTTTGAGCGTGATGACCCAATTGACATAGATCGACATATCCTTGTCCATCTCGTCGCTGGTGTAGCGCCAACTGTTGAGACAAAATGGGTCGGCGATTTGGGCGTCTGTGTGGAAGGGGGCGATGCCGGCGTCGCCAATAACAAACCAATCCTCGGGTCCCAGTCGCGCGTCGACCCACTTGCCGAGTTCGGCCCGCAGCGCCATACGCTTGGCATATTTGGCGCTATAGTCTTTTAGATATTTATTCTCGTTGGGGAGTTCGCCCTGCCAGATCAATACGGTGAACAGAAATAAGAGGGCGGCTGCGCGGGTCGGGATGGCTCCCCACGCGTGTTTGACCCAACTCAGCGCGGAGACGCTTGCGAGGATGCTCAGGGCGGCGAATGCAACCATCGCCAGGCGCATCTCGTATGCAACGATCGTATCGGCGCCGTAGAGCAACACGGCATAGGCGAGTACCAGCGCGAAGAGCGCGGTGGCGCGGATATCTATTTTGCGCCAGGGAAATACAAGGGCCAGGAGGACCAGCAAAAATGCGTCGTCCCAATACCAGCCAAGCAGCGTCCATGGGCTGCCCGGGGCGTTAGCTTTGCAATAATAGGTGTTGGGTAAGAAGCGGCCGAAATATTGCCATCGCCATGCGAAATAGACGGTGTAGGGGAGCACGAAGGTCCCAGTTAATACGGTGATGGCCTGAACGATGGGTTTGAGGTTTTCGGTTGCGCCGGCTCTGTTTTTGAGAAGTCGCGTCGCGCCGACCGCGACGAGCGAGCCGAGGACAATGATTCCGAAGATGGGGCCTTCGAGGCGTGTGAGTGCGGCTAAGAAGAGTGCGCCGCCGCATAGCGCGAAGAATACCGACGAGTCATGACGCTGCGCTAATGTCCATCGGGGCGCATCCGGGTCGGACTCGGCGCGGGGGGGGCGAATGCCAATCTGGGCGGATTCGCAGCCCACCATAAATAACCAGATCGCGGTGAGGCCCAGGCATAAATAGAGCGCGGTCTCCATGCCGCTGACTGCCCAGAGTGTGGTTCCGCGGTAGCCGGTGAGTAGTGCGGTTGGAAGAAGAGCGCCCAGTGGGCCGACCCAGCGTCGGGCGATTGCAAATGTGAGCATACACGTCAGCACCAGGGATGCTACGCCCACCAATTTTACCACGAAGACCGGGTCCAATCCTGATTTATAACTCGCCGCGCCGATCAGAACGTATAAAAAATTTGAATAGCCCTCGACCGGAAAGTCACCGGGGTTCCACATCAATCCCTTGCCGGCGGCCATATTTCGTGCGTAGCGCAGGGTGATATAGGCGTCATCGGTTGTGAAAGTCCAAGCATTGCCGATTAGAATATAGAGTCGGTAGAGGAGCCAAGCGGCCAATAGGGCGGTCGTGCCCCAGAGTAGAGCTAACTTGGTTTTGTTTTGTTTTGTTTTGTTTTGTTTTGCGTTGCGTTGCGTTTCGGTGTGTGTGTGTGTGTGTGTGTGTGTGTGTGTGTCGTTGTCGGGTCGCATATTGGTGCCGTTTGTATGTACTGAAGTCGCCTAGAGTGTTCCTCGGGGCGCGCTCTCGAGCGCCAAAGGTGTGGCGCTCGGCAGTTGATATTGTTGGTTCTTAAGTTTGCTTGCGGTGGTGGTGCAGGCGATCTCTGAGCTCGTTGGCTTAGAGCGGCGCGGCGCGCCAGGCCACCCAGGCCTGGATGGAGTTTGGGCCCCACGGTTCCATGCATACATCGCCATCATAGCGCCAGGCGGCGATATTCATCACCGTAGCAGTCCCGTCGCTCAGAGTTATCGTGCTGCGCTCGCCGCCGTCGATGGACACGGTGTCCTCGCTTTTGAAGACGAGTTCGTGGGCGGCGCGGGTTCCACAAGAGTCATCTTCGGTGGCGCCGGTGGCGTTCCCCATGGAGACGGTGAAGTCGAGGGTGTTGTTATTGGTCAATTGCGTGCCGAGACCGTCGTCCATCGCGAGGAAGAGGCCGTTTTCGGCGCGCGCCGAGAACGCGTAATAGAGGTCGGCGTAGGGCCGGCGACTCATGACGAGGTGGATCGGTTGGCCGGTTTCGAACCCGACTTCGGGGGTGACGTCGGCGCCGTGGTGGTCTTGGGTTGCGTATCCGACGCTCCACGGTTCACCCTCGACGTCGATCTGCAGTACACGCTTGGCTGTTTCTCGGCAATAGAGGTCGACCTGGGTGTCCTCGATGGGTTTGTCGAAAACGACTGTTCCCTGAAGGCCTTTGATAAACTGGTCGCCCATGGGGTCGGCGAGTGTTTCGCTCGGTCCGGCGAAGCACACGACGACTTGGCCGGCGGGGATTTCATCGGGGTCGGCGCAGGCGCTCAGAGGAATGGCGGCGGCCAAGAGTAATGTGAGGGCGAGCGAGGGTCGGTTGAGCGTGTCTTGAAGGCGTCGCATTAGGTATCCCGTCCAATCATTTAGTAAAGTATTATTAGGTGATGGGATGGTGAGTTTATGGAATCAGCGATCGCGATTCAAACGGTTTTTGGTGTGCGTTGGTGCGTTGGTGCGGTGGTGTTGCGGGTTGGCGGGGCCCGCCACTGTCACTGCGCGACATCTCCCCCGAGGAGGAGAAATGCCGTGGGTTTGGCGGGGCGCGTCGGGTTTGCGTGGGTGTCGTATCACTTCTCTTCGAGTATTTTTGCGCCCTCGGGCGGGGCAAAAAACGTGTCCAAGGTGTCGGGGCGGAACTCGACGTCGGTGAGGGTGGTGTTGGTGGCGAGGTCGCCGCGCTCGGATTTTTCGACATCCCAGGGATAGGTGGAGTAGCGCTCGGCGAGGGTGATGCCGTCGACGGTTTGCTTGCCTTCGTAGACCATGAGCTTCTCGGGGGAGTGGTCGCCTTCGGGGAAGAATCCGGGGTAGCTGACGATATAGCGAAGGCCGCCCAGGTGGCCGGTTTCGGCGTCGAGGTAGACGATATAATAATCGTCGGGGGAGTCGCCGACGTTGTCGCCGAAGGTGGCTCGGATGACGTCGTGGGGGCGTCCGTGCAACTCGGCGGTGCCCTGGGTTTCGAGGTTTACGCCCGGGTCAGCCAGCACGAAGGGCATGGCCATGAAATAATAGGGGGTGAGTGCCCAGAAGCGGGCGTCGGTTTTGGGGTCGGCGTCGGCCGGAGAGACCCATGCGACTTTGCCGTCCCAGCCGAACTCTACATCTTTGTCATCGGGGAGTTGGTGGCGGGCGCGGGCCGACCAGGTGTCGATGGTCTGGAAGGTGTCGCGGGCGGGTTTGTCGCCGACGGGTTGGTAGTTGAATCGGAAGTAGACGGGGCCGTTGGCGTACCAGGTTTGCAGGCCGCCGTGAGCCTCAATCGAGCGCCAGAGCAGCTTGCCGGCTGGGGATTTTTCGAGGCGCTTCTGGGCTTCCTGAGTGCGTTCGGTGACCCATTCGGCCCGTGGTGTCGCGGTTTTTGGGGCCGGCGCTGATTTTGTTTGGGCGGAGTCAGGGGCTGCGACCGGCGCGTTTTCGGGCGCGTTTTCGGTGGGCGCGGAGTCTTTACAGCCGGCGCTGAGGAGGAGGGCGAGCAGGCAAAAACCAATCGTAAATAGGCGCAAGAGTTGGCTCATTTGAGAGGATTGGGTTGACCAGCGAGGCGATACGAATCAGCCAGAAAACGTGGCTGCCAATGTTCGATGCAAATGACCTTTCGATAATGGATCCAAAGTCCGAAAAATTCCAAGGTCCTAGCCGAGGGGTGAGTCGTGTGCAGTTTTGTGGCACGGGTTGTCCGTTTTTCATGCGCGCCGCGGGGCACGCGAGCGAAATCAGCGTGAAGTTTTTGGGGTGCTGCGAGTTCTGCGCAGACGCAGTTTCTTGGTTATTGTGATCTCTTTTTAGAGATAAAATATTCAGAAAAAAGAGCGGCTCTTTGGTGAGTGAACGGCGACATTCTGCGCGATTTTGGGGGCCGGCGAGGTGCAAGGCGCTTTGTGGGATTTTGTGGCTGTTGCTGCTGCTTTGGGCGCCAGCCTCGGCGTGGGGCCAGGCGGCGGTGGCGCCTTTGGAGCCGGCGGAGACCTTGGACCTCTCTCAACCGCTGGCGATGGAGAAGCCCGAAGGGTGGGATTATCTCAAGCCCGTCGGCAATCTGCTCGCCCTCAATCTGATCTATTGGGCGGGGTCACGCTATGTTCTAAATAATGATTATTCCTATATCGGTCCCCAGAGCATCATCAATAATTTCGAGCAGGGTTTTGTTTGGGATTCCGATGAGTTTGGGGTCAACCAGTTCGGGCATCCCTATCAGGGGGCGGGCTATCAGACGGGGGCGCGGGCGGTCGGTTTTGGGTTCTGGGGGGCGATTCCATATACGGTGTTGGGGAGTCTGCAGTGGGAATTTTTCATGGAGAATACGCCGCCTTCCTATAACGACCTGGTGACGACGTCGGTGGGCGGGGTGGTGCTCGGGGAAGTTCTATTTCGGCTGTCGTCGGCGTTTCTAGACCCGTCGAGTCGCGGGTTCGAGCGGGTCGCGCGCGAAGGCGGTTCACTGGTGATTAGCCCTATTTATGGAATCGCGCGACTTGTGTCGGGCGACGCGGCGCGCCTGGGTGAGATGGAGGGGACGCAGCCAGTATCCATAAAGTTCGGGGTCGGCTTTAATGATTTTAATTCCTCTGATCTCAGCGGTGGTGTTCTCAATCTTGGCCTGGATGTCGGCATCATCTACGGGGATTTTGTCGATGATGGGCGCCCGTTTGCGCCCTTCGATTGGTTCGCGATGCGCGGCGGTGTCAATTATCGGCCGTCGGATTTTCAGGCAGCGGACTTCGATCTCAGCGGGTTGCTCGCGCGCTGGGGGTTTGGGTGTGGCAGCGGCAACGACTGCGTCTGGGGGCCGGCGATGCACTACGACTATCATCAAACCCCAGCGTTTGAAGTCGGGACTTCGTCGGCGGGCATCTTGGCCCTGGGGCGATTCGACCTGGGGGTGGGCGGGCTGAAGCTCTACGCCGGGCTCGACCTCGAGGTGATCGCGCTGGGCGGCTTTGATTCGCCCTATGTCGAGTCGGCGACCGGGCGCGCCTATAACCTCGGGTCTGGCGGATTCGGGCGGGCGGCGTTGGTGCTTGATCGGCCCGGATGGTTTCAATTGCGCGGGTATAGTTCGCGCTATTATGTCCGCACCGTGAAGGGCGTGACGAGTCACGATTGGGCTGGGATTACCGGGGCGAAGCTCGAGGTTCCGATACATTGGGGGCTAGGGGTTTCGGTTGGTCTTGTCCTCTACGATCGGCTCGGCGTTTCCGAGGATTATCCGAGGGTTGAGAGCTGGAATGTCGCCCAGGAGTTGCGCCTCTATTGGAAACTATAGGGGATTCGCGCTTCGCAGTTTTGCCGGAACCAACGCGGTCTCCGAAGTCCTCAGCGCATCATTCATCCGAGGTTTATGCGCCTAAGATGGCGTCGATTTTCGCCAGGGCATCCGCGGCGCCCAGGTCGACCGAGATGGTGGCGCCGGGGCCGTGCGCCTCGCGCGGGTTGATGCGGATCAGCGGGGCGTCGAAGGCGCGGGCGAGTCGCTCGGATTGCCAGCGCACGGTGGGGACGGCGGTGCCTGCGCCGCATTCGATGATCGCCAGTTTGGGGGCGGCGTTCGCCCCGGCCAGTCCCGTGAGCCAACTTCTCAAGCGCTCCTCCTGCGCGTCGCTTCGCTCGCCGACAAATCCAGCATCACCGAACATTAATATATTGGGGCGAGCCAGCGCGCCGCAGCCTGGGCAGCGCGGCATCGGTGCTTCGGCGCGAAAGGTCGTCGGATCGAAGTTGAGCGCTTCGCTGCCCGCTGACCATATATGAAAGTCACAGGGGCCGGTGCATTGAAGATGGTGTATCGATCCGTGGCATTCCACGACTCTATCCTCGGCAAAACCCGCCGCCTGAAATTGCCCATCTACGTTGGAGGTGAAGACGAAATGGCCGCCGGGTTTGGCGCGCCCCCATTTTCGCAGCAGCGCGAAGCCTGCGTGGGGCGTGGTGTCGCGATAGAGGTGGAGGCGGTGGCCATAGAATCCCCAGGCTAATTCGGGGTCGCGCGAAAACCAGGTCGGATTGGCCATATCAACGAAGTTCAGCCCGAGCTTTTGAAAGGCTGGATAGGCGCGCCAAAAACCCTTGTCGCCGCGAAAATCTGGCAGGCCCGAGTCGACGCCCATGCCCGCGCCGGCGGAAATAAAGAGCGCGTCGGCGGCGGCGATGGCTTCGGCAGCACGTTGGATTTGGGTCATGTCTCGGTCTCCGGTTTTCATATTTTCGAGGGTTAAATCGAATAAGTCTTGCGCACTCGACCCGCTATGTCGTGAAGATAATTATCTATTTTTAATAGTGGGCTTGGATATTTACGGGGAGTCGTCTAAATATTCCGCGACGCATCCCGCCCGGAATTTTCATTTCCGTGTCGTTTCAACCCAAGCCTCATCTTCAACGCTATACCATATATGACTGATTTATCGACGGATCATGCGCGGCATCGCGAATTAGCAAGAGGTGTCTTCCCCACGAGCGCGCGACGCCTTCGACAGGCGCTGGTTCTCCTTTTGATGCTCGCCTTCGCGGCGCCCTCGACGCTTTTGGCCCAGGAGTCGGTGAAGCCGATTGAGGCGGTCGAGCCCGCGGAGCAGGCGCCGCTGACGCTCAAGGACCCCCTGGAGTTTGAGGACCCCGAAGGCTGGGATTATATCAAACCGGTGGGCTGGATTCTTTTTACAAATGGGATGTTCTGGGGTGTGGCGCGGGTGTTTCTCGATAAGCCGTATTCCTATATTGGGCCGTCGAGCATCGCCCGAAATTTCCGCCAGGGGTGGGAGTGGGACGCTGACGCGTTCCCGACCAATCAATTTGGGCATCCCTACCAGGGCGGGCTTTATCACGCGGGTGCGCGCGCCACTGGCTTTAACTTTTGGGAGAGTATTCCGTATACGATTCTCGGCAGTCTTCAGTGGGAGATGTTCATGGAGACCGAGCTGCCCTCCGTGAACGACCTGATTACGACCAGCGTGGGCGGCGTGATCGTCGGCGAGGCCTTGTTTCGCCTGGCCGCGTTGCTGATCGATGAATCCAGCGAGGATTCTGAGCGTGTGATTCGTGAAGCCGGGACGTTGGCGATTAGCCCGATCTTCGGGTTTAACCGCCTGCTGACTGGTGACGCGACGCGCTCCGGGTTGCCGCCGGTTCGGCGTCCGGCGGCGCTTCGGCTTTCGCTGGGCTTTGATAGGTTTCGCCCGGTTGATGCCAAAGAAGGTGTTCGAAATATCGGGTCGAGCTTGCGCGTGGTCTATGGCGAGTTCGAGGATGATGGTCGGCCGTTTCGCCCCTTCGATTGGTTTATGTTGGGCGGGGCGATGCATTATCGGCATCCTAAATTGGAAGCGGCCTCGCTCGAGGTCATCGGCCTGCTGGCGCGAACGGGCTTTGGGTGCGGCGAGGGGAATGACTGTGTCGTGGGCCCCTCAATGCGCTTTGATTATGAGCGAACGCCGGTCTTTATGGTGGGGACCTCTACGGTCGGTGGGACGGCGATCGGCCGCTTTGACCTGGGGTTCTGGTCGCTTCAACTCTATGCGCAGCTTGATCTTCAGGTGATCGCGCTTGGCGGCTTCGACTCGCCGTATGCCGAGGTGGTGGAGCGGGATTATAATCTAGGCGCCGGCGGCTTTAGTCGCGGCACGGTGATGCTCACCAAGCCCGACCTATTTCAGCTTCGCCTCTTCGCGAACCGCTATTATGTGCGCACGATTCACGGCGCCAAGGGCAACGAATTCGCGGGTCTTTTCCGGACTGAGTTGGAGTTCCCGATTTATTCGGGCTTCGGGCTGGCGGTCGGCAACGTGATTTATGACCGTATTGGCATGCCTCAGGATTACCCCAAGGTTCAGACGAGCCATATCTCCCAGCAGCTTCAGATATTTTGGCGCTCCGGGTTTGGTGCGTTGCTATAAGTGGGGCGTCGCGACAGGATGAGTTAGGCGCATTCGTTCACTTTATTGGATAGAGCATGTTGGGGAGATATCGCCTCGGATTCGAATATTGGCGGGATAGCTTCCGGGCGTCGGACCCGGGGCTGGACCGCCTTCGCATCGGCGCGCGCGCGGCGGTAACCGTCGGCTTATCGTTGACGCTGCTCTTCATCCTGGCGCCGTGGCTCGGCCAGGAGTTAGCGACCGGTCTTCCCGGCGTGGTCATCGCGATGTTCGGGGTCATCCTGGTCAACGATGACACGATTCGAGCCCAGAAGATTACCTTATTGCTGCTGGCGATTCCGGCGCTGGGCGTCTTCGTGCTGGGGACGCTGCTGGCGAGCGACCCGCTGCTCAATGGTGTGGGCTTTATTGGGGTGATCTTGGCGTCGGTCATCTCGCGGCGCTACGGCGCGCGCGGGTTGGCGCTGGGGATGGTGGGGGTTCTTAGCTATATCTTTGCGCTGTTTTTGAACGTCGGCGTCGCGGATTTCCCCTGGATATTCGCCGCCACCGTCTTGTCGCTCGCCTGCGCCTACGCGGTCAGGTTTTGGCTATTTCGCGAGGGGAAGTGGCGCTTTGTCTGGGCGCGCCGGGCGATGTTAAGTCGCACCAATATGCTGCTTCGTTTGCTTGAATATGCGGCGAGTGGGGACGGCAATCCGGCCGAGAAATGGAAGCGGGCAAGGCCTCTTATTATCGAGAATCTGGAGCGACTCAACGCCGCCGCGCTGCGCGTGGAGGATGCCTGGCTCGTCTATAATGAGCACGCGTCCAAGCTCAGCCGGGTGAAGTCGAATAGCGCGCTCGATTACGGCCCGCATGAGGTGCCGCTGCCGCGCTGGATCTTTGCCGTGGAGATGGTCGCCGAGCGGGTGACGGTGAACCTGCGGCGCATCCTGACGATGGACGAGGATGACCCGGAGGTTCGTCGCGAGATCGTGGCCGCGCTGCGGGAGGCGCGCCCGGTGATTGACGCCGCGCGTGGGCGCGACCGAAAACCGACCACGCCGCGGCTGGAGGCGCTGATTAAATTCTCGCAGGTCAGTCGGCATGAGCCGCTACGGCGGTTTGCGGTTGCCCTGGACGATGTCGCGAAGATCGTCTTTTGGGACGCCTATGAGGTTGAGCTTAGTCTGGAAGACGCGCGCGTTTTAGACCCGTTTTCGCCCATGAGCCCGGCGCCAGAAGTGAGCATCGCCCCGGATGAGGCCAGCGGTGAGGGGCCGGAGGCGGAACGAAAACGCGAGATACGCGCCAATACCCGCGAGGCCGTTCAGGCCGTGCTGGCCGGGACGCTGGCTATCTTGGCCGGGCATTTGGTGTCGCCGACCCGGTGGTATTGGGCGGTGATTGCGTCGTTTGTGATCTTTATTCGCACCGGCTCGCGCGGCCATATCATGATCAAAGGCGCGCAGCGGGTGCTTGGGACGCTCATCGGAGTGGCGGTTGGGCTGGGGTTGGTGATGTTGGTCGAGGGGCATATGCTCCTGGAATTATCGCTGATCTTTGTGGCGATTTTTGTGGGTTATTACCTGGCGCAGGTCTCCTATACCTGGATGATCAGCGCGGTGACGGTGCAGATCGGTGTGCTCTACGCGCTGATGGGCAGGCCGGTGCGCGACGTCTTGATGGTGCGGTTTCAGGAGACGCTTCTGGGGGTGATTATCGGCGTGGTGGTCGCGGTGTTGGTGCTGCCGACGCGCACTCGCCCGAAGATTCATAACCGCATGGCGCTGTTGCTGGAGGAGTGCGCGGGCTATTTTGAGGCGAGCGCGGTCTATATGCGAAAGAAGAGCGCGGATATTTTTATAAAACAGCGCTCGCGAAAGTTGACCCGAAGCCTGCAGCAGTTGCGCGAGGCGGCGCGCCCGATGCGCGGGCGGCTGGTCCTGGTGAAGGCGGTGAGCGTGAATTACGAGCTGATGCTGCTCGGCGTGCTGGTCTACCAGGCGCGCAACCTGGCCGCGTCGGCGGAGCCGTCGAATCCCGACTTGAGTGACGGATTGCGCGAGTCCATCGCTGAGCGCGCCGAGCGGCTCGGGCGTCTTTGCCGGGGGCTCGCGCGCGCGCTGCGGTTTCCGGACGAAAGGGCAGCCGCGGGGCCGGAGAATCAGCCGCGCTATGACGCCGACGGCGACGAGGTTCGACTCAGCGAGCCCTTCGATTTGCCCGATGAGCCCGGCGAGCGATTGCCGCCGAGCACGGTGGCGATCAACGCGCTTCGGGCGGCCGAAAAGATCGCCCGGGAGTTTGGCCGGGCGCTGGATTCGGATGAGAGTATTCGTAAATAATCGGTGGCGTGTCTCGCGGCTTAGAGCGCGCTGGTGCGCCAGGCCATCCAGGCGTTGGGCCCCCAGACGTCGGTGCATTGGACGTTGTCGAAAGTCCAGGACGCCACGTTCATGACCTGGGCTGGGCCTGCGTCGAGCTCGATGCTCGCCTGGGCGCCGCTGGTGAGCGTGGCGCTGCTCTGCGCGTCGAAGACGAGGGTGTGCCCGACGCGTTTTCCGCATTCGTCGAGATCACTTCCGCCTCCCTTTTCACCCACGGCGACCGAGAGGCCTTCGATTGCCTCGGGCTCTAGCGCCTCGACGCGCCCGTCGTTCAGCGTCAGCAATACGCCGTCTTCGCTGCGCGCTGAGAATGTGTGGTAGCTGCCCCAGCTCGACTGTTGCTTCACGGTCAGCGTGATATTTTGGCCCGGGGCGAAGTCGACCACCGGGGTGATGTCGGCGCCGTCCTCATCTTTGGCCTGGTAGCCGATGCTCCAGGTTTGATCGTTGGTCTTCACCTGCAACACGCGGGAGCTACTCGCGCGGCAATAGCTGTCGAATTCCTCTTTGCTGGTATCGGCGATGGCTTTGTCGAAGACGACCTCGGCGCTAACGGTTTCGACGAAATCTTCGAGGGGCGGGCCGGCGTCGCTTGAGGGGAAGTCGAAGCAAATGGAGATTGAGCCGGCCGAGAGTTCGCTGGGGGCCGAGTCGCCGCAGGCGCTCACGGTCGTGGCGCCAAGGGATATGGCCAGGGCGAGCAGAAATTGGTGCGGTCTTGGGGGCAGGTTCATGGTGGCTCCTGGGGTGGTCTGTTTGTGAATCGTCTGGGGCGTTTCGGTGGGATTGTAAATGGATGGCGGGCGTGAATCAAAACTATCTGGCGGTCAGTCTGTTCACCAGCCAGGCGAGCTGGGTGGGGTCTTTGCGCGGTCAGTCTGGCGGTCAGTCTGATTCACCAGCCCGGCGAGCTGGCTGGGGTCTTGTGGCGTGATGGGGCAGGCTGTCGGGGGTGGGTTATAGGTCGGCGATTTTTATGACATTTCCCACGCGCGCGCTCTTGACGTATAGAATGGTGGCGCTACAAATATCGCCGCGTTCCTGCGACTCGGCGGCCGTTTTGTGGCCCTTCGATTCGCTCACACCTGCAAGACCACGAAATATCCTATGTTGACGCATCCGAAGAAATACGACGCTATCGTTATTGGTGGGGGCCATGCTGGCTCTGAGGCGGCGAGCGCGATGGCGCGAATGGGCCTGAACACGCTGCTCTTGACGATGAATATCGACACCATCGGGCATATGAGCTGCAACCCGGCGATTGGCGGGGTCGCCAAGGGGCATCTGGCTAAAGAGGTAGACGCGCTGGGCGGTGTGATGGGCAAAATCGCGGACGCCTCAGCGATCCAATATATGCGTCTGAACACCAGCAAGGGGCCGGCGGTGCGCTCGAGTCGGGCGCAATGCGATATGCGTATCTATCGTCAGCAGATGCAGATCGAGCTGATGAATACGCCGAACCTCGATATTAAGCAGGGGCGCGTCGAGGATATTAAGCTCGTAGAAGAGGGCGGAGAGTTGCGGGTCAAGGGCGTCGTGTCCAGCCTGAATATTCTCTATGAATGCGAGCGCGTGGTCATCACGACCGGGACGTTTTTGCGCGGGCTTTGCCACGTCGGGACCGATAATTTTGCGGCCGGCCGCGCGGGTGATTCGGTGTCAGTGGGGCTTGCCGAGACGCTGCAAAGCCTGAAGTTGGATATGGGGCGCCTGAAGACCGGGACCACGCCGCGCCTAGACGGTCGCACCATCGACTGGTCGGGGCTCACCGAGCAGCCGACCGACGCGCACCCGCGCAAATTCTCGTTTTATCACGAGACCGAGATGCTGCCGCAGGTCTCCTGCTTTATCACCTTCACCAACCAGAAGACCCACGATGTGATCCGCGCCAATACCGACCGCTCGCCCATGTTTACCGGGGCGATCGAGGGGATTGGGGCGCGCTATTGCCCGAGCATCGAGGATAAGGTGGTGCGCTTTGCGGACAAAGATTCGCACCAGATCTTTTTGGAGCCCCAGGGGCTCGACACCCACGAGATCTACCCCAACGGCATCTCGACGAGCCTGCCGCTGGACGTGCAAATGCAGATCTTGAAGACGATCCCGGGGCTGGAGAATGCCGAGATTATGCGGCCGGGCTACGCGGTTGAATACGATTGCGTGAACCCGATTCAGCTCGACCCGACCCTGGAATTGCGCGGGGTGAAGGGGCTGTTTTTGGCCGGCCAGATCAACGGCACCTCGGGTTACGAAGAGGCCGCGGCGCAGGGTCTTATGGCTGGCATCAACGCCGCCTTGCAGCACCGCGGCGAGCCGGAGTTGGTGCTCGGTCGAGACGAGGCGTATATTGGCGTTTTGATCGATGACCTGGTGACCAAGGGCGTCGATGAGCCGTATCGCATGTTCACCAGCCGCGCGGAGTTCCGCCTATTGCTTCGCGAAGATAACGCGGATTGGCGACTCTCCGAATACGGCCATCGCCTCGGGCTTTTGAGCGACGCGCATTACGCGAAGTTCACCGAGAAAAAACGCATCATCGAGGAGACCCGAAAGGCGCTGGCGAGCGCGACGATCGGCGGCACGCCTGAGAATGACGCGTTCCTCAAAGAGAAGGGCGTTGGCTCGGCCGGAAACGGCGTGAGCTTTGAAGATCTGCTCAAGCGCACCGATAACTCGTTGCAAGACCTGCTGCCGGTCGCCGCGCGCTTTGCTCCGGGCTTAAAGCTCGACGAGCTCAGCCCTGAGGTCGCCGAGGCGATCGAGATTCAGGTGCAATACCAAGGCTATATCGGCCGGCAGATGAAGCAGGTCGAGAAGCACCGCGAGATGGAGAGCGCGGTCATCCCGCGCGAGATTGATTTTAGCCAGGTCGGCGGGTTGTCGAACGAGGTTATCTCGCGCTGGTCGAAGACGCGCCCCACCACGGTCGGTCAGGCGGCGCGCGTGCTGGGCTCGACGCCCGCGGCGATTTCGGCGCTGCTGATTCACCTGAAGATGAGCGCCTGATACAGCTCGTTTGATGGCTGGTTCGTCACCTGGTTGGCGCCAGTCATCGGCCGGAAATAAAAACCCCGCAGGGCGCGGTCTCATTCTCGAATGAGTCGCGCCCTGCGGGGTTTTTGGTGCTTCGGAGTTGTTCAGGGCGTGTGCTTAGACACGCCCTGAGGTTGGCTTAGCAGCCCTCCGTCGGTGCGATGCCGAAGTCATCGGCGTTGTTCGTCGGGTGCGCGGTATAATAGTCCGCCACGTCGAAGGGGGTGTCGCCGAAGTAGGGGGTGAAGTTACAACGACGGTAGGTCGTGTCCTTCCAGATGCTCGAGCCGGGACGCTCTGTGCTCTGACCAAACGCGTCGGTGATGGAGTCGTCGGCGCGCTCAAATGCGCCCGAGGCGTTGTCATCCTGGTAGATGATGTAGCGATCGTCGCCGTTATGCGCGATGACATTGTCGTCGAGCAGGTCGCAGGACTCGGAGAACGACGCGCTGTCGTGGCAGGCGGTGAAGACATCGCCCGGAGCCAGTGTCTGCGCGGGGAGCATCGTCTCGTAGGTGCAGGTCGTGTTGGCGTTGTTGAGCTGGCAGATGCCGATATTGGACAGGTCCAAATCGGAGGTGCCGCAGTTGAACAGCTCCAGTCCTTTGTTAAACCCGGTGCCCTCGACATACTCGCTAATGATCAGGCAAGCGACGTCCGGGGCCGTGGTGATGGTGATATCGGCTGTCATGCCCGCGCCGCCGCCAATCGAGGCGGTGACGCTTGCGGCGCCTTCGCTGCTTCCAGCGACAACCTGGAAGTCGACGCTGAACTCACCGGCCGGGACCGTCACGCTCGCCGGCGCGCTGATGTCGCCGGTGGTCGCGATCTCCACGACCTGTCCGCTGCTTCCCGCCGGAGCGTTTAGCGAGACGGTCAGCGTGGCGTTTCCGTCGACGCCGATACCCAGGGTATCGGGCGTCAGGGACGCGACGGTGCGCACGGTGGCGTCGTCATAGAGCGTCACGGTGCTGCTCATCGAGGTGGCGTCGAGCGTCGCGGTGACATCGGTGATATCTCCCGCAGCGCCAGCGGCGCTGAGGTCGATGGTCCCGGTGGACTGACCGGCCGGGATCGTGATGCTCGCCGGGCCGGTGACGCTTCCGTTGGAGTAGGTCACGGAGACGACCGTGTCGTCAGCACCCGCGTGGCTCAGCTCAACCGTCAGGGCCAGAGGGATGGTGTTGGTGGCGTCGAGGAACGCGGTGCTGGGGCTCAGGTCGAGCAGCTCCGGCAGACCTTTGACGAGGTCACTCTCGTCGCGGACCAGGATCTTGTTCGAGCCGAAGGAGTGCTGCAGCGGTCCGATGACGGCGCTAAAAGCATCGCCGACGACCGGTTCGGGAACCGGCGCGTAGAAGACGTCGTCCACGCGGATGCCGCCGGTCAGCTCAAACTCACCGTATTGGTCGACGGCGCTGGTGACCGTGACGTTATTGACGCGTACCAGCACGCCCAAATAGGTCTCGGACTCGGCGCCGCCAAAGGCGATGTCGGCCGAGTCAACCACGACCGGCGCCGGCAGGGCGTTGCCGCTCGACTTAATGGTGATGGTCGTGGGCGAGACGAGCTGCAAGGAGTCGCCGAAGCTTCCGACGGTGGCCTCAATGTCGATGATGTCGCCGCGGGCCGCGATCGGTGCGGTCGTCGGGGCGTTCGGCATATAGACGTAGACACCACTCTTCGGCACGCCATTTGCGTCGAACGCGGCGCCCGAGGTGTGCTGGATCATCATCGCGCGTGAGCCATCGGTGGCGGTGACGATCATGTCTTCGAGCAGGACCGTCGCGCCTTCGGCCTGGGTTCCGTCCCAGATCTCATAGGTGCTCGACAGGCAAGCGCTGAAGCCAGGGTTTGAGTAGTCGGGGCAGGGGTCGCACACGTCGCCGATGCCGTCATTATCGCTGTCGGCCTGGTCGGGGTTCGCCACGCCGGGGCAGTTATCGGCGTCGTTCGGGACGCCGTCGCCGTCGCGGTCGTTCGGGTCGAAGGCCACGCACTCGTCGCCAGCGTTGAGCGGGCAGGGGTCGCAAGCGTCGCCGATGCCGTCGCCGTCGAAGTCAGGCTGGCCTGCGCCGTCGAGCGGACGCGAGGGGTTGAAGACGTCGGGGCAGTTATCCTCGGCGTCCGGGATGCCGTCGCCGTCGGAGTCCAGGTCGGTGCTCATGCCGCTGTATTCGCCGGGGCGTGCGGGCACGCAGCTCGGCTCGTTGGCGGGCTCGTCGCAGTAGAACGGTCCGTAGCTCGACGCGCCGGTGATGTCGGCCCAGCCATAGCCACTGCCGCCGTCGGCGGTGTCGGATTTGAAGCATGCCACGCGCTCGCCGGCGCACAGGGTGACGTCGTCGCAGCTGGTGAGCTCGGAGGCCGGGACCAGCGCCTGCATCATATTGGGCTCACCGATGAGCGCGGTGCCGCCGCGCATGACCAGGAGCACGTCGTCGGCGCCGGCGTTAATCACGGCGCGGTAGTCGTCGCTTTCGCTGGCATTATAGATCGCGATGTCGGCGATATAACCTTCGGCGAGTTTACCGAGTTGGTCACCTACGCCCAGCGCGATCGCGCCGTTTTCGGTGCCCATCTTCCAGATTTGGTAATCCGTGAAGTGGTGGTTGTAGTGGTTCTGGTTGAGGTAGTCGACGCATTGAAGCTCGCGGGTCATATTGGCCGAGCCGCTCAAGATCCAGTCGGTGCCCAGCGCGATGGTCACGCCGAGTTGGTCGTAGGTCAGCACGTCGGCGGTGTTGCCGTACAGGTCGATATTGGTGCGCGGCGACCAGACCAAGTTGGTCTGGTTCGCGGCGACCTCGGCGATATCCGCGGCGGTCAAACCGATGCCGTGGATCATCGAGGTGTTGGTCTCAATCAGGTCGCGCCCGCCGCCCTCATTCGAGGAGAGGCACCCGAATTCGTTGCGCGCTTCGGCGTCGATGCCCTCTGAGATATGCGGCAGATAGATATCGTTATTAAGCACCGAGAGCGGGTCGATTTCGCTATAGCCGCAGCCATCGGAGCGCATCGTGCCGTTGGAGTCATCCAGCGGGAAGGTCTCGTATTTGACCCGGACGTTGACGCCCTCGGTGGTCGCTGCGTAATCGAGGTTTCGCACCAGGCCGACTTTGCCGCCCGAGCTGGCCATGCTGGTGACGCCGCTCAACAGGTGACGAAGCTCACCGAAGAGCACCGGCGCGTCGTTATAGCTGCTATTTCCCTGGTTGATCTTGGAGTGTCCGCGCTTGCCTTTTCGCCAGTCATGGCGGTGGTCGTAGCGCTCTTCGCCGTGGCTGCGCGGGGTGTCCGCGCCCCAGCCGAGATGCTCATGAGCGTTGACCAGGCCCGGGCTGATGACCGCATCTGCACACTCAACGACGGTCGCTGCAGCGGCGTCGGCGTCATCACCGCAATCGCAGCCGACGCACGCAAGCGTGGCGTTCTCGCTGCTGCGGTCAATGAGGACCTGACCGTTTTCGTAGATGGTATTGCCCGCCAGGACCGTGCCCTGCATCAGCACGAAATCCGAGGTTCCCGCGGTGGCCCGACACGTCTCTCCCGAGGGAGGCGGCGTAGTCGGGTTCGCGCAGGTGACGCGATTGCCCTCGGGCGGGTCGATGACGTCGGGGTCACCGCCGTCGGGGTCGCCGCCATCGGGGTCACCCCCATCGAGATCGCCGCCATCGGGGTCACCCGCGTCAGGGTCTCCCCCATCGGGAAGCGAGCCGTCCGGGGTGTCGGTGACATCGGTGCCGCCGTCGATGCCGGTATCTGGCTCGTTATTGTTTTTGTCGGAGGTGGAATCGTCCCCGCACGCTGCTGCTGAAAGTAGCAACAACGCGAGGACAGGGAGGAGGCGTCTGCGTAGCATCGTACTCATCGTCAGTCCGTGGCTTATGCGATTAATAAAATCGGTCGAGCTGTGATTTGTGACCGAGCGTGGCAATAAAACACTCATTGATTCTGTGAGAGGTTGTTTTCATCCCCGGTAGATTACCCGAGTTTGAATTTGATTTCATCCCGCTGTGATTTGGGACGACTACCCTCCGAAGTTGTCTGAGCATTATTGATGGCGAGGCCGCCACCAAGAGTGGCTCTACATGAGTAATCCAAAGGTCGCAACTGGCCAAGAATTGGCGGCGAGTTTTGTGCGAAGCCGGCGGGCAGATGGGGTGGACTAAAAAAATCCCCGCGGCGCGTGAACCCTCGGATGAGGATGGCGGCGCCGCGGGGGGATGATGCGGGAGCTCTCGGGCGGGGGCGTCCCGCTCGGGAGGGTCGTTTAGCAGCCCGGCTCGGGGGCGACACCGAAGTCGGAGATATCGTCGATCGGGTGCGTGCTAAAGTAGTCTGACACCTCGAAGAGGGTCTGGCCAAAATACGGCGTGAAGTTGCAGCGTCGATAGGTCACGTTTTCCCAGAGCAGGGTGCCGGGGCGCCATTCGGTCTCGCCGAAGGCATCGGTGACCGTGTCGTCGCCGCGCTCGAAGCTGCCCGAGGCGTTGTCGTCTTTGAAGACCAGGAAGCGGTCGTCGCCGTTGTGGCGAGTGATGCTTCCTTCCTCCAGATCGCAACTCATCGGCAAGGTGCCGCGGGAGTTGCAGATGGTGAAGACCTCATTGGGAGCCAGGGTGTGGGACGGCAGCATCGTTTGATACCCCTCGCAGTCGGTCTCGGCGTTGTTGATCTGGCAGACGCCGAAGTCCGACAGCTGCAGGGCGGTGCTGCCGCAGTTGAAGATCTCAATGCCCTTATTATAGCTGCTTCCCTCGACGTATTCGCTGATGATCAGGCAGGGGATGGGCGGGCCTGTGCTGACGTTGACGTTGGCGGTGCGGGTGCTTGAGGTGCCGAGTTTCGCGGTCACGCTGGCAGCGCCGCCGGTATTGCCCGCGCTGACGCGGATATTGGCCGACAGGCTTCCCGCCGGGATCATCACGGTCGCCGGCGTGCTGACGTCACCGGTCGAGGTGATGATGAGCAGTTGGCCGCCGCTTCGGGCGGGGAGATTAAGCGTGGCCGTCAAATCAGCGCTCCGGTTGGTCTCGATGCTCAGCGGGTTCGGCGTCAATGACACAAGCGAGCGCGCCGAGGAGTCGTCATAAATCGTGACCGTTGAGCTGAAGGAATCACCGTCGTAGCTGGCGGTGATGGTGGTCGTATCGCCCGCGCTACCGTTGGCGCTCAAGGTGATATCTGCGCTGGCCTCGCCGGCGGGAATCGTGACGCTCGAGGGGCCGCTGACCTTATTATTCGAATAGCTCAGGGCGACCGTCGTGGCCGAGGAGCCGCCGTGGGTCAGAGTTACCGTCAATTGGGCGGTGCCGCTCGCGTCGAGGAAGGCCGAGCCCGGGCTCAAATCGCTGAGCGCCGGGTTGCCCTGGACCAGGTCATTGGCGTCGCGCACCAAAATCTTATTGCTGCCAAAGGAATGCTGCAGCGGTCCGATAACAGCCGAATAGCCCTCGCCAACGCTCGGCGCCGGGTCGGCCAGGTAGAAGACGTCGTCGACGCGCAATCCGCCGGTGAGCTCGAACTCGCCGTAGGTGTCCATGGCGGAGGTGACCGTGACGTTATCCACGCGCACCAGCACGCCCAAATAGGTGTCGGCGTCGGCACCGCCGGTGGCGATATCAGCCGGGTTCAAGCGCACCGGGTTGGGCAGCGGGTTGTCGCTTGAGTTGATGGTCAGCACCTCCGGGTTCGTCAGTTGAAGCGAGTCGCCAAAGGAGCTGATGGTGGCCTCGATATCGATGAGGTCCCCGCGCGCAGCGATCGGCACGTCGGCGTTGGGCATATAGACATAGACGCCGCTTTGGGCCACGCCGTTGGCGTCAAACGCCGCCCCAGAGGTGTGCTGGAGCATCATCGCCTGAGCGTCGTCGCTGGCGGTGACGATCATATTTTCGAGGCGGATCTTGGCGCCCTCGATCTGCGTGCCATCCCAGATCTCATAGGTGCTCGAGAGGCAGGCGCTATAGCCAGGGTTTGCGTAGTCGGGGCAGGGGTCGCAGGCGTCGCCGATGCCGTCGTTATCGCGGTCGGCCTGGTCGGGGTTGGCCACGCTCGGGCAATTGTCACTGTCGTTCGGGATGCCGTCACCGTCGCGGTCGTCGGCGTCGAAATTCTCGCAATTATCGCCCTCATTAAGCGGGCAGGGGTCGCAGGCGTCGCCGATGCCGTCGTTGTCGTAATCAGCCTGAACGCCGCCGTCCAGGGGGCGCGGCGGGTTGAAGACGTGGGGGCAATTATCCTCGGCGTCCGGGATGCCGTCGCCGTCGGAGTCAAGGTCGGTGCTCATCCCGCTGAACTCACCCGGGCGCGCTGGCACACAGCTCGGCTCGTTCTCCGGCTCGCCGCAGAAGAACGGCCCATAGGTGCCGCTGTTGATGATGTCGGTCCAATTATAGGTCTCCTCATTGTAGAGGGTGTCCGACTTAAAGCAGCTCAGACGCGACGCGTCGCAGATGCTGATGCCGCTGCAATCGTCGACCTCATCGGCCGGCACCAGCGCGTGGATCAAGTTCGGCTCGCCGATCAGCGCCTTGCCGCCGCGCATGACCAGCAGCACATCTTCGACGCCGGCGTTGATCACCGCGCGATAATAGTCGCTGTCGGCGGCATTATAGACGGCCAGGTCGGCGATATAGCCCTCGGCGATGGTGCCGACTTTGTCGCCGACGCCCAGCGCGACCGCGCCGTTTGCGGTGGCCATGCGCCAGATCTGATAGTCGCTAAAATAGTGGTTATAGTGATTCTGGTTGAGATAATCCACGCATTGCAACTCGCGCAGCATATTGATCGAGCCGCTCAAAACCCAGTCGGTTCCTAGGGCGATATTCACGCCGAGTCGGTCATAGGTGGTGATGTCGGCGGTGTGTCCGTACAGGTCGATATTGGTGCGCGGCGACCAGACCAATTTGGTGTCGCCCGCGGCGACCTCGGCGATGTCGGCGGCGTTCAGGCCGACGCCGTGAATCATCGAGGTGTTGGCCTCGACCAGGTCGCGGCCGCCGTTGGTGCTCGAGGAGAGGCAGCTAAATTCGTTGCGCGCCTCCGGGCCGATTCCCTCCGACACATGCGGCAAGAAGATGTCGTTGGCGAGCACCGATTCGGCCGTGATACCGCCATAGGCGCAGCCCTCGGTGATATAGGTGCCGTCGGAGTCGCCCAGCGGGAAGGTGTCGTATTTTACGGTGACGTCGAGCCCCTCGGTATAGCGGGACTGGTCGAGGTTTCTCACCAATCCAGCCGCCCCGCCGGAGCCCGCCATGCTCGTCACGCCGCCGAGCAGGTGGCGAAGCTCGCCGTAGAGCACGGCACTTTTGCTGTTATTACTCGCGCCGCTCTTGATATTGGTGTGCCCGCGCTTTCCGAGTCGCCAGTCATGGCGGTGGTCGAAGCGCTCCTCGCCGTGAGGGACCGGCGATTTTGCCGCCCAGCCCAGATGCTCGTGGGCGTTGATCAGGCCGGGGCTGATGACCGCTTCGGCGCACTCGATCGTCGTCGCCTGGGCCGCGTCGGCTTCATCGCCGCAATCACAGCCCACGCAGGTCATCGTCGCGTGGGCGCTGCTGCGGTCGATGAGGATCTGGCCGTTCTCGTAGACCGTGTCGCCGGCCAGGATATTGCCCTGCATCAACACGAAGTTGGAGGTGCCGTCGGTGGTGCGGCACGAGCGCCCCTGCGGGGGCGGCGTGGTCGGATTCTCACAGGTGACGAGGTTCTCGTAGCTGGGCTTCGGGTCGTCCGGGCCGCCGGTGTCCGGGGATTGACCATCGCCGGCATCCGGGTCGCCTGCATCCGAATCCCCGCCGGTGTCGCCGGCGTCTGCGCGGTCGTTATTCTCGGAGGGGTTATCCTTATCGGTCGAATCCTCCCCGCAAGCTGCAGCAGAAAATAGGAGCAGCGCGAGGATGGGGAGAAGACGTTTTCGTAGCATCGTACTCATCGTCAGCCTGTGTCTCATGCGTATTATGAAGTCGGTTTAAGCGCGGCTTCAAACCGATAAGCTCAATAAAGAAATAATTTATTTGTGGGAGGTGCTCTGAATCCCAAACAGTATAGCTGAGATTTAAAACGATTTCACCTCGCCCGGAGCAGGGTCAACGTCCTCTGGGCATTGGCGCAAGGGGTGGGGCTGAATCCTTAGCAAATATCGTCCGCGCTCAGCGGGCAGGGGTCGCAGGCGTCGCCGACGCCGTCGCCGTCGGAGTCGGCCTGGGCCTGGCCGTCGAGGGGGCGGATGGGGTTGAAGACGGTGGGGCAATTATCGTCGGCGTCGGCGATGCCGTCGCCATCGGCGTCCAGCGGCGAGCTCATTCCGCTATACTCGCCGGTGCGTGCCGGCACGCAGCTTGGCTCACCAGCCGGGGTGGCGCAGAAGAAAGGCCCATAACTCGACAGCCCGGCGATGTCGGCCCAATGGTAGCTGAAGCTACCGGTTCCGATATCTGATTTGAGGCAGGCCAGGCGCGCGTCGCTGCAGAGCGTGACGCTATCGCAATTGCTCAGCTCATCGGCCGGGGTCAACGCCTGCATCAAATTGGGCTCGCCAACCAGGGCTTTGCCGCCGCGCATCACGAGCAGGAGGTCGTCGGCTTCGGCGTCAATCACCGCGCGGTAGCCCGCGTTTTGGCCGGCGTTATAGACAGCGATATCGGCGATATAACCCTCGGCGATTTTACCGAGCTTATCGCCCACGCCCAAGGCAATCGCGCCGTTTTCGCTCGCCATCTTCCAGATATCATAGTCGCTAAAATAGTGGTCGTAGTGATTCTGGTTGAGATAATCCACGCATTGCAATTCGCGCGACATATTCGCCGATCCGGTGACCACCCAATTGCTCCCGATAGCGATATTGACGCCAAAACGGTCGTAGGTGGTGACTTCGGCGGTGTGGCCGTAGAGGTCGATATCGCTGCGCGCTGACCAGACCAATTTGCTGCCTCGCTGGGCGAATTGCGCGATATCCTGGGCGTTGAGTCCGACGCCGTGCACCAACGCGGTGTTGGCCGCCATGAGGTCCTGGCCGCCGTTGGCGCTGCTGGATAGGCAGCGGTATTCATTGCGTGCTTCGGCGTCGATGCCCTCGGCGACGTGCGCCAAAAAGATATCGTTCGTGAGCACGGACGGGTCCTTGATGCTTGGATAGTCACAATCGGCGCTGCGCAGGTCTCCGCCAGCGTCTCCCAGCGGGAAGGTGTCGTATCTGACGCTGACGTCGATGCCCTCGGTATTCTGCGCGCGGTCTAGGTTTCGTACCAGACCGGGCGCGCCGGCCGAGCCGGCGACGCTGGTCACGCCGCTTAAAAGATGGCGAAGCTCCCCATTGAGAATGCCGATGGTCCGCCCATCGCTTGGGCCAAGTTGCAGGTTATCATGTCCGCGTGTGCCGGTGCGCCAGTCATTGCGGTGGTCGTAGCGCTCGTCGCCGTGGGCGGCGGGTGTGTTGGTGCTCCAGGCGAGGTGCTCGTGCGCGTTGATGAGTCCCGGGCTGATGACCGCCTCGCCACATTCGATAAGGGTCGCGGCGGCGGCGTCGGCTTCATCGGCGCAATCACAGCCCATGCAGGCGATGGTCGCGTTGACCGCGCTTCGGTCGATGAGGATTTGCCCGTTCTCATAGACCTTATCGCCGGCGAGTAGGTCGCCCTGCATTAAGACGAAATTGTTGGTGCCCGCGACGCTTCGGCAGGATTCGCCCGGCGACGGCGCGGCGGTCGCGTTATCGCAGACGATGACATTCTCTTGGCCGGGATCGACGGTGTCTGTATCAGCGCCATCGGCATCACCCGCATCGCTCGGTCCGGCGTCTGGGTTGGTCGCGTCCTCGTCGCCGGTATCCGCGTCGAGGGAGTCTGCATCGCTGACGTCGAGCTCTTCGCTGTCCCCGGCGTCGAAGTCCGTATCCGCATCATCGGCGTCGGCTTCCTCGGTATCTTGAGCGTCGGCATCGGGCTGCTCGGTATCCGATTGGTCGGCGTCAGATGCGTCCAAATCGCGCCCATCTAACTCCTCTGCGATATCTCCAGCGTCTGACCCGGTGTCTCGGCCGGCATCTTGGGTCGACGCGGTGTCGCCACCGCAGGCCGCGGCGCTCATTAAGAATGCAGTGAGGATAAAGAGAAGACGGCCGGGGCGGTTGCTTTGCATTATCAGCCTATGGGCTCTGCGGTGGGTCAATATTCGGCAGCTAAAATAGCAAGGGCGCGGGAGGTGACTATAGCATTTCTATTTCGCCGCGCGCAAAAGAGATGGGGGCGCGGGCGCCACTTTCTATAGCCTCCTAGGCATTCATCCTCGAACGATATCGTCGAGGTGCAGGATGCCGCTGAGCTCGGGGTTGAGCGCGCAGTCGATGAGCAGCGCGGCCAGCTCGGCGCCGGTGCGTGGCTGGTAGCGCTCGCTCAGGCTCTTGGCGCCCAGCGCGCCCAGCGCGGCGAAGAGGGGCTTGGAGGCGACGGAGCCGATGCGCTCCAGGGGGCGCGACTCGCCGCGGTCGGGGCCCGAGATAAAGGACGCGCGCACGGAGGCCCAGGAGACCGACGCCGCCTGGAGTTCGGCTTCGATGCGCGCGCGCACCTTCAGGTAGGGGTTCGTGGTGCCCTGTTTGACCCCGATGGCCGACAGGTAAATAACCCGGCCCGGCTGGGCGGTCGCCTTATTGGCCTCAAGCACCATATGCGTCAGCCCATAATCGACGGCCTCATAGGTGTCGGCCACCGCCGAATCCGTCCCCTGGCGACCGCGCGCTTTCGTGGTGCCGAGGAGCAGAAAAATATGAGTGGGCTCGAGGCGCGCGAGCTCGGCGCGGATCGCCTCTTCTTCCCAGGCGGCGGTCGAAAGTTCGACATTCTCCCAGGCTTTGACGCGCTCCTGCCAGTCCGGCAGCGCCGAGGAGTCCGGGCGAATATGGGCCCAGACCTTGGTCGCGGGGCGTTCGGCCAACTGCGCGACGACCGCGCGGCCGGTATAGCCTGTTGCGCCGATCACGAGGATGCGCGGGGTGCTGGATTTTTCGCTGGCGTTCGTCGTCATTGCAACTCCGGGGAGGGGCTGGTGCTCGTTCGATTATAGGGGCGTATGGAGCGCGGGCGATGAGCATCGCCAGAGAGGCGCTTAAAAAAGTTTAATAATTCCAGCCGCTTGTAGGGCGGCGAGGGCCAAGATGGCCAGGATCAGCAGCGCCCCGGCGATCAGAGCGGTGCGGGAGTTCCTCTGCTGAGGCATGGCGCCAAAGGAGTCGAACTCATCCTGCGGCGCCTCCCAGGTCCAGTCTGCGTCCACGTCTGCTTCCGACGCGCTCGCCGCGTTAAATTCGCCCGAAAACGTCTGGCGTTTGGCGCGTTTTGAGGGCGGCGGTCCCTGGGGAACCTGCGCTGTCGGTTCGCTCGCCTGCGGCGGGCGAAGCTCCGGTCTGGCCGCCGAGGGCGGCGGCGTATCAGCCTTTTTCTGGGTGAGGAGGATGACCTCGTTTGGCTCCGGGTCGAGCGCGGTGATGATGGACGAGGAGACCGGCGTGGACACGAAGCCGGGCGGCGGGGCATCCGTAAACGCGTCATCAAGGCCCGAGATTCGGTTGGAGCGCGAGCTTGCCTCGGCCTCTTGAACCCGGGCGCGCTGCGGGAATTCCGGCAAGGAATCAAAGGGAATCGCCGAGTCGTCCGTCACTCTGCGCGCGCTCGTCTGGGCCGCGTCTGCGCCGATCTCCAGCGCGCGCAACATGCTCTCGGTCGTGCGTTTCTCGCGCACGCCGTGGCTTCCGACGGCGGAAGTTCGGAAGTCTGGCGAGCTCGCGATGCCTCTTTTGGGGGCCGCGTTCTCCAGGCCTTCGCTATGCGAGTCGAGGCCCAAAAATTCAGTGGTGGGCGGGTCTTCCTCGTCGAAGGCGGGGCTGAGCATCTCGGCCGCGCTGGGGCTGAGCGCCTCGAGGAAGGCCTGGGCCGACGGGTAGCGGTCGGCCTTTTCTTTCGACAGCGCCTTGAGCAAGACAGCCTCAAAGCGCGAGTCGCGCAGCGGCGCCTTCGCAAATTTCGGCACCGCCGTAAATAGATGCGCGCGCATCACTTTGGCCGCGCTCTCGTCATAAAACGGGGGCTTGCCGCAGGCTGTTTCGTATAAAATAACGGCCAGCGCATAGAGGTCGCTCAGCGGGTCAACCTCGTCGCCAGCCGCTTGCTCCGGGGACATATAGGTCGGGGTTCCGACGGTGCTCCCGCTGAGCGTGAGCTTTCGCCCGGGCTGGGCGCCGGCGGCCTCGGGCATCGCGAGCTTCGCGATCCCGAAGTCGAGAACCTTTACGAAGTCGTGATCCTCGCCCATACGCGTTAGGAAGATATTCTCGGGCTTTAAGTCGCGGTGGATGATCTGCTGGCTATGCGCCTCGTGCAGACTCTGAAGGGCCTGGCGCCCGATATGAAGGATGCGCTCCATCTCAACCGTGCGCTGCCTGGCGAGCACATCGGCGAGGTCTTCGCCCTCGAGCAATTCCATGACAATGAAGAGCAGGTTTTCGTGACTGCCATAATCATGCACGGTGATGGTATTGGGGTGGCGCAGCCGACTGGCCAGGCGCGCCTCGCGTTTGAAGCGCTCGACGACATCCGAGACCGCCATGAATTTAGGCGGCAAGATTTTAAGCGCGACATCCCGATCCATATTGAGCTGGCGGGCACGATAAACCATGCCGAAGCCGCCTCGACCGACTTCCTCAATAAGCTGGTAGCGCTCCGCGAGCACCATTCCCGGCTGTAATTTTGTATCGGTTGCGCTCATGGAATTATTGATGCGCTTAAAAATTGAGTGAGATTACGATAGCAACGGCATTTTACACCACGAATTGAGATTCAATAGTACGCAATTTTGAATATCTTACAAATCTAATAGTGGCTTTTAGGAAAAAATGAACCTCAACGCGGCTCAATACTTGGCGAAGTTGGCTCATCGGCGCCTATTTGAAAAGAATACACCCTTTTGCCCGATTCGGGTAAGGGCCTATTTGAGCGCGATACTCGTGGACTTGCGCGACGGCGAACCCGACGCGCTTGACGGGTGGTTAGGCGTGCTTGAGGGCGCGGTTGCGGAGGGCGCTGAATATAGCGCAGAGCCCGGCGCGGTGGAGTCGATCGTCACTCGGCTCGACACACAGACCCGGCGCGACGGCGGCATTTACCCCACGCCACGCCCCCTCGCCGATGCGATGGCCGGCCAGATTGAGGGGCGGGACGGCGAGGTTGTGCTCGATTTGTCGGCAGGCGCGGGGACGCTGCTGGCGAGCGCGATTCGGCGCGCGCCGGGGCTGCGGGCGGTCGGGGTCGAGCTGAACCCGACGATGGCGCTGGCCGCCGCGATCAACCTGGCGGCGACGCGTCTGGAGGTAGGCGGCGCGATCCCGCAAGATTTACCCGATCGCATTTATATCGGCGACGGCCTGCGGGCCGACGCGCCCTGGTGTGAGTGGGAGGGCAGGGCGGCGGCGGTGCTGGGCAACCCGCCTTATCTTCGCGAGAAAGGGCATCGCGAATTTTTCGACGACCTCAAGGCACGGCATCCTCATTTGCAGGCGTATTTTTGCGCGCGTATGGACCTTCAATATCTGTTCTTTCACCGCTCCGCGTCGTTTTTGCGCCCCGGCGGGAAGTTGGTCTTTGTGACCTCGGCCTATTGGCTGAGTGCGACGCACGCCCGGGTGTTGCGCCGTGATTTGAGCGAGCGGCTGGCGCCGGAGTTTTTGTTGCGGGTCGAGACCGGCGGCATATTTGCCGACGCGCCGGGGCAACATACGCTGCTCAGCATTTTTCGGCGCGCCGAAGCTGCGCCCGCCGCGCCTCGCCGGCTGCGGGCCGTCTCGCTGGCGAAGGCGCCCGCGGATTGGGACGTGCTGGTCGGCGCCATTTTGTCGAGTGAAATCGAGCGCGAGAACGCGGGCGCTCCGCGCGTTTTTGAGCACGCCGCCGATGAACTGGGCGCCGATCTCTGGTCCGTCTTTTCTGACGATCAGACGATGCAATGGGGTCAGGCGCTTAAAGACAATCTGCCGCCGCTGCGCGATTTTTTGAGCGACCGACAGGGGTTTGTGAGCGGCGCGGATCGCTTCACCGCGCGCCATCGAAAATTCTACGCCGCAGACGCCGAGATTCCGGCCAAGGGCGCGCCGATATTTCTATTCGAGAGCCCCGAGGAGGTCCCGCCAGAGCTGGCAAAAATCGCGGCCTCGGGCTCCACCGTGCTCCGCCCGCTTTTGCGCGCCCGCCACCTCACGCCCAACGCCATCTATTATACCCCCCCGTCCGAGGAGCTCGCCCTTTATATAGACGGCCCGCTGAGCGTCGAAAATGAAGCGCTCTTGGCCGAGCATCTTCAGCCTTTTCGCCCGGTTTTGGAGCGCCGCCGCGAAGTCCAATCCGGCACCATGCCCTGGTACCGCCTCCACTGGCCACGCTCGCGCGCCGAACAGGTCGCCCCCAAACTCGTGGTCCCGCGCCGCGCCCCCAAACCCTGCTTTGCCCTCGACCTCGCCGGGCAAATGATCTCGAGCGATTGCACCTATTTGGTCGGCCAACCGGGCGATACCTTGGAAGATCTGATCCGACTGATGGTTTTGCTCAATAGCGCATATTGCGAGCGTTATTTGCGTAATTTTGGCAAATCGAAGGGCAAGCAACTCGAGTTCTATTCGGAGCCGTTGCGCGGGCTGCCGCTGCCGGTTATGCGTGATGAGAAGGGGCGGCTGCGATGGTTTGATAACCTCGGAGTTGGCGATACTGAGAATGATGTATGGCGGGCGGAGCGGCGTCGGTGGGAGGCGGTCTTTTGGAACTTGGGTGGCGTGCTATAATGATTTTAAAAAATAAATACAAAAGTAAGCGTTCAGCGGGTCGACCTAAAAGTCAGCCATTTACGCGATCAAGAGCGGTGCTGGTGCCTCATTTCTCAGCGCCTCAACCGCTTGGGTGATATAATCGAGGGCGCTGATCGACTGGCGCTTGCAAGTCTCTGCGATGGTCCACAGCCGCTCCATCATCCGCAATCCGGCGTTGGATTGCGAGCCCCAGGAGATCTTTCGCTGGACCACTGGCCCGCGAAGCGCGCGCTCCGAGGCGTTGTTGGTCATCTCAACGCCGGGGTGTTCCAGAAAAACCCAGGCCATCTTTAGATGCTTATCTTTTAGAAGCCAGCGAACTACCGCCGGCGCGGCTTTCCCGTGGGCCGCCGCCTTTTTGAGCAAGGCTTCCCACTTTGGGCGCACCTTTTGGCGGACCCATATGACGCATTTTTCGTGCGGGATTTCATCGGCGTTCGTGCGCGCCCATTTACCCTGAAGTTCGCGGCTCATGACCTCCAATTTCTTGCCAATCTGGCCGACTTCGCCGTCGAGTTCCGACATTTTTACAAACTCGCGTAGCAGGTGCGCATGACAAATTTGATGACGTTCGGCCGCCAAATATGAGTACGCGCCGTAGCGATCGGTAACGAAGATACGCGCGCCGGGGGCGCCGATAATCTCCTGGGCGACCGCTTTAGTACGACCCGACCGGATCCGATAGACGGCAGCCTGTGCGCTCTGAATGACCCAGATCCAATGCGGAAGTCGGCCTTTTCGCCAGCCGGTTTCATCGACCCCGACCTGCTCGGCCCGCTGAATCGCCGTGCACGCCTGATCGAATCCGGGCTTTAGCGCGGCGCTTGCCTCCTCAAGATGGCGCTGCACGCACCCGAGCGAGCTGGGCGCGCCGAGCACCTCGCCGACAAACCAGTCGAGTTGCCGGCGCGTGTCCGTCGTAAGCGTTCCAAGTGTGGCCAGCAGCCCAACCAGGCGCGGCCCCCAACCGCTTTTTTCGACCGCTTCGGGCAGCTTTGCGCGCGTTCGATGCCCGCACCCCGGGCACTCACAGGCCATGCGCTGGTGTTCGGTGCATTCGATAAGCTTCGGCGGAACCTCAAAAACTTGATGGCGCACCGGCTCGCCGCGTGCATCTTCAGCCGCTAGCTCGAGCCCACATTCTGAGCAATTTGTGGGAAAATACTGCTTTTGATGGTCCACCTTCTCCGGCGGCCAAAGCTCACGGTGGTGGCCCGGATGCCCCTTTTGAGCGCCCTGGGCGCGTTTTCCGTTTTCTTTTTTTTTACGCTGGGCACGCTGCTTCGGCCCATCGCTGGACGGCGGCTTCGAGGAGTTCTGCGAATTCAAACCGAGTTGGCGCTCCAATTGGTCAATGCGCTTTAACGCTTGTTCGAGTTGCGCGGCGAGTTTGGCGCAATAAAGTTCCCGTTCCTTCAGGCATCCACGAAGACGGGCGTTCTCGGCTTCGAGCTCGGCGATGCGTAAATCACGTTTGTCGGGTAGTATCTCCATCACATTAAGTGTCGGAACCGGAGGCGCTCAGGCAACCCGAAAAGTGTCTGTCAGCCCCATTTTAGGTAGACCCGCTGAATGCTTACATGCAAAAAAACGTGTTTATTTGAATTGTTTTAATGTGAAGAGGGTGCGCGTGTGTTTTTGTTAGTTGGGTACGGTTTCATATAATTCAAAGCACCAATTAGTTTATTCAGGATCGGTTTGACAAGCGTCTAATCAAAAGGGTGTGAATCTCATATTGATCACGCCGCCTGAGCTGCTGGCTCAACGCACCGCTTAAAGCTCGGCATCATCACCTGCATCGCGTCCTCCCATCTGGCGTCCGTCGCCAAGCTTCGCAGCGTCAAAATGGACTGTCCTCCACGGGGCTTCCAGCGCTGCCCGTTTCGCTTCATTCCCGTCTGCACCAGTTGTTTACAGCAGGCCTCGACGTGTCCGCTGCCGATGGGATGGCCTTTGGCGCGCGCCTCGGCATAGTTCATTTGGGCCTTGTGGCATGACCCGGGTTTCACGGACACTGAAATGGCAGCATTTACGCCGCCTCGTCGTTCGTCAACATGAATCTCTCAAACTGCATCGGTGAGACATAGTCGTTGAAGGAATGAAGACGGTGCGCGTTATACCACATTAAGTACCGCAGAATGGCGTGCCGAGCTGCGTCACGGGTGGCGAATTCTTCACGATAGATGAGTTCAGTTTTAAGGGTTGAGAAAAAACTCTCACTGGGCGCATCGTCCCAGCAATTGCCCTTGCGACTCATGCTGACGGTGGCCTGGGCGTGCTTTAATGCCCCCTGATAGTCGTCAGCGGCGTATGGCGAGCCGCGGTCTGTGTGGTGAATAAAACCGGCCTCAGGCCGGCGGTGATTTAGGGCCATGTCAAGCGCGCCTAGGGCTAGCTTTTTGTCGATATATCGGCTCATGGCCCAGCCAACAACGCGCCGCGAATATAGGTCGATGAGCACCGCTAAATACAGCCAACCCTCGGCCGTTGGGACGTATGTAATGTCTCCGACCCAAGCCTGGTTGGGGGCGGCCGCCGTAAACTCGCGGTTAAGTTTGTTCAGGGCGACATCATAAATATGACGCGAATCGGTGGTTCTACAGAACGCGCGTCGCTTGCGCGCAAAAAGACCGTTTTCACGCATCAGTCGTGCGATGCGATGCTTTCCAACGTGATGCCCGCGGGCCAAAAGAACGCGCAAAACACGACGAAAGCCGTAGCGTTTATGGTTTGCCTCGAAGATCTCGTCGATCTGAACCAACAGTGCTGCATTCTCTCGGGCACGCTTGGACAGCGGCCGTTTTTGCCAGTCGTAAAACCCGCTGCGGCTGACCCGCATCACGCGGCACAGCGTGCGCACGGGATGATTTGCCTTCTCCTCGTTGATGAACCGGTAGCGCTGGGTCACCGGGACTCCTTGGCGAAGAAGGCTGCCGCCTTTTTTAGGATTTCACGCTCCTCTTTTAGAATGCGAACCTCACGGCGCAGCCGGCGCAACTCCTCGCGCTCGTCATCGCTTACGGTGTCTGTTGGGCGTTCACCGGCATGCTCTGCGCGGTGTTTGGCGACCCAGTTGTACAGCGTGTTCGGGTGAACTCCGAGATCACGGGCGACCCGGGCCGTTGGCACCGACTCACTCATCGCCAGGCGAACAGCATCGGCTTTAAACTCTTCGGTGAAGCGAGGGCGTTTGGGTTTTTCGTTCATTTGGAACCTCCTAATGACAGGATATCATTTTTTGATGTGAGAAGGTGTCCGAAAATTCCGGGTCAGGCCACGGAGAGTTGGGCAATGGCAGCTCGGACAATCAAGACAGCCTGGTTGGTGTTGCGCAACCCAGTTTATTCTCCACGCTCGCCTCAACCGCGAATTACGGAAGGGGGGCCGTGATCTGCGGGAGTGACGCAAGCCAACAGGTTTGGTGTTGGGGGAGCACCATGCATCCTTCGCATGGAGAGTTCGGGCGACCATTTGGACCAGATGATGGCCAATCAACATCTCTACCTCTGCGAACCGATTGGGATCTTCGTTTAACGGATATCACCGCTCTTTCTGGCGGTTTTTGTGGCGTGACCGACGAGCGAGAGATTCGATGTTGGGGCGACAATTCGGCCTGTGGCCTTGGCCAACAGGCGCCCGGGCGAGGGGTCGGAGATTATCGTTATATGCCCCAGCCGCCGATCGCCGAGATTCCCGCTAATTGGGAGCATCTTTCGGGTCAATGCGTTTTGAGCGAAGATGGGGATATCTGGTGCTGGGGTCTGCGCGCGACGAATGAGGACCCTGTTTGGCCGATACGATGCGAGCCGACGGCCCAGCGGATGCTTACGTTTTAGGCTCCCGGGGGATTTGTCGGTTGGTGTGTCGGCGATATAGGCGTTTGGGTGCTCCGCCCGCGGGCTCCTAGCAATGCGGCGGTTTCGGGCGTATCGGCGAGGCGTTGCAGTTCGGCGGACGTTCTATTCTCGGGGACTCACCCCCGGCTAAAAAGGTGTGGCTCCGCTACGCTTCGCCACACGGCGCTTCGCTTATTAACGGCGTCGCGCATCGCAGGTCGTCAATGAGCGCAGGCGAAGCCGAAGCGTCGTCCCGCCTAGCGGGACCTGCATAGCCGGGGGAGACGCCCAAATAGAGCGCAAGCCCTCGCCTGGCAATGACTTCCGAGAACCCCAAGACCAACGCGAACCGATGAGCCCCCGGAAGGCGTCTAATATCAACCTCGGCAATGACGCTCCCAGATCTCACGCGTTTGATGGTTTGAATGGTGTCGTTTTTGATTTTCGACATAGGCGATGATGCCGCCCATGTCGTTGGGGTTCAGGCTAAAGGCGCCGAATTCATCTTGCCACCTGAATCCATAGAGGTTCTTGAAGTGAGCGCGGACCGCGCATGAAGAACGTGACTTCAGATCGCGCACGAAGTCCTCGACGCAAATATTGGGGGGCAGCGCACAGATCACGTGGACATGGTCTTCGACGCCGCCTAGGCGGATGATTTGCCCCGTCAATGACCGGCCAATCTTGACCATCACCGGATAGAGGAAGGCTTCAACCTCGGGGCGAATCCAGCGCACGCGTTTTTTCGTCGCAAAAACAATATGGTACCGCAATCGAGTGAACGACATCGGTCTTCTCCTTGAGTTGTATGTACGACTTTTGGAGGCGACAATTTAGGCGCGTGGTTGGTCGAGGCAATGATAAAATTATTTGGCGTTTTTTCGAGGCGTTCGGGTGTTGCGATGGCCCCGGGGAGGGGCGTGTCGGCGATATAGGCGTTTGGGTGTTGCGATGGCCGCGGGGGATTTGTCGGTTGGTGTGTCGGCGATATAGGCGTTTGGGTGCTCCGCCCGGGGGCTCCTAGCAATGCGGCGGTTTCGGGCGTATCGGCGAGGCGTTGCAGTTCGGCGGACGTTCTATTCTCGGGGACTCACCCCCGGCTAAAAAGGTGTGGCTCCGCTACGCTTCGCCACACGGCGCTTCGCTTATTAACGGCGTCGCGCATCGCAGGTCGTCAATGAGCGCAGGCGAAGCCGAAGCGTCGTCCCGCGCAGCGGGACCTGCATAGCCGGGGGTGATGCCCAAATAGAGCGCAAACCATAGCCTGGCGCTCGCTTCCGAGAACGCCAAGACCAACGCAATCCGATGAGCCCCCGGAAGGCGTCGCAAATCATCCAACGCCGACATTACGCATCGTCGCAAATCATCCAATCCCACCGTTACGCATCGTCGCGCATCATCCAGCCCCACCGTTAAGCATCGTCACAAGCCATCCATTATTAACAGCGTCGAGTCGCGCATCGCAGGTCGTCAATGAGCGTAGGCGAAGCCGAAGCGTCGTCCCGCGTAGCGGGACCTGCATAGCCGGGGGTGACGCCCAAATAGAGCGCAAACCCCCGCCTGGCTATGGCTTCCGAGAACGCCAAGACCAACGCAAACCGATGAGCCCCCGGAAGGCGTCGCGCATCATCCAACGCCGACATTACGCATCGTCGCGCATCATCCAACCCCGACATTACGCATCGTCGCGCATCATCCAACGCCGACATTACGCATCGTCGCGCATCATCCAACGCCGACATTACGCATCATCGCGCATCATCCAACGCCGACATTACGCATCGTCGCGCATCATCCAACGCCGACATTACGCATCGTCGCGCATCATCCAACATTAACGACCAACGCGAACCGAAGAGCCCTCGGAAAGCGCCAGACCGAATACTCTCTCCCACCAGCGTATTAAATTCCTTCCCAACCCCATTGCGCAATCACACCACACGCAGAAAACTCATCGACACAACATTTCGCGTTGTGGCTTCGCTGTACGCCCGAGATTTGCTAGAACCATGGGACCGTCGAGACGACCGATCCGATTCGGCTTAAAGCGCGACGTTTTTTAACCAACGACTTTCATTAAAGAAACGACCAGAAGAGGATAGCACGCATGTGGGACGCAATATGGGTTCAACTTGTCACCGCGCAGGCGGACGCGACCGCGCACAAGGGCATCTTTGACATCTTGATGGACACCAATAGTTGGGTGGTCATCGCGGTGTTGGTATTGTTGGCGGTCCTCAGCCTGATGTCCTGGTATATCATCGGCTATAAGTGGTTTTATCTGCGCAGCGTTCATAAGGAGTCGTTGAAATTTCTGGAGGTCTTCTGGGAATCCAAGCGCCTGGACAATATTTTTCAGTCGGCCGAGCAATTCCCGAAGGCGCCGGTGAGCCAGGTCTTTAAGGCCGGGTATATCGAGCTGTCGAAGCTCAAAAAACGCGACCAGAGCGACGGGTCGGCCAAGTCCGGCGACCCGATGCGCGTGCAGCTCAGCGGCATCGAGAACGTCGACCGCTCGCTGCGCCGCGCGACCTCCACCGAGATGACCCAGCTCGAGGCGATGGTGCCGTTTTTGGCCACCGTCGGCTCCACCGCTCCCTTTATCGGGCTCTTTGGGACGGTTTGGGGAATTATGGAGGCCTTCGTCAATATTAACTCCGCGGGCGCGGCCGGGCTGGACGTGGTCGCCGGGCCTATCGCCGAGGCGCTGATCGTCACGGCTGCGGGCCTTTTTGCCGCGATTCCCTCGGTTGTCTTTTATAATATTTTCGTCAATCGCATCCGCGTGCTGGGTGCCGAGATGGAGAATTTCTCCAGCGACTTTCTCAATATCGTGAAGCGTCATTTCTTCGATTGAAGACGTTTGGCTCGATTGGACCTAAGTTGACTGCAGGAGAGATAAATCATGGCAATGAGTGGCAATCGCGGACCGGGCGGCATGCTCGCCGAGATCAACGTGACCCCCATGGTCGACGTGATGTTGGTGTTGCTGATCATCTTTATGGTGACCGCGCCGATGATCGATAAGACCGAAGAAGACAAGCGCAAGGTAGACCTCGAGCTGCCGGTGACGCGGGATAACCCGAACCAGATCAACCCCGAGGATAGCGATAAGATGATCCTGGAGATCTCGCGCGACCTGAAGGTCCATATCGGCGAGACCCTGGTGGTGGATTGTTCGGCCCAGCTTGAGGGCAGTGAGAAGACGCGGTTTGAGCCCTGCTTTGACGAGATCGAGCTGAAGCTCGGCGCCAACCAGAAGCTCCAAGACGAGGGTGAGATTTATCTTTTGGCCGACACCGAGATTCCCTACGGTTTCGTCGTCGGGACCATGGCCCGCATTAAGAAGGCCGGGATCGACAAATTGGGCATGGTCACCAATCCGGAGTATCTCACCGATGACGCCGATCCCGAGGAGTGAGCCAAGCGCGTGAACTATTCCAATAATCAAATCGACGGGGGCACCAGATCGCTCGGGCGCGCGCGGCCTGCGGGCGAGCGCAAGATGCAGGTCATCGGGTTTTTGACGACCTTCGCGCTGCACGCCACGATCGTTGGCGGTATCATCTACGGGGCTTATGCGACGCCCGAAGAGGACGCGGTCGACGCGCCGGTGATGATGGAGTTTCAGAACGTCGAGCTGCTCGCCCTGGGCGAAAAGAAGCCGCCAAACCAGCTCCCGCGCGTCGCCAATCCGGCGCCGCCCGAGGTCAAGGAGAAGTCGGTCAACCTGGCAAAACCGGCCGAAGAGCCGCCGCCCAAAGTCGAAGAGAAGCAGCCCGAGGCGAAACCCCAAAAGCAGGAGTCGCGGCGCAATAAATTGCTCGACGACCTCCAGGAGCTCAATAACCCGAACCGCCCCACCAACGACGAGGTCCCCGAGGGGAGCGCCGACGGGGTGGCCAGCGGCACGGTGTCGGACGCCGCGATGGCCAATATGATGAATACCTACCAGGTGCGGCTGCTCGAGGCGCTGGGCAAATATTGGCGGGTGCCGAGCACGCTGACCCACGAAGAAATAAACGCGCTGGCGGGCAAGGTTGCTGTGTATGTGCGCCTGTCCGAGGGCGGGCATATCGTGTCTTTTCGGTTCACGACCAAGAGCGATAACGCGCAATTTGACGCCAGCATCGAGCGACTTCTGCGCCGCTTCGAGGTCAGCGGGGGGCGCAAGCTCCCGATGCCCGAGGCGCCGGAGGTGCGCGACGCCGTGCTGCGCCAGGGGCTCAATCTGCGCAATTGGAAGGCCGTCACAGGCAAATGATCTTCGCTTCATTTAATTGAATAGAATCCGGCATTGATTCGCCCAAACCCTGAAGTTGATTCATGGATGCGAACCCATCGCCGACCCAGGAAATATATGAAAGCCTTATTGAGAACGACTCTTTTGCTGTGCGTGATGAGCGCGCTTTTGTTCAGCCCCGCCGCCTTCGCGCAGGACTCTGGCGCGAGCTCGCCGAACGCCGAGGCGGCGCCGGCGGACACCCGCGGCATCGACATCGACGTCACCCTCGGGGTCAAACGCAAGTTGATCCCGATGGCGATTCCCAAGGCGTTGGAGCCCGGCGGGGATACCGGAAAGATTGCCCAGACCGTGCACGATACCCTGGCGCGCGATATGAAGTTGGCGGGCTTCTTTAAGGTTTTGGATGAGGGAAATTTCTTCTTCGACACCTCTCAGGAGGGCATGGGCGCGTCGGCCATCGGGTTTAGCAACTGGTTTAATGTGGGCGCTCAGGGCTTGATTAAGTCCTCGGTGCGCACCAACGGCGACCAGGTCGTGCTCGACCTGCGCCTCTACCTGGTCGAGGAGGGCAAGCCCGCGCGTCTGGATTGGAAGGGCGGCTCGTTCTCCAAGGACGAGTACATCAAGCAAGTCCACGCCTTCGCCAACGAGGTGCTCAAATATTATACCGGCAAGCCGGGCATCTTCGGCTCGCGCATCGCGTATGTGCGCCAGCAAAAGCGAAACAAGCAGATCTATGCGATGCGCCTGGGCGAAGAGGGCGTCGCCAAGATTACCAATAATAACTCCATCAATATGCTCCCCTCGTTTGGGCCCGGCGGCGCTATTTATTATACCAGCTACCAGGCCGGTAACCCGGACCTCTGGGTGTATGAGGGCGGCAAGTCGCGCAAGCTCTCGTCGGTGCGCGGCCAAAATACCGGGGCGGATTATTGCAATGGCAAGCTCGCGCTGACGCTGTCGAAGGACGGCAGCAATAGCGATATCTATCTGATTGACCCGAGCAGCGGCAAAATCGCGCAGCGCCTCACTGACCATTGGGCGATCGACACCAGCCCCTCGTGGAGCCCGGATTGCTCCAAGATCGCGTTCACCTCGGGGCGCTCGGGCGGCCCGCAGATCTACGTGATGAACGCCGACGGCAGCAATCAGCGCCGCCTGACCTATCAGGGAAGCTATAACACTCAGCCAAGCTGGTCGCCGTCGGGTAACCTGATCGCCTTCTCGGCGCGTGATGAGCGCGGCGCCTTCGACATCTTCACGGTGAACCTGGAGGGGAGCATCGAGCGGCTGACCCAGGACCAGGGCAACAACTCCGACCCCGCGTTTAGCCCGGATGGGCGCTATCTGGTCTTTATCAGCGACCGCGGCGGCAAGGGAAAGCGCGTGTGGATGATGACCGCAGACGGCGAAGTTCAGAACGCGATCACCGAGGGCTCCGGCTACCAATCGCCGGCCTGGGAATGACCGAATTGGTGGATTGATTCAGCGCTATTAAGCATAATAATTTCTAAATTTGAGCAGGCTATATGAGCTATTCTAATCGAGTCAAAATCGTGGTGACCGGTTTGGCGCTTCTTATCGGGAGCGGCTGCGCGAGCGTGCCGACCGATGAGATGTCGGCAGCCCAGCAGGCAATCCTGGACGCGCGCGGCGTCAAGGATTGCGCCAGTGAGAAATTCCTCGCCGCCCAGCGCCTTTTGGAGGAGGCCGAGAAGTTGGTCGACCAGGAGAAATACGACGAGGCCAAGCGCAAGGCGAAGGCCGCCGAGAAGATCGCCATCGAGGCTAAAAAAGAGGGCGAGCTGAATTGGGATGATTGCCAGCGCCGCGCCGAGTTGGCGCGCCAGGCGGCCAACGCCGATAAGAATGCCAAGGACAACGAAGACGACGGGCGCGACGCGCAGCCCGAGGAGAAATACACGCTCGGCACGGTGTATTTCGAATACGATAGCGCCGGGCTTAGCGATAGCGCGCGCTCGGTGCTCGCCGAGAACGTGAAGTGGATGAAGCAGAATAAGGAGCGCACCGTGACGCTGGAGGGGCATACCGATGAGCGCGGAACCCCCGAATATAATCTGTCTCTTGGGGAGAGCCGCGCCCGCCAGGTAAAGTCCTATTTGAAGCAATTGGGCGTCGACGAGAACCGCCTGTATATCCTGTCCTATGGCGAGGAGATGCCCGCCGCCTACGGCTCGACGGCCAGCGATTATGCAAAGAATCGCCGCGTTGAGTTCGTGCCGAAATAATGGCGCCGAAGGTTTTTTTCTGGAGTGATGCGGTTTGGACCTACACGCGAAAGACGCCGATGAATCGGGCGCGAATATGATGACCCGAGGCGACGCGATCGCGGCGCTGTCGGATGCGCTGGAGATGCCGGTCATCGCGGTGGTCGCCGGGTGGCTGGGCGACCGGCGGGTGGACCTTGGCGAGGAGGCCCTGCGGGCGTTTTTGCATGTCTTCGACGCCGAGATGGCCGCCTGGAAAGAGGCTACGGGCAAGGGGGATGAGGTCGCCATCTATCTGGTGGGGCGCGGCGGTTATCCAGAGTTCGCCCAGGGCCTCGCGCGCGCGCTGCGCGGGCGCGGGGTGCACGCGACGGCGGTGATCCCCGAGCAGATTAACGGCACGTTTGCGCTGGCCGCGCTTGGGATGGAGCAGCGATTGATGCACCCCTACGCGGCCATTGGCGCCTACGATTGCCCGGCGCTTCGTGGGGCGCGCGGAGCGCCGGACGCTGACACGCTCCGCGAGCTTGAGGTCTTCCACAAATTAGAGAGCAGCGCGGCGTTTATCAACGCGGATTTGCTTCCTCCCAGGGAGTTGGTCGCGATCGCGCATCAGCGCCGCCAGGCGCGCCACGCCCGGCAGTTGCTGGGCCGGCTGTTGGGCGAAGAGAAGCCGAAGTTGCCGGTGGACCCGGGCGCGCATAGCAGCGTGGCGTCCGAGCTCAGCATGCGAACGCTCGGGGCTCACCTGGCGCTTTGCGCCGAAGAGCTCGGCGACCTTGGCGTCTCGACCGTCGTGGCGTCGCCGGCCCAGGCGGAGCTTATCTGGCGGCTCTTCGAATTCTACGAAGAGGAGTTCCAGGTGCTTCATCCCGCGGTGCCCCGCTATACAAAGTCGGGCATCGGCGACGAGGTTGAGTTCGCCCCGGCGATGGAGATGACTGGCGCGGTCATTGAGGGCGGCCAGGAAAAATTTGTCTATGAATTAGATACCGGGCGACCCGACCCCGAATCCGGCATGCTCGACGGGAACTGGCGTTGGTAGCGAATCGCGCGAGATCGCGCTCTGAGGGCGATTATCGGTGCCTTTCGATCGAAAGAACCGACTATTTCGCGCTTTTCTTTGCCGGTTTCTTTTCGCGCGTTGTTAATTCCTCTCAAATCCCCTATGCTAAGTACACGTCTTGAAAAGCAACCTACCTCGCACCCCTCTAAATTAATTTCAATTTGTCTTGACCAGCGTGAAATTCTCCATTAATAACGCATCTCCGTTGGGCGGTTTAGAAGTTTGAAACCCCTCGATGACACTCTTGCCGGAGTGGCGGAATGGTAGACGCGTCGGATTCAAAATCCGATGTTCGGAAGAATGTGTGGGTTCGAGTCCCACCTCCGGTACTTGAAAGAAATCGCAACAGCAAAAGCCTTCTTAGAAATTCTAAGAAGGCTTTTTCGTGTGAGAGAATATCGCTCGCGCGAAGGGCTTGCGAGTTATCTGGGGCGCTTCGCCTCTTTTAGCTTCTGTTTTTTCTCGGAGATAACTTCGCTAAAGCCGTAGGCCAGGATGCCGGCGGGCATGGCGAAGAAGCCCACGCCGGTGAGCGCGACCAACCCGCCGATGATCCTGCCGGCGGTGGTGACGGGGGTGACGTCGCCGTAGCCCACGGTGGTCATGGTCATAACCGCCCACCACATCGACTCGGGGATGCTCGAAAACGCCTCCGGTTGCGTGGGGTGCTCGGCGTAATAGATCATGCCGGAGGCCATCACCAACATCAGCACCGAGATCAGCGCGACCGAGAAAAGTTCCTCGCGCTTGCGGCGCAAGACCTCGATGATCAGCGATAGCGCGGTGGAGTGTCGGGTGAGCTTGAGGATTCGAATCAGGCGGAAGCTGCGCGCGAAGCGAAGGTCCAGCGGGCCCGTAAAATAGCCCGGGGCCACCGCCATCAGGTCGATGAGCATCAGCGGGTGGAAGATAAATTTAACCCGGCCCCAGAATGGGTCCTCCAGGCGCTCGGCGACGCACCAGACCCTCAGGATATACTCGACGCTAAAGAGAACGACCGAGAGGCGCTCGATCGCGACAAAGGCCGCGTCATAGGCCTGCAACTCGGGCATGGTGCTCAGCATCAGCGCAATAATATTGATGGTGATAAGCGTGGCCAGGCCGTATTCGACGATCTGGGGGCCCAGAGTGTCAGCGTGGTCATCTTCGAGAAGATAATAGAACTGACGCCGGAGTTTTTTCACGAATAGACCCTTGAGGTGCGAGAGCTGGAGAGAGCGCGGCGATTCTAACGGAGTGTTTTCGACAGAACCAGACGCGTCGAGCAGAAATCGGCTCAACCGGGCCGCTCGCCCCGGGGCGTGGGGCGGCAGCTTCGCCGTGGTTTCATTCTGACCGGGATCAATTATACTCGGCGCGGCTCACTATTTTTTTTGCAACTCGCCCGTGGGAGTTAAGATGCGTTTGAAATTAATCGTCCTCGCCATTGGCGCCGCGATCGCCGTGTATGCGCTTATATTCGGGAGCCAAGCGCTCTCGAAGCTGTCGAAATACCGCACGTCGACGACGATATCGCAGAGCGAGGAGCCCGCCGATGTGGGACCGACGCGCGAGATTCCGACCATCGTGAATACCGGAATTGGCGGGATTAATAAGAGCCTATCCGGCATGAAGGATAACGTTCAGAATACGGTCGACGAGCGCCAGGAACGGCTCGACGAGCAGATCGAGATCGCGAAATAATACGGCGCCCGGCCGGCGTTTTTTGGCTGACTATTGAGATTTTATTGCTTTGAGGAGTTCGGACTAAGATGAGCGTGATAACGATTGACCGTGACGAAATAAATCGCCAATTAAGTGAAATCGAAGACGCTCAGCGTGAGCGCGAGCACCGGGGCGATATGCGCCGGCGCCGCGCGGTTCAGGGGTTGGCGGCGGTCGGGCTGTTGAGCGAGGCGGCGCGCGAGGCCTATCGGCGCGAAGTCTTGCCGTCGCTGCCGTCGGCGCGATTTCTTTTGGAGAGCGCGCACCCACGCAGCAGCGAGGCGGATCGCCGGGCGGGCGCGGCCATCCTGGACGCGTACCGCTGGAAGACCACGATGCGCCCGTCCCGGGAGTCGCTGCATCGCTCCGCGCCGATCACGTCTTCGCACGCGGCGACCATCGCGCTGAGCGCGGCAGGCGGGGAGCGTCGGGCCGATGAGAGCCCGTGGATCTCCATCGCGAGCGCGGGGTTCTCGGCGATTCGCGCGGTCGCCGTCGGCCGCCAGGTGCTCGAAGATATCGAAGACGGTCACCTCGACGTGTTCACCACGCTCAACGCCGTGGCCAGCATCGCCGCGGTCCCGCTGACCATGCCCGAAGCGATGCGCGCGATGCGTGGACTTTTGGCACGCTAAGTGCTTTATTAATGCCCGTGTATTTCGTTTGTTAAGCGTTCAGTTGCAGAAATTTTTAGGGAATTGAAAATGAGTGTAAAAAAATGGCTTTTGTCGTTCGCCTGCGCCGCGACTCTTATGGGGATTTCGACGAGCGCATTTGCCGCCGATTTTAAACCCTTTACGCCGGTCAAAAATGTATGCCCTGAGTGCGTGCAGCCGAAAGCCGACGAGATGAAGCTCAACGACGGCCAGGCAATTCGCGGCACCGTGGTCGCCGAAAATGTCGATTTTTATGTGTTTCTTCGCTACGGCGAGGTCCGCGCGATTCCGAAGTCGGCCGTCGCAAATATCGTCTGGGCCAACGGCTCGAAGCCCGCGGGGCTCGACCGCTACGAGCAAGTTCTGCTGAAGAACGGCCATGTCCTCTCGGGCACCATCATCAACGATAGCCAGGAGCCGCCGCTGTACGAAGTCAAAGCCTCGTTCGCGAACGTGACGATCATGGCGGCCAAAGATCAGGTCAAGAAAGCCTATCGAAACGGTCAGGAAATCGAAGTTAAATAATCGAGCGCTTTGACCGCGTTTGATATGGCAAAAGCCGGCCGCCCATTGGGGCAGCCGGCTTTTGCTTTCTATTCGCGCTGGCGTCAGGCGCCACTCACCAACTATGCAGCCGCGCCTGTTTCGTGGTGCTCTGGAGTGCTTCGACCTCGGCGCTGGCCAATTCATCCAGGCGGGTCTTCACCGCGTCGTGGCCGAAATAACGCCGGGCCAGGTCGGTGTAGACGGTATAATGGCGCGCCTCGGATTCAAATAATTGCCCGTAGTAGGCGGCCAGCGGGGCGTCCTTGACCCGCTCGGAGAGGATCTTGAAGCGCTCGGCGCTGCGCGCCTCGATGAGCGCGGCGACGATCAGCCGGTCGAGCAGGCGCTGCGGCTCTTGTTTGCGCACCTTGCCCACCAGGGTGGTGGCGTAGTCCGCAGCCTCCAGCCTGATCAGCTCGATGCCGCGCTCGGCGAGGATGCCGAGCATCTGCTCGAAATGGCGCATCTCCTCGCGCACGATGGGGCTCAGGGTCATGGGCAGATCGGGGCGCCCGGTATAGCGAAAGATCATGCTCAGCGCGGTGGAGGCGGCGCGTTTTTCGAGATGGGCATGATCGACCAGCACCAGATGAAGGTCGTCTTCGATGCGGTCAAACCAGCCCGGGTCCGTTGGAGCGGCGAGATGAAGCATAAGATTGGCCTGCGAGCAGCAAAAAAGATGAAATGAACGACGGGAAATAAGGAATCGCGGAGTATCGAAGCTCCGCGTTGCGATCCTCGTTTAGACTTTTGCCAACACAATGTATAGTGCGTCGGCAAACGTCACTCGCGCAGGATGATATCATGACGACCGAACAGAATGACCCGAAGAATCGCCTGGCCGACGACCGTCGAAGCTCCGTTCGCGTGCGCAGTTTACTGCCGTGCGCGGTGCGGGTGGTTGAGGCCGATAAGATCGACGCCGTCGAGGCGCGCATCCTGGACATGGCGGTCGCCGAGTCCGAGGGGGCCTTGCAAGATACGATCGATTGGAGCGAGCGCAGCGACGAGCTGCCGCGCGAGGTCGTCTTTATGCTCAACGAGGTGCGCGCGCTGCGCCAGCAGTTGACCGAGATTCACCGCCTCGTTGAGCGAAGCGGGCAGGGCGCGCTGAAGTCGCGCTGGGTCACGGTCAATGACCGCGGCTTTCACTACATCCGAGAAGCCGACGAGCCGCGCTTTGAGGTCGGGGATTTCGTCGAATTCAAATTGCGCATCCCCAGCATTCACAACCCCGACGTGCTCGCCCTTGGCGAGGTCGTGCGGGTCGAGGAGACCGAGGATGGGGAGTCGACGGCGGTGAAGTTTCGGGCGATCTCGGAGCTGCATAAAAAGGCGATTCTTCGCTACGCGATGCGTCGCGAACGCCAACTGGTTCGCAGCCAAAAACTGCCGATATTTCGCGACGATGGTTCATTCGAATAAATGAACCTAATGACGTTGAAACTCGCGGCGTTTTGCGTCACCATTAAGGCGTCTTAGGAAAATCATCTGAAGCGAAGATAACATTGTTTTCAGCAACTTAATTAACTTCCGTCATTGGATAAGAAATGCGCTCATATACCTCGATATACGCCTGGTTATTCTCATTGCTTTTGGTCGCCTCCGTGGGGTGCGGCCGAGACGCCGCCGAGGATGTCTGCAGTGAGACGGACCCGTGTCCGGGAGACCTGGTTTGCGTCGAGGGCGCGTGTTTTGACCCGGGCGACGGGGAGGACGGCGGTCTCGAGGATGCCGACGATGTTGAGGACGGGTTTGTTGATGACGCCGAAGTCGACGGCGGCCCCGACCAGCCGGATGTCATCGAGGTGGCCTGCGAGACCGACCGGGATTGCCCGGCCGCGCAACTCTGTGCCGAAGATCTCTGCATCGACCGCCCCGAGTGCCTCATCGATAACGATTGCGGCGATGACGAGATCTGCCTGGGCGGCAGTTGCACCTATTCGCCGGAGTGCGACGCCGATAGCGCGTGCGCGGAAGGCTATGAATGTGTGGGTGGGCAATGCTTTGAGGAGGTCTGTCGCGGCCCGAATGATTGCGCCGATGGTGAGCTATGTGACGGCGGGGAGTGCGTCACGCCGCCCAGCGTGACCTCGTGTTTTGTGGCCTCCCAAACCCTGAGCGTGTCGCGCAACCAGCGCATTCCGTTGCAGGCATTCGCCATGGACGCCGACGGCGAGGGCCTGGCCGCAACGTTTATATGGACCTCCAGCGACCCCTCCGTCGCCACCATCGCCGCCAATCATCAGAGCGCGCTTGGCGCCGGCGGCACCGGCAGCACCACCTTGAGCGCCCAGACCGCTTCGGGCGTGGCCTGTGAGGGGGCGATTGAGCTGGTCGGCGAGAGCGAAGTCGCCGTCGGCGACCTTCGCGTTCGCATCTTTGACGAAGAGACCGGCGCGCCCGTGGTGGGCGCCGAGGTCGTGATCGCCGGACAAGTTGTGACGACCGATGCGACCGGCGTTGCTGGCCTCGACATGCCGGATGGCGGCTATAGTCTGTCGGTGTTCGCCGAAGAATATAATTATATCACGATCAACGGTCTGAGCACGGCAGATGTTCGCATCCCGCTTTCGAAGCGCGCTGGCAGCGGTCCGGTGGGCGGCTTCACCGGTAACTTCGACCTGAGCCGCATCAACTCCAGCGGGGACGTGAACCTGGGACTCGCCGGGGCGAGCATCGCCGGCGGGTTGCTCAACCTGAACCTGCAGAGTCTCCTGGGCGAGCCCTTTATGTCGGAGGTTTCGATCCCCGGCATGGGCGCCAGTGAGCTGCCGCTGCCCGGTGGATTGGTGATTCACGGGCAGGTGTTCGGCTTTGACCTTGATATTAAGCAAAAATATTACGCCACCGCGTCCACGGGCGCGCGCCTGGGGTGGGGCCTGGCCGGCAAAGTGCCGGGCATGGAGCTTTTCGGCCTGATCCAAGGAGGCGGCGGGGCGGCCGATATGCTGACGACCTTGCTGCCGCTATTCAGCCGCTTCGACCACGCCAACCGTCCGTTGAACCTCAACGCGATGCCGCGCGTGGCCGACGTCAACGATATCAACGGCAACGGCGACACCAGCGATATGATTCCGAATTACGACGCCTTCCCCGAAGTCGCGCTGCGCCCGGGCGTCAAGCAGGTGTTGGCCAGCGAAATCAACGTGTCGAACTTCCCCGAGATGACCAACGGCCCGGCTTCGGTCGCCGTATTGGTCGCCGGCACGCTGCTTGAAGGCCCCGGCTTTGTGCCGCTGGGAATCAGCGCGACCGCCGACGAAGACGAAGATGGTCGCCCGGATAATCGTCGCCTGACCATGGCGCCGCCCTACGGCTCGCTGAGCGGCGGACGTCACGCGGTGATCGCCATCGCGTTTGAGCCGAGCGAAGTCGGATTTGAAGACGGTATTTCGTTGCCCGATGAGTTCTCGGTGGCCCTGTGGAATGGCCAATCGCTGCCCGGCAGGGTAGCTTTGGGCGCGTTCCCGGACGCGTCGACCGCCACGCTCGACCCGGCCGCGCGCACGCTGAGCGTGCAGGCAGACGCGGGCCCGCTCTTCCGCGTGCGCATGGTTGGTCAAGAGAGGTCCTGGGATGTCTGGTCGGTCGGACCGGCCGGCACGCAGGGCCAATTTACCCACGAGATTTCACTGCCCGAGCCCACCAACGGGCGCGAGGACCTGATGCAAACCGGCGAGGTTTTTATTGACGCAATCGCCGCAGAAATTACGATGAACGAGTTAGTCAGCGCCACAGGAATCGGGCTCAACCGAGCCGGCCTGGTCTCCACACGGTTCAACCGCACTAAATTAAACTGAGTCAATCTGTGAAAATAGATCGTCTGTCCGACCCCGCCAGCACCTCGCTGGCGGGCGTTGTGGTATCTAAACGCCCCGCCGAGTCGAATCTTCAGGCACGAATTCAACCCTCTTTACAGTCTTCCATGAAAAATACGTCATCGAATTTGTGGCGGCTCGGGCTCTTGTCCGCGACCGTCTGCGGGATGCTCGCGGGCACTGGATGCAGCGCGCAATCGACGGATACCCGTCAGAAATCCGAGTCTCAGGGGCTCGCCACGAGCGCCGCGAACTCCAGCGCGCCCAAGGCCGGTGAGGCCGCCGCGAAGGCGGAGCCGGAGAAGCCGAAGATCGCGCCTGCGCTGCCCGCCCTTGAGGGCGCGCATTTCTCGGTTTTCGATCTTCTGGTGAACCGTCCGCTGGCGCATCGAATCGCGTTCGCAGACCGCGCGCCGACCCTGTTGGTCGACGCGAACACGCCCGATTTTATGCGCTATATTCACGGCAACCACACCAAAGATTGGATGCTCGGGACCACGCTCGACAAGCAGACCGCCGCGGCGATTAAGGCGCGAAACGCGAGCCTCTGGCTGCCGACGCTGCGCCCGGATGTCGAGCAGCAATTACGCCTGAAGGTCTTCAACCCGGCGCAGTGGCAGAATACGCTGACGGTCAAGGTGAACGGTCAGGCGCTCGAGCCGGCCAGTCTGGCCGAGGGCTGGCAAGAGGTGACGATTACGGTGCCGGCGGATTCCAAGGTCCGCGGTGATAGCCAGATTGACCTCTCGTTCTCGAATATGGGTCGCATTAACGGACAGCTGTCCGGCGGTGCGATTGCCTGGGTGGCGCTCGGAGCGGCGCTGCCGGATGAGGCGGCCGCGGCCGAGAAGGCGCCGGCCGAAGGCGACGCCGAGGATAAAGGCGCCAAGCAGGATGAGGTGGCCGATTCGGCGGCGCAGGCCGGGAGCGGAAGCGCGGGCGGGGGCGAAGGTGCCACGCCAGCGCCGGATGAGGAGGAGGCTGAGGAGGCGGTCGAGGCGGTGTCTATGGCCGCGGCCGCGCTCGAAAAACACTCGTCGATGCCGCTGGCTCAGGATAAGCTGACGCTGGACGCCGAGACCGGCATGGCCTGGTATATTTGGGTGCCCAAGAAAGGCCAGCTCTCGCTGGACCTTCACGCTCCCGAAGAGTGCGGCGTTGAACTCGAACTCTATATCGAGGACCCCGCGGCGAAGACCGGCGTGAAGAAGGCGACCTCGGTGGCCCGCAACCTCGTCAAAGCGCGCGGCACCGAGCAGAAGACCGCCATCGACCTTTCCGAGTGGTCCGAGCAAATCGCGCGCGTCGAGCTGCGCGGCAGCGACGGGTGTGACGCCGGCGAGCAGGTCGAGATTCGCGAGGCTTCGCTGGTAATGCCGGGTGAGCGACCGGCTGTGCCGACGGGCGTCAAACCCCCGGAGCGCATCATCATGTGGGTCATCGACACCCTGCGCGCCGACTATTTGCCCCTCGGGTTTGAGACCGACGTGCAGGCCCCGAACCTGGTCAAATTGGCCGAGGAGGGCGCCTATTTCACCACGGCTTATGTGCAGGGCAACGAGTCACGCACCAGCCACGCCGCGCTGTTTACCGGGCAATATCCGAGCCGAAACGGCCTGGTCGGCAAGGGCATTTTGCACCCGCGTCATTACCTCTTCTCCGAGGCCGTTCAGGACCACGGCTATAAGACCGCGATTCACGTGGCCAACGGCTATGTCTCCAAAAACGGCGGCTTCGCCCAGGGCTGGAATCACTACGTCAACAACCTGCGCGAGGGCTGGGGCATCAAGGGCGAAGACATCGCCCGGCACGGCCTGGATTGGGCGAAGAAGAACTCCGAGGACCCCTTTCTTCTGTACCTCGGCACCATCGACCCGCACGTGACCTACCGCGCGCATAAGGGCATCACCGAGCTCTATGACACCAAGCCCTATAGTGGCCGCTACGGTCGCTATATCTCGGGCCAGGACCTCGGCGCCATCAAGGGCGGTCGCGCGGTCAGCGAGCGCGACAAAGAGCGCATTATCAACCTGTATAAGGGCGAAATTACCTATAATGATCAGGCGTTTGGGGAGCTTCGCGCCGGGCTCGAAGAGGCCGGTCTGTGGGAGGGAACCATGGTGATTGTCACCTCCGACCACGGCGAGGAATTCTGGGAGCACGGCAGCGTCGGGCACGGCCATAACGTCCACCAGGAGTTGGTGAACGTGCCGCTGATTGTCTATTATCCGCCGCTGATCAACAAGAATAGCGTGGTCACCGCGGGCGTGGACGTCATCGACGTCTATCCGACGATTCTCGACGCGCTCGGGGCCAAGCGCCCCGATGATTTGCAGGGTAAGAGCGTGATTCCGCTGACCCATCACGTCCAGGGGGACTACCCCGAGCCGGCCGTGGCGACCCAATATAAGATCCACTACGCGATGCAGATGAAGCAGTGGAAATTATACCTGAAGCGGGGCACCTATGAGTTATACGACCGAAACGCCGACCCGCTGGAGCTCAAAAACGTCGCCGAGCAACACCCGCTGGCCAGTCGCTGGACCCTGGACTCGATGGGGTATTTCCGCGCGCACCGAGAGCGCTGGAATAAGGAGACCTGGGGAGTTGCTAGCAACCTGAAGCCTGGGTTTGTTGATCATATATCTGCGGAGTGAACTCAATGAGTTCGAATGAGAACGGAAGCAACGGAGCGCCTGGTGATCTAGGGATGGGTGCCCTCGGGAGAATGTCCGAGGAGCGCCCGCTCGACGCCTTATTGCCGGAGTTAAATAAGTCGCGTCGCCAAAAGAGCGAGCCCATCGACGCCTCCGCGGTGCACCCGCGGGTGCTCGAGGTCACGCTCGAAGATAGTTGGGAGTGGACCCTGGGCGCCTGGTCTGACCCGGGCGCGCGGGCCCTGGATAAGCTGCTGCGCGAGCTGATTCAGGTGACCGTCCTGGCCGAGCTGAGTAAGTCGCCGGATAATAAGACGGCCGCGCGCAACTTTGAGAAGATGCGCCTGCTCGTGTTCGCGCCGATGTCGGCCGAGAGCCAGAAGGTCATCGAGGAGATCGGGTTTTCGAAGATCGATTTCGCCCCGGACCAATACGCCGAGCGGATCAACGCCTGGCGAGACGAGGCGCGCGCAGCCGGGCTGACGCCCTCGCCGCGCCCGAGCGCGGTCTATGTGATGGATATCTCGCGGGTGGACCCGGTGATCGCCAACAACCTGTTGACCATCCAGGCGGAGATGACCAAGAAGTTGGCGGGTGAGTTCTGGGGGCAGACCCCCGGCGGCCCCTCACGCCTTATGGCGACCTATTTGCGCCAATATTTGAACGCCTCGGTGACCCCGAATCGCAAGGGTCTCCACGAGTTGGAACTATTTATCGTCCAGGACAAACAGAATTGTCTGCGCTGGATTGACCCGTCGATTTTTCAGGCCTTATGCGATTTTATCGGCGTGATCCTGCGCGCGGTCCACGATTTGGACGTGCAGTGGGGCGTGTGCACGCCGGATTCTTCGGGCTTTGCGTCGCCGCCGGTTTTTCGGGTGAAGAGAAAGGACGGATATAAGATCGTGCCGGTCTCTTTGCACCTGCTTAATTGGTGCGTGATGCCGCGCGGTGAGGAGGCGCCGTCGCTGGCGGAGTCGGTCGACGCGCTCGCGCGTGAGTTGAAATAGGCGGGCGGGGCGGCCTCAGGCCGGGGCATGGCGCAGCGAATTTTAGGACTATGACAGGAGCTTTTGATGAACACCAAAGCACGTCGCGTCTCGTTTAAGGGCGCGCATGGCCTCACCCTGGACGCTCGCCTGCAAACTCCCGCCGATGTTGAGCCCAGCGCCTACGCCTTGCTGGCGCATTGTTTTAGCTGCAGCAAGGACCTCACCGCCCTGGTGCGTCTGAGTAAGCACCTGGCCGCCAAGGGCATCGCGGTGCTGCGATTTGACTTCACGGGGCTGGGCAATTCGGAGGGGGATTTTGCCAATACCAACTTCTCTTCCAACGTCGAAGACCTGGTGGCCGCGGCCGATTTTTTGAGGGCCGAATTCGAGGCGCCGACGCTGCTGATCGGGCATAGCTTTGGGGGAACCGCGGTGCTCAAAGCCGCGCCCCAGATCCCCGAAGTGCGCGGGGTTTGCACCATCGCGGCGCCCTTTGACCCGGCGCATATCCTCGACTCGATCCGGGTCGACATCGACGCGGTCGAAGCCCAGGGCGTGGCGACTGTGAATATCGGCGGCCGCCCGTTTCAGATTCAGCGCCAATTCCTCGATGACGTGCGCGACGCACAGCTCGCCGAGGATATCGCGGCCTTCGACGGCGGCCTGCTGGTGATGCATAGCCCGCAGGACCGCGTCATCGATATTCGAAACGCCGAGCAGATCTTCGAGGCGGCATCTTACCCAAAGAGTTTCGTGACGCTGGACGGCGCGAGTCATCTTTTGCGCGGCGCTGAGCACGGGCAATTCGCGGGCGAAATGCTGGCGACCTGGGCGGACCTGTATATCGACCGGGCGCAGCCGGCCGAGGCGACCGGCGAAGATAGCGAGCCGGACACGGTGCTCGTCGAGCAAACCGACGAGGGGCTCTATGTCAATCGTGTGGTCCTGGGGCGGCATCAATTTTGGGTCGATGAGCCGCTGAGCATGGGCGGGGACGACGCGGGGCCGGACCCCTACGGTCTGGTGTGCGCCGCTCTGGGCGCCTGCACGTCGATGACCCTGCGTATGTACGCCGACCGCAAGGAGTGGCCGCTTGAGCACGTTCAGGTAAAGGTTCGCCACGCGAAGGTCAGCGCCGATGGCGCTGCGGATAACAAGCGCGGCGCACAGGTGGATAAATTTAGCCGAGAGATTCGCCTCCGCGGGGACCTGGACGCCGCGCAGCGCGCGCGTCTGGTCGAAATCGCGAACCGCTGCCCGGTGCATCGAACGCTGACCCGCGAGAATATCATCGAGACCGAATTGTTGGAGTTTCCAGACGCGCAATAATCTGCGCGCCTGAGCCCCGCTGAGTTACGCGGTCGCGCGCATGATGCCGAACCCGAGCAGGGTGAGCAGTGCGACCGAGATGATGGTGATGAGCACGGCGAGCCCGTTGGGCAGGCGTTGGTGCTCATCGGGGACTTTGCCGGTGTAGAGGCCGCGGTCGGTGCTCAGGAAGAAGTAGCCGCCTTGCACCGAGATATTGTGGATGTCGGCGCGGTCAATGCCCCGGCGCTTGGGCCAATTCAACTGATAATTGCGAAAGCTCGGGCGTTCCTGCTCGGTGTCGGTGACCAACACCAGATAGGTGGTCTGGAAGCTCTCGACGATGAGCAGATGTTTGTCGTCGATAAGCTCGTATAGAAGGATCTCACCGTCGCTCCAGGGGCCGCGCAGGTCGCGCCAGGAGCTTCCGCCGTCCAGGGACCGCGCGAAGCGGTTTCGATGCGCCATAAAGACATTTTCGGGGGATAAACTCGGGTTGTGCGCCAGGAAGACGTCGCTGGGGCGCGGGCCGCGCTCAAGGCTGGAGACCGCGTGCCAGGTCTCGCCGTTATTATAGGATCGCCATAATTGTGTCGGCGCCGAGGGGTTCAGGCCGCGCGTTACCAGATAGATGCGCTCGCCGACTTCGGTGGTGAAGTTCGAGATATAGGAGCCCTCAAGCGCGCTCTCGAAGGCCGGGTTCAGGGCGAGCGATGTCCATGAGACCCCGGAGTCCAGCGAGGTCAGTGGGCCGCGGTGGGCGGACCAGGCGTAGACCTGAGGGTTATCCGGGTGGGCTTCGATGGCGACGATGGCCCGCGGGGGCAAATCCATGCCGCGAAAACGCGGGGCGCGAAACGCGGTGGCGCCCGTGGGGGCGGAGGGCGCGGCCTGTGAGACGCTCGATTTACCGCTGGTTTCAAGGCGCACGATGGCGCCGGTGGTGGTGCCGCTGAGGATGGCGCCGCTGTCGTGCTCGACGCGAATCGCGGTGATGGCGCGCGGTTGCAGCATCTGCCATTGGCCGCTCTCGGGGCGTCCGGCGAGGCGGTAGAGCCCGGCGTCGGTGCCGAGCAAAAAGGCGTCGCTTTCGTCGGCGCCGATATCTGATGCGCGGGTGGCGCGCAGCTCGTCGTTGATGTTCTGCCAGGTCTTGCCGCGGTCTAGGGAGCGCAGCACCCCGGCGCCGTTGGTGGCGGCCCAGACGCGGTCGTGTTTGCGGCTATAGGCGAAGTCGACGACGCCGCGAAGGTCAAGGTCAGGGGGGCGCACTTCGGTGAACTTCTCGCCCAAATCGTCGCTTCGATAGATCGCGCCGTCTTCCAGGGCGAGCAGCAGCGTCGCGGGGTGGTCCGGGGTGGCGGCCAGCACCTGCAATGCCTGGCCCTGGGTGTCATCCTGGGTCAGGGAATACCAGGTGAGGCGGTTCCAGGTCTTGCCGTCATCTTCGCTCTTGAACAGCCCTTCGGAGGTCAGGATGAGCACCAGGTTGGTGCCCGGCACGGTCGCCAGTTGGGAGTCGGCGCCGTCGAGCACCGCGACTTCCTTAAACTTCGGCTCGCCCGCGTCACGTCGGTAAATATGGAGGCGCTCGCGAAGCATCGTGAGCATCTCGTAGGGGCGCTGGGGGGCGGCCGGAAGGTAGTGGCGCAGCATATACGGCAGCTTGGTGCGATTGGAGTCGTCGTCGAGCTGGGCGCCGCGCAGGGAGATATTCTCCCAGAGCTCCTCGGGCTGGGCGTCCGCGCGCAGGGGCGCGTCGGCCGGGAGTTTGAGCTTCCACAGGTTATTCGCGCCCATCAGGTAGAACCCGAGCTCGCCGGTATTGACGAAGCGCAGGTGCGCCGGGTTGGGCCTAAGGGTGGGCTCAGCCGGCGGTTGGGTCTCGTCGGTCGGCCCATCGGGCGCCGGTTGATCGCTGGGTGGACGCTCGTCCTGGGTATCTGAGCCGGCGTCTGGGGCGTCGCTGGTCTCGGGCTCGTCGGGGGGATCTTCGGGCTGGGCCGCGATGATGGGCAGCGGCGTTCGGCTCCAGGTGCGACCGAGGTCTTCGCTGGTCAAAAACTCCTGGGTGCCGGTCTCCGAGACGCCCGGGGCAAGCCAGAGGCGGGAGTCATGGGCGGTAAATAATTCGGAGGGGCGAAAGTTGAGCGCGCGCCGCGCGGGCGTCAACGCCTCGTCATTGGGCTGGCCCAGGCGTTGCTGGCGCAGCGCATCTTGTGAGCGCGGCTGGATATGCTCCCAGGCGCCGCGGTCGCTGTGGTGGATAAATAGGCCGGCGTGGGAGGGCGCGACGAGGCTTGGCTCCGGGTCACCGTCGAGCACGGCGACGGTATAGACAGAGCCACCCTCGGGCATCGGAACCCGCTGCAGGTCGATGCTGCTGCGCTCCTCGACGCAACCGGCCAGGAAGCCGGCAATCAGCAACGCGAGGAGCAGTGACGCGCGCCAGGGACGGCGCGCATGCGGCGCGGCGGACGCGTCCCGAGGAGGAACACGCCCGCCGTGGGTCGGCGGGTTTGCGCAGGTGGGAATCATTCGTCGACGCTGTCCTCACCCGTGAGGATGGTGAACTCGACGCGTCGGTTATTCGCGCGACCTTCCGCGGTGTCGTTGGTGTCGATCGGGGTGGACGGGCCGTAGCCCTTGGCCGTGAGGCGCGAGGGCGCGATGCCCTTGTCGATCAGGTATTTGCGTACGCTGTCGGCGCGCTGCTGGCTGAGCTTATCGTTGAAGGCTTTGCGGCCTCGACTGTCGGTATGTCCCTCGATGCGCAGCGCCTCGATATGCGGGTGGTCTTCGAGCACTTCCACGACCTCGTTGAGGATGTCGAAGCTATCGGGGCGAATCGTCGCCTTCGACGTCTCGAAGTGAACCTTGTCGATGATGACGATCTTATCCTTGGTGACCACGACCTTGCGGCCCGGGTCCGGGCAGCCGTTTCGTTCCGGCACGCCGAACTCATCGGGGCAATCGTCCTGGTCGTCCGGGATGCCGTCGCCGTCGCGGTCGGGCGGGCAGCCGTTATATTCGGCCACGCCGGGGACGTCGGGGCAATCGTCGTCGCGGTCCAAAATGCCGTCGCCGTCGCGGTCCGGAAGCTCAAGAACCGGCGGGCCATCGTCGCCGAAGTCGTCTTCGGGGCAGCCGTCGGTCATCACGCGCGTTCCGGGCGGGGTATTCGGGCAGCGGTCGACGCTATCCGGCACGCCGTCACCGTCGCTGTCGGGTTCGGGGCAGCCGTTTTCGCTCGGGCTTCCGTCCGGGCAGGGGCTGGTGCGCCCGTCAAAGGCCGGCGATTTATAGTCCATCGACCACTCGCCGCCGTAGACCCAGTAGCCACCCAGGCCGACGAAGAGGCGAAGGTCAGGCGTGCCGACGCCGTTGGTCAGCCCGGAGCCGCCGCCGGCGGTCAACGTCCAATTGTCAGTGATCGCGTAGCGTCCGGCGAGCTTAATCTCGGCGGGGACTTCGCCGTTTCGAAGCGCGCGGCCCTTTTCGGCCAGGCTTACCGCGCCGTCGATCTCGAGAATCGCGTCGAGTTCACGCATGAACACCGGCACGCTGAGCGCCGCGCCCCACAGGAATTCGTCGCCGATGGTCGCATCACGAAAGGTCTCCTTCATCGGGCGATAGCGATACCCGAGGTTGGCGCCCACGCGCATGCCTCGCCAGATGAAATAGTCGGCCGCGGCCAGGACTTCGCCGCCCACGCCAGCGTCGCTGGTCAGCGTGTTTTGGGTCGCGATCGGGGCGTATAAGGAGCCTACCAGCGCCAGGCCGACCAGCTCATCGCGGGGATCAAGGATTTGGTATTTGGCCGACAGGCGCCAGTCGTTGATGCCCATAATCGACAGGTCCGTGGAGTCCTCGGAGCCTGGCGGGAGGATGGGTTGCAGGCCCTGGCTTGCCTGGAAGACCGTGACGGGGATGAGCAGGCCGACCTCGAAGCGGTCGAACAGGCCGACGCTTCCCAGCAGGGAGAGCGTGGTCTGGGCGTCGACCGTCTCGCTATAGCGCGCGCCGCGCGCGGCGAGCTGCAGCGGGTTGTCGGCGAAGTCCAGGTAGAAGCTTGCGTCCCACTCCAGATGTTTGGCGATGCCGGAGCTATACACGTTCAGAAAGTCAGCCGGGCCGGGGGCCGGGCGGAATCGCTGCAGTTGGATATCGGGAAGATCGAGGTCCTGGGCCTGAGCGGTCTCGGCGAAGAATCCGACGCTCAGCGCCGCCAATGCCGAAAATACGCCGGCCATGCGGCGCATCTTTGTCGCGTTAAATGACCAAGAGTCGGCGGGGTTCTCCGGCGAAGGTTGCTGCGTGGGTTTCGTCATGGGGCGTCCTGAACGTGTATTAAAACAATAATTATTTATTCGTCGAACCAGTGCGCTATTCGTGTCTATTTTGGCGTCGAGCGAGCCTGCGCTCGGCTTATGCGTTGATTTCTACGATTTTGTATCCGATTGCAAGGCGCGCAGCGCGCGGCGCGCAGGGTCCAAGCCGGCGGGCGGCTCCTCTTCATCCTGAACAAGCGCGATGGCCTCGGCGAAGATGGGGCGGGCCAGGTCGGGGCGCTCAAGCTTATTGGCGTAGAGCGTGGCGGCTTCGTTCAGAATTTCGAACCTCGCGTGCGGGTCGAGCAGCAATTCGGCGTAGGACTCGAGATCTTGTGCCAAAGCCTGGGATTTGTCGAGGGTGCGGTCGAGCGCGACGCGCCGCTCCAGCGCGTCGACATGCTCGGGCCACAGGGCGAACGCGCTGCCCCACAGCCCCCAGGCCTGCTCCAGGTCGACCAGATCTTGCTCGACGATATGCGCCGCGTCGGCCACGATTTGGCTGGCGGGAACGCGCACCGCCGAGCTGATGGTCTCGGGGTCGAGCTGAATCATGGCGTCGACGCTGACGCCCTCGGGCTGGCCGATGAGCAGGCCGAATTCGCGGCCCAGGCTCTCGATATATCCGGCCCAATCCTCGGTCGCCGCCTGGCATTGCTTGATGGCGTCGAGCGCGATGGAGTCGCCCGGCGCGGCCTTTAAGACGTTCTCGAAATGCCCCTTGGCGGCGTCGGCCTTGCCGAGCTTGTCGAGCAGCAGGCGCGCGAGGTCGCGCTCCATCTCGATGGCGTCGAGCCCGCCGCCGGCGACCTTGAGCACCGACTTGTAGTGGCGCGCCGCGCGCTCATAATCATCGAGGGTATAAGCGATTTGTCCGAGCAAGCGGTGCGCCGCCTCGTTCTGCGGGTCGCTTTGCAGCACTTCGGCCAGCCACTTCCGTGCCTCCCCTGCGCGCCCTTCAAGCTCGCCATCTTCGCCCGGCGTATCGGGCGTCTCATCCCAGATAAGCTGAGCAATAATAAGGCGATAGGTGATCTTCATCTCGGCCGAGTCGGCGTTCTCAAGGCGCGTGTTGAGGATGCGGATTCGCTCGGAGAGCGCGCCGCATTCCTCGTAAATCGCCTCCAAAGTGGTCAGCAGGGTGGGCTGGGAGCCGAGGCCGTCGGGGTCCTCGTCGCGCACCCGCTCCAGGTGGCGCCGCGCGGTCTGCGCGTCCTCGAGGTCATAATAATAGAGCTCCCCGAGCTCCAGGCTCACGCGCATCAACTCGGCCTGCTCGAGCACGATGTCGTCGTCTGCGTCGAAGTGCGACGCGATGAGCTCGTCGAGCGTGTCGGCCAGGCGCATCGGGTTGTCGAGCGAGCGCGCTTCGGCGATCTGCTCGCGAATCATCTGCTCGGGCGAAAGCTCGGCGTCGGATTCGGTGGTGTCGGCTGTGTCGCTTGGGTCCTCGGCTGCGGATTGCTGTGCCGCGCGCTCGGCCTTTTTGGCCAGGAAAAGCTCGCGATATTTGGCGCGGAAGTCATCGAGGTTTGGCTCCTCGGGCTTGGCCGATTGCGAAGATGCCGATGTCGACTTGTCTGCCTCAAGTTGCTCCGAGGTGGGCGGAAGCAACTTGCGGGTGAGCGCGTCGGCTCTCGAGAACTCGGGCGCCTCGCCGGTGCTCTGGGTCCCCACAATGGGCTCGGTGAATTCGGCCGCGAGCGATTCATCCTTGGCCTGCGCGTCGAGCTCGGGCGACGGCGTCGGGGTGTCGAAGATCTGCGCGTAGGGGTCAATCTCGAGGGCGCGGTTGACGTGTGTTTCGGCCGCAGCGTCGCGCCCGCGCTCTTGATAGATGCGCGCGATCTGGCGATGCGCGTCGACCAGACGGGCCTTCGGAGAGATGCCCGTGCGCGAGTCCGGCGCGATCCAATCGGAGGAGCCCGGCGCGAGATGCTCGGCCTGCTCGACCTCTTTCTCGAGCAGCGGAATCGCGAGGAGCCAATAGTCGGTGGCTTCGGTAAGTTGTTCGCGCTCGGTGCATAATTTGGCGGCCAATTCGAGCAAGTCGGCGTGGGTGCGCTCGGATTCGGTGTCGGCTTCGGAGAAGTCGGCGCCGTCCCACAGGGCCAGCGCGCGCCGGCAGGTCATCAGCGCCTGCTCGAGGTCTCGAAGTTCGTCGCTCCACAGACGCGCCACCCGATAGAGCAAGCGCGCCGCGCGTCTGGGATGCCCGCTGGCCTCGGCCGCGCGCGCCGCCGACCCGAAGGTCTTGAGCGCCCGCAGGGGTTCGGCGCCCACCACATAGCTCTCGCCCAGGGTGTTGAGCGCGTCGAGTTCGGTCGGGTCCAGGCGAAGCACCTTCTCCAAATAGATGCGCGATTCGCGCAACTCATCGCCCTGAGAGGCCATCGCATCCGGGGCCGCCGCGCGTTGAGCCGCGTCGCGCTCCATGAGCAAATTGGCGAGCTGGAGGTAGGTGTTTTTAAGGGCGTCGCGATCGGTATACACGCCGGTGAGGCGTTTGAGGACTTCCTCAAGGCCGGCCGCGTCGTTGAGCTGGGTATAGAGTTCGCGCAGCTTCTCCAGGGCGATGCGGTTTCGCGGCGAGACGCGCAAGATTTCGCGCAGGTGTGCGCAGGCGTCGCTGGGTCGCTCGACGCTGACATGCTCGGCGAGGCTTAGCTGGGCGAGGATCCAATCGGGCGTCTCGCCGCGGTCGCGCAGGGCGTTGGCCAGGCGCTCGAAGTGATAAATCACCTGCGCGCGTTGGTCACCTCGGGCCGGCGATAGCAGGGCGAGCGTGGGTCTGGCGAGCATGGCGCGCATATCGGCGCGGTGGTCGTGTTCGAGCTCGCGGCAGATCGCCTCGGCCTCGGCCAGGTGCGCCGGCGTGGGCGTGGCGAGCAGGCAATCGAGCGTGCGCGAGACGAGTTCGGAGTGCAGGCCGTAGACGTCGCGGTAGCCCGACAGCGTCTGCATGGCCTGGCGAATTTGCCCGTCGAAGAGCGCCTGGTCGGCGTGCACAAACAGGTCTTTGGCCTCATAGGCACCGAGCGCGCGCGCGCCCTCGCGGGTCTGGGTGAGCTGGAACTCGTCGCGAGGATTTGCCGAGCCGTTGGAGTGCGCCATGCGCCAATCGGCGTCGCGGGTGCCGGCGCGAATCGTCAACAAACCCGGGCGGATACGCGCGCCATCGAGGACGACGTCCGACAGGTTCGGCAACTTCCAACCCACATGAGCAAAGATATGGAGTAAGATGAGTTTGAGCGGGCGAAAGCTCAGGATATCGCCCGCCACGCCGACCGTGAATGATTGGCCGCGCCCCGGCGGGCGCAAAAGGTCGGTGTTGAGCAGGCCGGTCAATAATTCGAACGCGACCAGGCGCGCCGGGAAGGGCAGCGGCCCGTAGGCGCGGTAGTCATAGAGGGAGAGGTGGATCTCATCGACGCGCGCAGGCTCCGGCGGGATAAGCGCCGCCCGAAAGCTCACATACGCATCCGCTCCCATCGCCTGCACGCGCACGCTGATATGCACCGCGTCGGCCAAGAATCGGACCTGCAAATCTTGGAAGCGGTCGAGCTGCGCGGCCGCCTGGCGAAGTAAATCGCCCAGGCCGACCTCGGAGATGCCCAGCTCAATCTCGCGCACCAGGCAACGGGTGTTGCGAAAGCGGTCGAGCCCGCCGCGCGCGTCGAAGGGAAACGCCAGGTCTGGAATCTCCATGCGCAGCATTTCGAGCGTGATCCAATCGCTTAATCGCTCATGATTCGCCCAGAGGTAGCCTCGCCCGTACATAAAGTCGAGGTTGAGGCCCAGCGGATTTGTCGGTTCGGAATTCGAAGACTGCATGCGCGCCGTCAGTCCGGATTAGATAGATGCTCGTTGGCCGAGGCGAGCTGAGTAAGTTCTTTGAGTCCGGCGTCGGCCTGTGCCGCGAGTTTGGCATCTTCGCGCCGCTCGGCGAGCGCTGCGATGCTCATCCAGGCCATCGAGCGCAGCGCGGGCGGGGCCGGGTCGGATTTGGCCACCCGCGTCCAATCGCGAATCGCCGTGGCCTCACGTCCCAGCACACGCTCACATTCGGCCCGCGAGAGCATCGAGAGCGCCTGAAACGGCGCGTCGCTTGTGCGTGACGCGCGTCGAAAGCCGTGTGTCGCGCCCTCAATATCGCCCGCCTGAAGCAGGCGTAGCGCCCTGAAAAAGTCGAGCCTTTCGTACGTTATCGACCCCAACGCCAAGCCCTGTTCTACCTGCTCACCGAGGGATTGCAAATAGGAATCCGAAGCGTGGGCCTCGCGCGAGTCTTCGGCGTCATGATTCGTGGATTTAGACATGATCGTGTTGCTCCAGGCAAAAAGAAGGGCCGGGTACAACATGGTTTGGCCGAAGTCGGAGCGCAGATAATACGCGGGGGCGTCGCGCTTGTAAACTCGGGCGCGGTTCGGCGGCCAGACCTTCAAGGCTGGCAAGAAATGATGAAACCAAATCAGTCCGGAGCCAGACCTTCAAGGTCTGGCAAGAAACGCAAAACGCCCCTCCGGCGCCAAAGCCTGAGGGGCGTTTTGAAGATGTTATATCAAAGCAAACTTACCACTGACCGCCCAGCGACACGCCGCCGAAGAAATAGTCGTAGAAGCCGACTTCGAGCTTGGCGATGGCGTGCTCGCCGATATTAAAGCGCAGGCCGCCGGTGACGTTGAGCACGGGGATGACCGGCGGGACGCTTTCCTCGACCTTGCGGCTGCTCTGGTCGATGGAGTTGGGGTGGGGTTCGCCGTCGGGGCCGAAGCAATCGTCGGAGGCGAAGCCGTCGCTGCCGCCGAGGCTCGCCTCACAGGCCGAGCCGGAGGCGGCGTCGTAGCGCACGATCTCGCCCATCACCACGCCCAGGCCGATGCCGCCGCCGACATACGGTGATACCCATTTCTGGGCGTCCCAATACCAATAGCCGGAGACGACCAGCGACAATAGTTGCAGGTCGACCTCGGTATAGTCGGCGTTGTTGGCGGGGTCGTCATTCTCCAGCCAGAATTGGCTGGGCATGCTCAGATCGGCGTATTCGATGGCGGTGCTGATCTCGTAGGCGTCGACTTTTCGCCACACGAACTCCAGGCCGTAGGCCAGGTTGGGGCCGTCGTCCCAGTGGCTGGCGTGCTCTTCGTAAAAGGCGCCCAAGAGCCAGTCGGGCACGACGATCGCGCGCATGCGCGGGGCGATATAGAACTCGTTCTTTTTGCCCCGGTCGAAGCTGATCTCGTTATTTCCGTCGACTTGTTGGGCGCGGGCGGTGTTCGGCGCGAGAACCCCAACGCCGGCCATGATCAAAAGGGCAACCAGCCAGCGCATCGACGTCTGAAAATCGTCCCGTACATTCCTCATGAGGCACTCCACTCAATTTAAGATAAGATGATCGCATCCAATATATTCAGTCGGATGCAGTATAGTGCGCTTATCAGGGCGGAGCAATTTTTCGCGGCGCGAGGCTTATTGGACCTCAACGGGCATATTGCGTTGGGTGGTGTAGCCGTCGCCAAGTTGGCCGTCGTCGTTGTTGCCCCAGCACCACAGGCTGCCGTCGAGTTTGGTGGCGCAGGTATGCTCGCTGCCCGCGCTGACGTGCAGGGCGTTCGAGAACCCGGTGACCTTTCGCGGCGAGAGTTGGTTGCCGCCGCCGCCGTTGCCGAGCTGGCCGCGTCCGTTATTGCCCCAGCAATACAGGTCGTCGTCGGTGCTCACCGCGCAGGTATGCGCGTCGCCGGCGGCGATTTGGCGGGCCTTCCAGATCGCGGGGACACGCTTGGCGATGGTGCTGCCGTCCGGGCCGCCGTGGCCGAGTTGGCCGCTATTTCCGCGGCCCCAGCACCAGATCTGGCCGGAGTTCAGGATGGCGCAGGCGTGCTCTTTGCCGGCGGCGAGGTCGATGACGTCGATCAACGTCGAGCGCTCGCCGTTTCTAACGGTCTGAGGGGTCGAGGAGCCGACGGTGTTCCCCAGCGGCGCGCCCCAGCAGGAGACGGTGTGATTGGCCAGGCGTGCGCAGGTAAAATAGTCCCCCGCGACGACCTGCTCGGCGGTGATAATCCCGGTGGCGCCGACCGGTTGGCGCGAGTTTGCGGTGCTGCCATTGCCAAGTTGGCCCTGCGCGCCCAGGCCCCAGCAGCCGACCTGACCGTTGCTGCGCACCAGGCAGGAGTGCGAGCGCCCGGCGGCGATGTCGATGATGTCGGTATACGCGGTCGCCTGGACGGGCATATTGCGCGACGTGTAGGTTCTGTCGCCCAGTTGGCCGACTGTATTATATCCCCAGCACCAGGCGCGCCCGTCCTGCTGCAGGGCGCAGGTATGGTGGGCGCCGGCGTCGATATGCGTGGCGCTGCTGAGCATCGAGACCTGAACGGGGGTTCGCGACGTGCTGTTCGTGCCGTTGCCCAACTCACCGGTGGTGCCGACGCCCCAACATTCGACCCGACCGCTTGAGAGCAGGGCGCAGTTGTGGAAGGCGGCCGCGGCGGCCTGGTGATAGCCGCTATTGGCGCAGCGATTTTGCACGCAGGTGTCCGAGGTGCTCGGGCAGAGGCCGCAATCATCGGTGACGCCGTTCCAGGTCACGCTGCCGCACTCTGCTGACTTTTCTTCGCAAAGGTTTACGACGCATTGACCCGCGTCGCAGACCTCGCCGGCGCCGGTGCAGACGCCGCATTGCGCGTTGACACCGTTCATGCTGGTGGCGCCGCATTCCACCGCGTTGGCGTCGCAGATGCTGACGCATTCGCCCGCCACGCACACCATCTCAAGCCCGCATCCGCCGGGGCACTCCTCGCCCGTGGTGTCGGGTTGCTGGGTGTCGGGTTCGGTTGTCGTGTCCTGCCCGGTTGTGTCTTCGCCCGTTGCATCTGGGCTGGTTGTGTCTGGGCTGGTTGTGTCTGGGCCGGCATCCGGCGTGGTGTCGGCGCTCACCCCGTCGTCGGGCGAGCCCGTGTCTTGTGCATCTTCGACGGTGTTTGCGTCGAGGTCCCCTACATCTTTTCCCGTGTCGCTGCCGCCGTTATTTCCCGCGTCGAGGTCCGAGGCGTCGCGGTCTTCAATGGTGCCGTCGGTGGTCGCGTTCGGGTCAATTTCGCCGCTGGCGCAGGCGCTCAATAAGAGCGTGCCGGTGAATAAAACCAGCAAGATCAACCGCGCAGATGCGCTTCGCCCGGACACGTCGGGGGTCGGGGTCAGATTTGAAGAATTGGAATGCACGGGACGGCCTCATTTATATAAGCGATTTTGCATCAATAAGCGGGATATGCGCTGCGATGCGTATCTCTATCGGAATCGGTTTCTTAATTCAATATCAACAGGATACACCATAAATTATGAGCATTGCCAGGTGCCATAAAGGCGCAACGCCCTAGACTTTTGGCGCGGCGCCTGCATACAATCCGCCCATGTTTTGGCGCGCGTCTTTGACGCGGTGCGCCTTTTTTTATTTCTAAATCCATCTTCTATTTTAAGACGTTGCCCATGCTTCACGAACCGGGTTCATCCTATAAGCTGCCGACTGAGCAGCTCCCCGCAGACCAGACCGTGCTCTCGGAGCGCCGTGAGGGCGAGACGGCGTTGGCGTTTATGCGCCGGCGCCTGGCCGAGCGGGGCTGGCTGGTGCCGCTTCTGCTCTTTGTCGCCGCGGCCATCGTCTTCTCGCTATTTGCCTGGGAGCGCGTCAAGAAGCCGTCGACGGACCCGCATTTCGCGTATCTTGCCAATACCTATAACTCGATGATCGCGGCCAAGGTTGGCGGCGAGGGCTCCGAGGCGGCGAAGCGCCGCGAGGGCAAATACCCCTTCGAGTTGGACCGCAAGCCGCCGCATCGAAACGATTGGGCGAGCTGGTGGGAGCTTGAGACGCGGGACGGCGAGCAATTTCGCGGCATCTGGTTGGACAAGCAGGGCACCGGGCGCTTTAAGACCCTCGACGGAAAGATCGTCTTTTTGGAGCGCTCAACTCTCAATCATCGGGAGCGAAAGCAGCGCTATTTTATGTCCTTTCCGCCGGGGCCCTCGGTGCTGATGATGCCGCTGGCGGCGGTGTGGGGCTATCAGGTCAATGATGTGCTCTTCACCATCTTCTTCGCCGCGCTCAACGTGATGTTGATGTATATCCTGCTGCGCAAATTATCCGTCGGCGGGCGAAGCGGGCGGGCGCGCGACGATAACCTGTGGCTCACGGTGCTGTTCGGGTTCGGGACGGTGCATCTGTGGACGGCGGTGCTCGGGCAGGTGTGGTTCACGGCGTTGATCGTCGGGCTGACCTTCGCGCTGCTCTATATTTTGTGCGCGATTGACGCAAAGCACCCGTTCTGGGCGGGGCTCTTTTTGGCGATGGCCTTCGCGACGCGCACGCCGCTGCTGTTTACCTGCGTCTTCTTCTTCGCGTTTGTGTTCTTTCCCGGCGGCAAATGGCGCAAGGACGATTGGCCCGGAGCGTTCAAAAAGCTCGCGCTTTTCTGCGCGCCATGCCTGGTCATTGGGCTGAGCCTTCTGTGGATGAACGCGATTCGATTCGAGTCACTCAGCGAATTTGGCCATACGTACCTGGCCGCCGGCGGCCTCAAGCGCATCCAGCAATACGGCCTTTTTAACATCCATTTCTTGTCGAAGAACCTCTCGGCGATGCTCACGCTCTTGCCGCGTTTTCAGCCCGAGGCGCCGTTCATCGTCGTCAGCAAGCACGGCATGAGCATGTTGTTGAGCACCCCGGTGTTCTTCTATCTATTTATGCCCGAGGCGCGCGAGTCCCAGCAGGATAAGTTCTGGTACCGCCTGCTCTGGGGGACGGTCGCGGTCACCGCGCTGCCCGGGTTGTTCTACCAGAACACCGGCTACGCCCAATACGGCTTCCGATTCGCCCTGGATTATATGCCCTATCTGATCCTGATCCTGGCGGTCGGGCGCCGACCCTTGAGCCGACTCTTTAAGTTCTTGGTGCTCGTTGGCATCCTGGTGAACGCGTTTGGCGCGGTGACCTTTAAGCGTTTCGAGCAATTCTTTAGCGAAGACTTTTTCGTTTAATCATCGATGAGTTTAAAGGAGCGAGAATGACGACGTCTGCCGATAAAGCGAAGCAAGAGCCGCCCGGACTGATGTCCTCCAGCCCGGTCGGAGCGCTGGCGCTCCTGGCCGTGGGGACCGGTTTTATCGCGCTGGTTTCGCTGGGCGTGGAGGTCTGGACTGGGCAGGCCCTGGCCAAAACCTTCGACCTGGGCGTGCCCTTTATCAGCGCGCCGCTGGGCGTCGGGACCGTCATCATGGCGGCGTTGACCGCCAAGAATAGCCCGAAATTCGCGCTCCCCTCGATCATCTGCGGCGCCCTTTATTGGTTGATCTTCATGCTCGCCGCCTGAAATTCTGCCCGGCCCGCCTACGCCTTAGGACCTCTTCGATGATTCCCAGACGCCTCGATAAATACCTCGCCGACGCAACCAATATGTCGCGCCGCGAGGTCTATCTGGCCTGGGATGCCGAGCGCATTGAGGTGCGACCCAGCGAGGCGCCCTGGGGCGATGATTACGAGCCGTGGAGCCTGATCTTCGCCGAAGATACGGTTCTATTGGACGGCGAGCCGCTGGAGCTGCGCGAGCCGCAACATTATTTCGCCTTTCATAAACCCGAGGGGGTGCTGACCGCGGTGAGCGACCCGCACGACCGCCTTTGCCTGGCGCCCTGGTTGGCCAAGCTCCCGCCGTCCATCTTTCCGGTGGGGCGCCTCGACCGGCCGACCACCGGCTTTTTGCTGCTCACCGACGACGGGAACCTGAGCTTCTGCCTGCTGCGGCCGTGGTTTGGCGTCCCCAAGGAATATCACCTGCGGGTGCGCGGGCGCGTGCTGCCCGACGATGAGCGCATCGAGATGTTGCTGGCGGGGGTCGATATCGGCGATGGGAAAGACCCGGCGACCGCGCTCAAGGTCGAGGTGCTGGCAGATCAAATCGCCTCAGATCCGCGCATCGGCTCCGAGACGCTGCTGTCGGTGGTGGTGGATGAGGGGCGAAATCGCATGGTGCGCCGGATGGCGCGCGGCGTGGGGTTTAAGCTCGAGCATCTGCATCGCCCGCGCATCGGCCCGGTCGAGATGGGCGAGGTCGCGCCGGGGGAGTGGCGCCGGCTGAGCGAAGACGAGGTCGACGCGCTGTGGGATGCATGCGGCGGGCGAGCAGACGCGCGAAAGCGCCATATCGCCGCGCTCGGGCGCCACGCCGAGACCTGGCGCGCCGAGGGGCGCCCGCATCATCGGCTCGAGCGCTGGCTTGAGAATCTCTAAGCCATCGGCGCGTCGATAATGCGGGCTGGCGCAGATTATTCAGCCACGAGTTGGCAAGTTCCCTGCACACATTTCGGCTCGCCTTCCAGCGGCGCGCAGTCAACCACGGCGCAGATCGCCTCCCACTCCTGGCCGCAGGAGGTGCGGGCCGCGAACGCGTCGATTTGCCCGATTACCTCGGCGCCTTCTTCATTCACAAAATGTGCGCCGCAGCAATTCGGCAGGCTGGCGACCACCATGCACTCGTCATCCTGCTGGCAGGAGACCTGTTCGGGGCGCGGATTTTGGTAGATCTCAGCGATGTCATCGCAGGTCGCGTCGACGCAATAGCCGGTACGATCTTCTTCGGGGGTCCGCACGCAGAGGCCGTCGCCGCAATCGGCGTCAGCTTCGCATATAACCGCGGCGCACTCGTCGCCGGTGCAGCCACATTGCGGTTCGGGCTCATTGAAGGGGCCGGCGGGGCAGTTGCCGATGGTCGCGAGCTCGCTCTCGCGGATGCATTGGCCGCGCGAAGACCCGCAATAAAAGGGCACGCAGGCGTCGTCGCCGCAGGTCTCCGCCGGGGCTTCCTTGCATTCACAGGTGTCGCAGCCCTGCGCATCCTTTTTGAATCCGTTCGGGCACTCCACGTCACATTGAATGACCGGGCATTCACGGGACTCGGTGCAGGAATCGCCGCTTCGGTCGATCGCGACGCCTTCGCACAGCGCCAGCGCCGGGCAGGCGTAGGTCACGCCGTCCTCGCCGCAGACCGATTCCAGCCCGTTCTCGCAGAATTTTTCGACGGTGCAGGTTTGCCCCGACTCGTTGTCTTGCAGCTCAATGCAGCCGCTCAAAAACAGCGCACAGGCTGTCAATAATACGCAGATGATTTGTTTCATTTGGATGACCTTTATTTTATTTATGCCACTCATCGAATAGTCTTCTGGTCTATAGAGCGTAAACAATGTCAAAATACAACGCCAGTGATTCCCGTTGACCGCGGGTTCCATCCAAAAAGAATGAAGTTGTATTGAATGAATTGGCGTGTGGGGGCGTCGAACCCGTGCAGCCGTATCGTAATCGATGCAATTTTTGTCATCAATGAACTCAGCTAAATTATCGTTCGACCGGAGATTACCGATGCTTTCCCCCAATAAATACATGCTTAAGGCGCTCGTCGTGTCCGCTATCCTCTTCGCCGCGAATTCGGCGTTCGCCGGGACCGGTTCGGTCGCGACGATGGATGACCCCACGCATATTATGAGCGTGACCTTCTCCCCCATTCACCTGGTGAACCCGGTCGTCGAGATCACCGCCGAGTTCAAAGCCCATGAGCAGTGGGGTTTAGCGTTGGTTGGCGGGGCGGGGCAGGTCACGGCGAAGGACGATATCCTCGGCGACGTGGACTTTTCGGTCTGGGAGGTCGGCGGCCAGCTTCGCTATTATGTGCTCGGTGATTTCGACCATGGCATGCAGATCGGCGGCGAGATTCTGTACGTCAACGTCTCCAACGATGAGATTGACACGTCGGAGGGCCGCTTCAGCGGTACCGGCGAAGGATTGGGCGTTGGACCTTTTCTTGGTTATAAATTAGCAACCAAAGTGGGATTTACTGTGGACGCCCAACTCGGTATTCAACGCACGTTTCTTCAGGCCGAGGCGGAACATACCGCCAGCGGAACGAGCGCCGAAGAAGAAGACCGTGATTGGGGCCCGATCGTCAATCTAAACGTCGGTTGGTCTTTCTAAGTCGGGTCCGTGAGGATCCGGGTTCAAGGCCATCATTTTCAACTTATCTCGATGAGCAACTATGGAACCGGATCCGAGCACGACCCCGCCCGAGAAACTTGGGCCTCCCTGGACAATTCTGAAGATCCTGCGCTGGACGACGCATTTCTTCGAGACCAAGAAGGTCTCGGAGAGCGCGCGCCTCGACTCTGAATTGCTCCTGGCCAAGGTGCTCAATTTTGAGCGCATGAAATTATATACCCATTTTGATCGCCCCATGAGCGAAGACGAATTGGGCGAGTATCGCGCGCTGATCAAAAGGCGCGCCTCGGGTGAGCCGGTCGCGTATATTCTGGGGAGCAAGGGATTCTGGGAGATCGACCTCAAGGTCGACTCCCGCGTCCTGATCCCGCGCCCCGAGACCGAGATTTTGGTCGAAGAATGCCTCAAACGCCTCGATAAAGACGCCGACGCCCGGGTCATCGACGTCGGCACCGGCAGCGGCGCCATCGCGCTCTCGCTGGCGGACGCGCGCCCCAATATCCGCGTCGCGGCCACCGATATCTCCCCGGACGCCCTGGCGCTCGCCCAAGAGAACGCGGCGGCGCTCGAGCTCGCCGAGCGGGTGGAGTTCTTCGAGGGTGACCTGCTCGAGAACGTCCGCGCCGACTTCTTTCCCTGCCACATTATTGTCAGCAATCCGCCCTATATCGGCGAAGATGAGCGCGATGATATTATGGTCGACGTCAAGGGTTTTGAGCCCGAGTTCGCGCTCTTCTCGGGCGCCGACGGCCTCGATGTGATTCGTCGCCTGGTCCCGGCGAGCTTCGATGCGTTGGAATCGGGCGGGCATTTTCTGTGCGAGATTGGGTATCAGCAGGGCGAGGCGGTGGAGAATATCTTAAAAGCTGCGGGCTTCGTTGAGACATCGATTCGCCAGGACTACGCGCGCCTCGACCGAGTCGTGATGGGCCAAAAGCCCTGAGCGGGTAAGTCGCTGATATTTTTAGGTAATTAAGCCCGCGGTGACACTCGTCAGCGTGGGCTTTTTTGCGTCAACGCGGCTCATTCGCCCAGCACCTGGGTGTAGACGCCCAACGTCTTCGCCGCCGTCTTCGGCCAGTTAAACTGCGCCGCCCGCGCATAGCCGTCTTCGATCAGGCGCTCGCGAAGTTTCGAGTCTTCGAGCACCCGGCGCATCGCGCGCGCCAGGTCCCCGGTATGATTCGGGTTAAATAATATCGCGGCGCGTTGGGCGATGCTGCGCATGGGCTCCAGGTCGCTGACCAGCGTCGGGATGCCCATGGCCATGGCTTCCAGGATGGGGAGGCCGAAGCCCTCGACGAGCGAGGGAAAGACGAAGAGGCGGGCGTGCCCCAAGGTGCTTCGCAGCTCGGCGTCGCTGAGGATGCCGGCCAGGGTGATATGCTGGGCGACCTCGGAATCCCGAACCTGTGGCGCCAGGTCGGCGCAGTTGCCGATGAGGACCAGGTGGCCCTGGTCCAGGGTGGGGCGCACCCGGGCGAAGGCGTCGATGAGGCGGTCGAGGTTTTTATAGGGCTTGGCGTTGCCGATGGCGACGATATACGGGGTGTCGGCGCTGGGCAGGCCGAGCTTTTGGTGCTCGGGCGGCGCGGCCGGGGTTTGAAAGTCGTCGGAGACCCCGTGGGAGATGAGGCTGAACTGGTCGGGGCGCAGCCAGGGGGTGGCGCGCTGGGCGGTGGGCTCGGAGATGCAGATGACGTGGTCGGCGGATTTCAGGCTGTGCGGAATCGCCAGCGAGGCGAATGCCCGGATGGTCTCGGCCTTTAGCCAGGTGGGCTGGGATTGGTGGGGGTGGTCGATCCAGACCAGGTCGTGGAGGGTGACGACGACCTTCGCTCCGGGCGCGGCGCGGCGGATGGCAAACGGCGAGATATGAAAGAGGTTATGATAGATATCGGGCGCGCCGACCTCTTTAAAGACCTTTCGCAGGGTATGCGCGCCGCAGGCGAAGTTCTCCAGGCTGTCGATCGCCGGGTCGACAAAGACCTCGCGCAGCGCGAAGCCGGGGACGTCGATGGGGGTGCGGTTTGAGGTGTGGCGGATGACGACGAATTCGTGCTCGGGCGCCTGGCGCAGCAGCTCGGGGATGAGGCTGAGCGCGTAGCGGGCGACGCCGGCGGGCTGGGCGGTGATATTTCGGGCGTCGAGATAGATGCGCGCCATAATTCGGTCGGGGGCGGGGGAGCGATGAGTTTGAATAAAGAGCGAAAACTATTGTTTAAGAAGTTGACGGTAGACGTCGAGCGTGGCGCGGCCGCAGGCTTGCCATGTGAAGTTGGCGGCGTGCTTGAGGCCGCGGCTTCGCTGCTCCTCCCAGGCGGCCGTGTCGTCGAAAAGAAGGCGCAGCGCCCGGGCGATTTCGGCCGGTGACTCCGGGTCGACGGTGAGCGCGCCGGGGCCGGCGACCTCGTTGGGGGCGCCGCGATTCGAGGTCACCACCGGCGTGCCGCAGGCCATCGCCTCGAGCGCCGGCAGGCCAAACCCCTCGTAGATAGACGGAAACAAGAAGGCATGCGCCATGCTATAGAGCGCGTGTAATTCGTCGAGGCTGATATGCTCAAGAGTGATGATGCGCGAGGCGACGTCCGGGTCGGCCATCAATTGGTGCAGGCGCGAGGCGGGGCCGCGGGTGAGGCGGCGGACCAGGACGAAATAGACGTCCGGGTCGTGGCGAAACGCCTCGATAAACCCGGCCAGCGCGCCGGCGTGATTCTTATAGGGCGTGCCCTGGCCGACCACCAGAACAAAGCGGCTCTTGGGCGCCAGCCACTTCGACAACCGCGGCCAGCCCTCCTCGGGGGGCATCGGATGAAAGGCCGCGTCGATCCCATTATAGGTGACGTCGACGCGCCCGCGCATCGCGGGGAAATAATCTTCGATGGCCTGGCGCGAGGTCTCCGAGACCGTCAAAATATGGTCGGCCTGCGCGGCCGAGCGCGGGATCAATTGCTCGTAAAAGGTGCCGGTGACGACCTTTCGCCAGGCGCTGTCGGTGCAATAGTTTTTGTCCAGCAGCCACATAATATCATGCAGCGTGAAGACGCTCGGCACCGGAAGGTCCGCCGGCAGGATATTAAAGGGCGAATGGAAGAGGTCGACCCCCTTGAAGGCGCCTTCTTTCTCGAGGATGCGCGGCATCACAAAGCGGGTGCGCAGCGAGTTGGGCGCGGCCGGGTAGGTCTGGCAGGTCACCCGCGGGTCGTCGAAGGGCTTCGGGCGCGTCGGGTGCGTGATGAGCTTGAGCCGAAGCCCGGTGTCCTGGGCGAGGAGCTGCTCGATGAGGTGGTGGGTATAGCGGCCGATGCCGCTGGGCTCATCGCTGATATAGCGCGCGTCGAGCATCACGCAGGCGTTGGTATGGGTGATTTCGACGGGCGTGGATGGGTTGCGGGACAAATCGGTCACCGGGGGACTAGGATGAGGGAGCACGAGTTGGGATTGAGCGGATTCGCCAAAAAGCATAAAGAGATGGCGGCGACCTAGAATCGCATTCGAGTCCGTCAGCGAAACGTAGTATAGACATGCAGCCGCGCCGGGAGGCCTCGGCGAGCGTATATTAGTCGGGTTAACTGGCTGTGCAAGCCCAGAGATTTAATTATGACATCTTTTATGAAGCGCTTTATCGCCTTCTTTATCGGTCGCGTCATCGCGCCCCATTATTGGGCTGTTTCGGCGATTAGTATTCTTTTGAGCGTGCTCTCGGTCTGGGTGATCGCGACGCAGGCCAATATTAATAGTGATTTTAAGGCGCTATTGCCGACCACCTCGGCCGCCTACCAGGCGATGGATGAGGTCGGCGGGCGGGTTGGCAGTGGCTCGGCGCTCTTTGTCGTCGTCGACTCCCCCGACACCGAGGCCAATAAGCGCTTCGCCGAAGTCTACGCCAACACCCTGCGCGAGCTGCCCGACGTGGCGCTGGCGCATTATCATAATGACAAGAGTTTTTTCGAGAAGAATAAACTCCTCTACCTCGACAAAGAGGACCTGAGTGGGCTGCGCGAGCGCATCGCCGACAAGATTAAGGATGCCAAGCGCAAGGCCAATCCGCTCTTCGTGTCGCTGGGTTTTGACGACGATGAGGAAGACGACGCGCTGCTCAATACCAGCGAGTTAGAGGAGAAATATTCCAACCTATCCCAGAACTCCTATAAAGAATATTTGATCAGCGACGACGGCTATTCGCTCACCATCGTGGTGCGTTTCGTCGAGTCTTCGACCGACCTGGCCTCCACTGAGCAGCTCATCGCGCGGGTGCAGCAGGTGGGCGCCGACCTTGAGCCGGCCAAATATCACCCCGAGATGAAGCTCGAGTACGGCGGTGGGCTGATCAACCGTCAGGCTGAGTATAGCTCGATCGTCGATGATATTAAGACCTCGGCCTGGTCGACGATTATCGGGCTCTTCCTGGTCATCGGCCTGTATTTCCGCCGGGTGCGCGCGGTCTTCTTCGTGCTCGCCCCGCTCATCATGGGCGTGGCGTGGACGCTGGCGTTTAGCTTCTGGTTCTTCGGGGAGCTGACGACGGTGGCGACGTTTATCTTCGCGGTGCTGCTCGGGCTGGGGATTGACTATAGCATCCATTTTCTCAACGAATACGATATCTATCGGCGCAAGGGCTTTGAGCCCGTGGACGCGCTGGTCGAGTGTTTCGGGACCACCGGGCGGGCGACCGTCATCGGCGGCGTGTCGACGATGGTCACCTTCGTGGTGCTGGCGTTTGCGCAATTTCGCGGGCTGAGCCAATTCGGTCAGGTCGCGAGCATCGGTATTGTCTGCACGCTCATCGCGATGCTGGTGGTGCTGCCGGCGATGATCTTGACGGTGCATCGCATCCTTCCCTACGACCCGCCTCTGGGCGAAAAAGATGAGGCGGCGTCGATGCTGTCACCTGCGTATTGGGTTGACGAGGTGCGGGCGAAGCCGCTGGCGCCGGTGTTTTTGGGGATCGCGCTGCTGATAAGCGTCTTCGCCGGGTACCAATTGCAGAATGTCGAATTTGAGGAGAACTTCCGTGTTATCGGCAAGATGCAGCTGCCCTGGCAGGGCGAAAGTGAGCGGGAGGCTGCGACAAAGCAGGCCGAGAAACTGGCCAAGCGCCAGGCTCGCCTCACCGAGCGCCGCGCCCGCGCGGTGCGCGAGGCGGTCGACCCCGAGACCTATATCGCGCCGCGTGAGCAGAAGAGCGTGGGCGATAAATACACCAGCGCGACCAGCGGCATGCGCTCCTCGACGCCGACGCTTTTGCTCTTTGACGAAGAGGACCAGGCCCGCGAAGTCTACGAATATATGGCCGAGCAGCACGCTAATGGCGAGCTCGACGCGGTGCGCTCGGTCTCGGCGATCTACTCCTTTGTGCCCGGGACCATCGCCGAACAAGAGGAGCGAATGGTCGAAATTAACGCGATTCGCGAGCTGCTCGAGGATGACGATATCTCGTTTTTGAAGGCCGACGAGCGAAAGCGCATTGATGAGATGCGCGACAGCCTCGACGTCAAACCCTTCACCGCCCACGACCTGCCTGATTGGACCAAGCGCCTCTTCAAAGAAGCCGGCGACCAGGCCAAGGCGCCGGACCCCGGCGAGGAGTTCGCCTTCGGGTATTTGATCTACGTCAACGAGTCCATCGACAGCATGAAGGGCGAGCAGGCGCGGCGATTTTTGGGGCAAATGGAGGACGTTAAAGAGGCCACCCAGGTCGACTTTAGGGTCGGCAGCCAGTCCTATATTTATATCGCGATGCTCGACCAGATTAAGACCGACGGCCTGCGCATGATGAGCATCGCGCTGCTGATGACGCTGCTGGTGTTGATGTGGGGCTTTGGCAATCCGCTGCGCGCGCTCTACGCGCTCTTGCCGGTGCTCATCGGGATGTTCTGGATGTTGGGCGTGGCCGGGTTTATCGGGCTGAACCTCGACTTCTTTAACGTCATCATCATCCCGGTGCTCATCGGCGCCGGGGTCGACGACGGGGTGCATTTCTACGCGCATTATCGGGCGCAGGGGCGTGGTTCGGTGGGGGCTGTGATGAAATCGCTGGGCGGGGCGTTGGTGATGACCACCATTACCTCGGCGATTGGCTTTATGGGACTGGCGGTGACCGACTACGGCGGGTTGAAGTCCATGGGGTATTTGGCCATCATTGGGCTGAGCATGACCCTATTGGGCACGATGCTCGTCTTGCCGGCGATCTTATGGTTGGCCGAGAAATATGATATTCATTGGCTTGCGCAGGACTGACCCGCGCCTTTAAATAATATACTTATGCACGCAGGTTTTAAGATGCGTCGTTCCGAATTTTATCGCGCTGGCTCTTTGGTGTTTTTAGGTGCTTGTCTTGCGGCGAGTGCTGCGCTGGTCGGGTGTGGTGAGGAGCGAAATCAAGAACCCACGGTCCGCATTTCGGCGAGCAGCCTTGCCACCGTGCAGGGCGAATCGGTCACGATTGATGGGTCCGAGAGTTCGGACCCCGACGGGGACCCGCTGCGTTTTTATTGGGAGCTGAGCGCGCCGGAGGGGAGCGCGGTTCAATTCGACGACCTGCGCACCGAGACCGTCACCTTTGTCGCCGACGTGGCCGGCTCTTATACCGTGAGCCTGAGCGTGAGCGATGGGGAGTTTCGCACCGACCCCGAGAGCGTCACGATTGAGGCATCCTCGGGCGTCGTCGAAGAGGGCGCGCCGGTCGCAAAGACCGGCGCCGACCGCACCGTCGAGCTGGGCGCTGAGGTGCTGCTTGATGGCAGCGACTCGACCGACCCCGAGGGCGCAGCGCTGACCTACGCCTGGACGCTCAGCAGCTCGCCAAGCGGCAGCAGCGCGGCGCTCAGCGACGCGACGTCGGTGCAGGCGAGGTTCACGCCAGATAAGGTCGGCGACTATCATGTGTCACTGAAGGTCTCGAACGGGACCTATACCAGCGCGCCGGCGCAGGTCGTCATTAGCGCCGTCGAAGAGATCAACGAGTTCGCCCCCATCGCCGATGCGGGCGCTGACCAGCAGGGCGCGGTGGGCACGCCGGTGAACCTCGACGGCAGCGGCTCGAGCAACCCGAACGGGTCTGACGCAGACCTGCGTTATTTCTGGACCTTCCAGAGTCAGCCCGAGAATAGCGGGGTCATCGCGATCAACCGCCCCTCCAGCCCCGACGCCTGGTTTTTGCCCGACGCCGAGGGCACCTACGTGCTGCGCCTGGAGGTGCGCGACGCCGAGGAGAACCTGTCCACCGACACCGTTTCGATTGAGATTGAGCGACTCCCGAGCGACGTGACGCTGATGATCTCGGGCTATCTGCAGGGCTCCAGCCAGAATAAGGCGGTCTCGCTGTATAACTTTGGCTCGGCCCCGGTCGACCTGACGCGGGTGCGCTTCTGCATCTTCGCCAACGATGAGGTGACAAGTTGCAGCTATGACGCGGCGATCACGCGCACCATCTCTACCCACCCCGACGGCACCGACATGCTCGGCGCGGGCGAGGTGCTCACGATCTGTGAGGGGCGCGTGAGCTTGCCCGGCTTTGTCGCCGACGATTGCGACCGCTCCCAGGGCACTTATCTGGCCAATCTAAACGGCGATGATCGTTTTCTCATCTACGAGAATACCGACGGAAACGAGGCATTTACCGGCGTCGACCTGGTCATCGACGCCTTCGGCCAGACCGCGATGCAGCCTGCCGATACCATCTGGAAGGACAAGACATTTTTGCGCTGCAACTTCGACCTCTATGACGGCGCCGCCCCCTTTGCGGCAGCCGACTATTTTAATGTCCGAAGCAAGGATTTCATCACCGGCTTTGCCGATGCGCCGAGCGAAGGCTGTGATTGATCCGTTGTGAGGGCTATGAATGCGACGCGCGCCCCAGGGGCGCGCGTTGTTTCTCTGAAGGGTATATTTTGATGATGGCGACGCGGTATTTATTGGGCAGAGCGTTCTTTGTGGTGGCGAGCTGCGCCTTGTTGGTGGTGGGCTGCTCGGACGCTCCCATCGACGAGCCGGTGAGCCCGAATCAGCAATGCGCTGGCTCGGCGGGGCCGGACGACCTTGATACCGACGGCGATGGCGCGCCGGACGATTGCGATAATTGTCCCTATATTGCCAATACCGACCAGGCCGACGGTGATTTCGATGGGGTCGGTGACCGCTGCGATGATGACCGCGACGGCGATGGGATTGATAACGAGATCGACAACTGCCCGGATATCTATAATCCGGACCAGAGAGATAGCGATCGTGATGGTGTGGGCGATGTGTGCGAGCGCTGCCCGGACGGCGAAGACCTGCGCGATAGCGACGGCGACGGGATCGCGGATTGCTTTGATAATTGTCCGAGCGTCGCGAATCCCGACCAGATCGACACCGATGGCGACGGGGTGGGGGACGCCTGCGACAATTGCATCCCGGTGCCAAATGCTGGCCAGGCGGACCGCAGCGGGGATGGGATAGGCGATGCCTGCATCCCAACCGCGCAGCGTGTTTTTGACCCCGAAGAGGCGAGCATCGCGGACATTCATCGCACGATTCTCGCCAAGAAGATGACCTGCGAAGCGATCGTCGACGCGCATCTGCAACGGATCGCGCGGTATGACCTCGACGTCAGCGAGGGCGCGCCGATCAACGCCTTTGTGATGTTTAACGAGAGCGTGCGTGAGCAAGCGCGCGCGCTCGACGCCCAATTCGCCGAGACAAATTCGCTGGTGGGCCCGCTTCATTGCGTGCCGATTGGGGTGAAGACGAACTTTGACTCCAGCGACACCACCACCACGAACGGGTCGCTTGCGCTGGTCGGAACGCGCGCTCCAGACGACGGTTTTGCGCTGGCCCAGATGCGTGAGCGAGGCGCGTTGCTCGTCGGCACCACCGGAATGGACGAGTTCGCCGGCGGGGTCCACGGCATCGGTGGGCGCCACGGGAAGACGGGCAATGCCTACAACACCGCGACGAACTCGGGCGGCTCGAGCGCAGGCAGCGGGGCGGCGGTCGCGGCGGGTTTTTTGGTCGGGGCAACGGGCACCGATAATTGCGGCTCGCTGTCGATCCCGGCGGCCTATCACGGCCTGGTGACGATGCGCTCCACCCACGAATTGGTGAGCGTTGACGGCATCTTCCCCAGCAACCCGCTGGACGTGGTCGCCGGGCCGCTCGCCCGAAGTGTGCGAGATATGGCGGTGTTGCTCGATGCGATGGCGGCCGCGAATCCTGGTGATGCTCGTCAGAATCATCCGCGCTGGGCGCGACCGGATTCCTATACCGATCATCTCAACCCGAACGGGCTGCGCGGGCGTCGGATCGGCATCTTACGTCGACTCTCAGCCGAGACCGACGACTGGTACCGGGATCCGTTTGAGGGCGGCGACGCCGCGACCCACCGAACCTGGACCAGGGCAATTGAGGATATGCGCCGGCTCGGCGCGGAGGTTGTCGAAAATGTGCGGCTCCCGGAATTCTTGCCGTCTCGCTACGGCGCGGGGTTTGTCGTTCATGTCGACGCGTACCTAAAGGGCGTCGACTCTCCGGTGAAGAATTTCGCTCAAATCTGTGAGGAGGAGCGCTTCTCCAAATCGACCTATTCGAGCGTGGAGGCGTGTATGGAGCGCAATGAGTCTGGGTACGCCTATCCGAACGGGTCGCTCGATAAGGGGCGCAACGCCTACGCCTTCAACCGGGCGCATGTCACGCATGTGATGGACCTTTTGGACCTCGACGCGTTGGTCTACCCGGCCGACGCCACCGGCGCCGCGCATCGCTTTGCAGCGCAGCCAAATTGCCTGGCGACATCCGCCTCGGGACTGCCGGCGGTCGTGGTCCCCGTTGGGGAATCCACCGGCCGGGTGAAGCTGCCGATTGGGATGATGATCATGGGGCGCGAGTTCGACGAGCCCAGCCTCATCGAGATGGTGTATGCCTTTGAGCAGGGAACGGGTTGGCGCCGCCCGCCGCAGCTGCACGCGGCGAGTGAACCGGAAGATGTCCCGCGGCTCGACCTGCAGGCGGCCAATGACCTGCGCCTCGCCCTGGCCGAAGCCGCATTTGAGCAGGTGCTCGCCGGGCAGAATAAATTCGACCTCTACCCGGAGCGCTTCCGCCAGATCGCTCGGGAAGTCTTGCAGGAGGCGGGCGCCGTTCATCTTCTTGGTCCCGCCGAATAGCGCCCAGATAAGACGCTTGGCGGTAGTCCGAGTGGTCCCCAAAACGCAATAAATCCGCGAGCGCCCACATGGGCGACTTCGCGGATTTATTATATGCGTGTCGGGTCATCCTGCTGCGAGGATGCGCCGATTTGGCTCAGGCTTATTGGACCGTGATTTCGAGGCGATAGTCGCCGTCGGTTCCCGTGACATCGCCATCGACGATCAGGAAATGGCTCTCGCCGCCGGGGACCAGGACGTTTGTCAGGCGGACCGCGTTATTGCTCTCCCGAAATTTGCTGCCCTCGGTGCACGCATCGACGTTGCAGTCGGCGCGAACGTAGACGATCGGCAGATAGCCGGTTCCGATGGGCGTGACGAGTATCTCATAGGTCGTGTCACTCTGCGGGGCGAGCACAAACACCTCGTCGCCTCCGGACTGGCGCGCGTACGGGCAGTTGTCGCCAGTCGCGTTATAATTATTGCCAGCGCCTGCGGTTGAGCGTCCGGTGAGCACCGCGCCGCCGGTGACGTCGACGGCCTCCGCGCACGTCGCCCCCGTGGGCTCCTGTGAGGTGTCGGGTTCGGTCGTGATATCGGGCTCGGAGGTCGAGTCCGGCTCCGTGGCGGTGTCGCCGGCGTCGGGGACGGGTGAGGTTGTATCTGGCGTGTGGGCGTCCGGGGTCTGCGTGTCCGGCAGGTTTGAGGTGTCCCTGGGGGCGGTCGTGTCCTCGGTCGATTCGGTGTCTTGAGCGGTCGCGTCAACGCCTGCATCCGCATTGACCGAGTCGGCCACTGCGCCGTCTGCTGCGCAACCGACGAGCGTGGCGCAGGCGATGATGGTGATGAATCTGATAAGCGTTTTACTGCGCAAGGACGTCATGCTCGGGGCTCTCTCAAAGAAGAATTGGAAATCAAAGCGCGCTCACGCCTACATCGTTCGTGAGCGAATCAGTACGACAATAAGCAGCGGCGTAAATGCGAAGGCTAAAATCGCCTGGGCGACCAAGAGAGCGCGCAGGTCGATGGCGGCCAGCGCGACCGAGGTATAGACAAAAAGCATATGCGTGCCCAGGCCCAGTAGCGCGGCCTGGCGCATCGTACCGCGATATTTGCGCCGGTAGGCCGCGGCTTCTTCCTCGGTGGGAAGTTTGGGCTCCAGGGCGCTCGGGTCGCCGGCCAGACGGTCTTTTACCGTCAAAAAGCCCAGATAGACCCGCAGCAGAAATCGCTCGAGCATACTGCCAGATTCGCGGGCTTGATCCAAATCTTTGAGGACCTCATCGCGGGTCTCAACCCCCGACGATGCGTCGGCCGTGGTGGAGGTGAGCGCTTGAAATTGGACTTTGACGTTGTCGTAGACGATGGTTCGAATCCAGGTCGTGATGCCTGCGACCACGGCGACGCCGAACCAGATGCTGCCAAAATGTTCCAAAATTCCCAGGCCGATCAACACATAGGCGGGCAACAAGACCAGGGCGTCGACTACGCCGTCGAGGATGCGCCCGACGCGCGAGCCGCCGCCGCGCGCGCGGGCGAGTTGGCCGTCGGCGCAGTCGAGGATGACCGAGGCGAAGAGGAAGAAGCCGGCGAGCACGAGCAGCAGTGAGTCGACCGGGATGGGGCCGAGCGCGACTTCGTCAAAGAGCGTGCCGAAGAACGACTGATAGAGGCAAAAGGAGCCAATCCAGCCGGCGGTCAGGCTCGAGACCGTAATCTGGTTGGGCGTGACGGGGGTCGACAGCGCGAGGGCGGTGACCGCCGCCGCCAAGGGGCGGTGGAATCGGCGGTCAACGCTCTCCTCAACGTCGTAGTCTTTGAAGGCGAGGGCGTCGCGGTAACGTGTTCGAAAGCTCATGGCGCTCGTGTCGCGATGGGCCCATAGCCTGGGCCGCTCTAGTTGTTGGTGGGAGTCGAGTCTTCGGGGGTATCCTGCCAGCTCGCGTAGAGTTGGCGAGCGACTTCGAGGTCTTCGAGGGTGTCGATCTCGGTCCAGCTGCTGACCGGGATTTCGTGGGCGTAGAAGGGGTGCGCGTCGCCCATGATGTCGGCGAACATATCCTCATAATAGGAGTTCGCCCGCTCGTCCTCGCTCATCGCTTCAAGGCGCTCGCGAAGGACGTCATAGAAGTCCGCCGAGATAATCTGGACGCCCACGGATTCGCCTGCGCTCTTGGCTGGGTCGAGCCCCTTGCTCAGCGCGCTGACACGGTCATCCTCGCCGAGCTCGATCTTCATCTCTTCGGCGCCCATTTCTTCGGGGGAAATCATCGCGAGAATATTGCCGCGCGAGTCGGCGAGCAGATCCTTGAGCCAGCCGGATTTGCGCACCAGGATATCGCCATCGCAGAGGATAAACGGGCGCCCGGCGACCGCCGGCAGCGCGCCTAAAAGCGAGGCGGCGTTATTGGTCTCGGAGTAATTCGGGTTCGGGCAGAAGCTGACTTCCGGCAGGTTGGAGTGGCCGGCCACGCAGGAGCGAATCTTGGCCTCAAGATAGCCGGTGGCCAGCGCGACATGCTGGATGCCCTGCTCATGGAGTTGGCGCAGCAGACGAATCAGCAGCGGTACTCCGTTGATCTCGATCAGGCATTTGGGCTGCGTGTCGGTCAGCGGCCTGAGGCGGGCGCCGACGCCCGCGACTAATAGAATCGCATCGTGAATTTTTGCTTGCTCAGACATAATCGATCCTCGGGAAGAGAAATCCGCCAACAACGCACCTTCCTTAGCATATTAACGATTGAGATGGCAGCCCCTTGTATTGCCCGGAAAGCGCGCCTAAGTTGCTCGCTCGGGCGTGTGTATTTCCCTTTAACGAGCGCGATGATGCAGAATGATTTGAAGCAAAAACGACTCTTTTATGGCCGGCTAATCGTCAGCGTCAGTCTCTACTGCGCGTTTCTCATCAGCAGCGTGATGGAGACGTTGACCCGCACCACGGAGCCGCCGTCGCTCATCATCGGCGGGCTGCTGATCGGGGCGGTGTTGATCCTGCCGCGCAGCACGCGCCGCATGCAGCGCAGTGAGGGGGCGGGCGCCGACCCGACCTCGGCCGAGCAATTACAGCGCATCCATAAATGGCTGACCGGGGTGCGCTTAATCTACCTGCTGGGCGCCTTGATTGTCTGGGTCGTGTTGCCCGCGATTATCTAAACGCCCCGCGTCGTCTGGGGGGCGGCGAGTGCAGCCATGCGCTGCGCGCTTTGGGCATCGGGGCATTGATGACGGGCACGAAAAAGCCCCGAGCGCCTAAGGGCGGTCGGGGCTTTTTCTGTCACCGTAGACTTTCAGCGGACCAGCCGCCTAGGTCTTCGGTGCGCGATGCAATATATGGATCAGACCTGAACCACGTTTGCAGCCTTGGGGCCTTTCGGTCCCTGCTCGACGTCAAATTCGACGGCGGCGTCTTCGGCGATGGTTTTGAATCCGTCCTGAGCAAGGGCGTTGAAGTGCAAGAACACGTCCTCGCCTCCATCATTACGCTCGATGAAGCCGTAGCCTTTGTCTTCGTTGAACCACTTCACTTTACCTTGAATTTTCGACATGCTGTTCCTCTTCCACTGATGCTGCTGTACATTAATCCCCGGAGTTAGGCGCGAAGGCCTTGACCTCGGAGTGCAAATTTCAAATGTCCGAACCATCGGACATTCACTTCTCTTGGATACGCCAGTTCAAGTCCGAACCGACCAATCTCATTCATGCCAAGCCAAAACCAGGGAAGTGTTGCATTCCAAGAACTCTGGGCGCTGCGTGAAAAAACCGGAAAGCAGGTGCTATAATCGGGCTTTCTTCGAGATATGCAGAAGGGTTAGGGGATTTCAATCATCCGTTCAAAACCCTTCGACACGCCAAGCTCTAACAGGGGTGGGATGATAAAGCAAAGGCCAAAGGGCTTTGGGGCGAGAATAAATTTTGTGGGGCCGGAGCTGGGGAGAAAACGCCCATTGCAGGGCTTCCAGGGCGTTTTTCGGGTGTTTTGAGGCATGATTCGGGGCGATCCTCCCTCGAATAGGGAGGCCGCAAGCGCCGGTTTGGCGATTATTTTTCCCAGGGTTTTTTCGGATGGGGCTCGTAATTCTCGAGGATCTCCTCGGGATGATCGATGAGCTCGCGCAGATATTCGAAGGAGTACACGCCGGTATTGTGCCCATCGCCCCAGGCGATGCAGGCGGCGTAATTGCCGACCTGGGTGATGTCGCTGACGACGATCTGTCGGTGGAATCCGGGCGGGTTCCACTTCATCGGCCGACTGCCGTGCCCCTGGCAATGTGCGCAGGGGCAATAGCCGCGCAGCATCATCAAATCATAGTCGAAGGTCTTATCATCGCTGAATTTGATGCGCAGGATATCTTTATCCTGAATATAATTGAATTCGGTGGGGTGCGGATAATAACTCATCGCAAAATCCTCGTATCGAAAAGGGCGACCGGCGCGGGGGCGACGGGTCGCTCGGGTAGATTAGTCGAACTCGTAGACGCGCTCCGGGCCGTATTTTTCGACCAGGGCGTCGACGCGTTTGAGCATGGCGTCGCGTTGGCGCCAGAATAGTTGCAGGCGCCGGCGGGCGTTAAGGTTCGCGTTGGGGAAGAGAACCTCGTTGACGACCGCTGGGTCCAGCGCGCGAATCGCCGTGACCATGCTGTGGCTAAAGCGCGACGTCAACTCAAAACGCGGGGTCACCGTGATGCTCATGTCTTCGTCGGTGAACGCGGCGCCGTTATCGATGGAGATAAAGATGCCACTGCCGAATTGGTTATTTACGCCGTAATATTTTTCGGTGCTGCTGAAGCGGTCCCAATTCTGGGTGAGGAAATCAAAGACAAGCAGCGATGAGATCTGGCGCGCGATATCGCGGGTGCTCGCCTCGCCTTGGTCGGCGAGCAAGGTCGCGTGGAAGCGGCCTTCACCCAGGGTTTCGAAGGGAGCGAGCAACTCGGCATAGGGGATTTTGAGGTCATCGGGGTGAAAGCGAATATCGAGCAGGTCTTCGTAGACCTCGGTATATTCGATGGGCCACTCGACGAAATGCGGCACCCAATCCTCCAGGGTGCCGTACATATAATCGCGCACGACGCCGTCGGGGCCGGCCTCGCGGACCCAGTGAATCGCGTCGAATCGGTCGGTATAGCTCGCCCGCCAATCGCCCTTGCCGGCGGTATAATAGGCCTCGAAATGGGCGCGGCTGATGCGCGCGGCGCGGTTTCGGGGCGCTTCGAAATGACAGGGGACGACTTCGCAAAAATGGTAGGCCGCGAGCTCCCCGCGCCATCCCTGGCCCCACTCATCCTGCGCGGGCTTAAAGGATGACTTTCGATTGCCGGGGTGGGTGACCTTAAAGGAGATCGATCGCCCGCCGCCGAGGGGCGAAATCTTTTGGACCGGCTCGTTGACCGCGAGGGTGAGGGGCGCGGCATGCAGCGCCGGGTCCGCGGCAATCGCCTGGTTGAACGCCTCTTTAAGCTCGGGGCGCACGCCGTTGGCGAGCATCGCCTTGAGCACGACCTCGCGGGCCATCTTCGGGCGCTCGGCGGCGATGAGACCTTGCGAAAACTGAATCGCGCCGTGTGCGCGCGAGACCTCGGCGCGGGCGCGCGCCATCGCGATCTCGGCGCTCATATCGTCGGACTCGGTGGGCGCTGGAGTCGCGAGGGTGGGGCGCGTCTCGGGCGCGGGCTTCGACGCCGGGGCCGGTGGGGTGTTGTTATTGGCGCGCAGCAGGCCCGGCTGGAAGATCGCCAGGGCGAGCAACCCGAAGGCGATGCCGGTGAGGATGGCGATGAAGAGCCAGATCGGGCTGGGCATCCATGCGCGGGCTTGTCGCGCGGTGGGCGCAACCTCCTGGGGCGCTGCGGCTTTGGGCGCGGGCTGCTCGGGTGTGCGCGGTGCTTCGACTGTGCGCGCTGCTTCCAGTGCTTCGCGGGGCGGCGTCTCGGGCTCGCGCGCCCATTCGCCTGTGATGACCTGGGCGACCACCTCCTGGGTTTGCTGCAAGAGGATTTGGCGCACCTCGGGGTAGATTGGGTGGCGGCTCAGAGGAATCCAATGCCCCGACGCGGTGAGTAATTCGAGGGCATCCGCCCAGACACCGCTCTTGAGCATCATCGCGAGGCCGGGCTTGTCGACCGGGTCATAGCGCAGCGCTTCGACCCGCAGCTCCCATGGGCCTTCGTGGTCGCTCTCGGCGAACTCCTGTTGTGTTGCCGCTTTCAGTGGCGCAGGGGTCTCGGGCTTGGATTCCGATGCGGGTGCCGAGTTGGGTGCGGGAGCCGCGCTAGGTTCAACTTCGGTGTCCGCCCTTGGCGCAATGGTCGCGTCCGAGTGCGATTGCTCTTGCGCGTCCTGGGTAAGCGCGGCGGCCAAGTCTTCGGTGAGGATGGGGAGGTACTCATCCAGCGGGGCCGGCGCTTCCTCCTGCGTCTCGATCGTAGTCTCGCTTTGCGAGCGCTCTTCGGCCAATTTATGGCGAAGGCGCGCGCGCAATGAGTCGGCGGAGGAATCGGGCGAGGACGCGGGCGCTTCGTCGCGGCCGCTGGACTGAGCGGTCGGTCCGGCGGGTGGTCCCGGAGGCAGCGGGCTATCGAAGAGCGAACTCTCGCCAACATCTGTGATGTTTTTGAAGACGCGCCTGGGGCGCTCGGCGCTCGGCGCAACGGCGACCGATGGGGTCGACAGCACCGGGGCCGAGAAGTCGGTCAGCAGGCTCGACGTGACGCTCTTGGTGCGACTCTCCAGGGAGCGCGCGACGCCCGCGCGGTGCGTGGGCGTCGGCAGCTCGAAGAGCGTCGAAATCTCGGTGCGTTGCCAGCCAAAGCCCCCGCCTTCGGGGGTGTATGCGGGCGGAAACGGCGAGGACTTTGGTTGCTCGGGTGGCGCGCTGGCCTCGCCGGCTTCGGGATGGGTGAGGGGGGTGAAGTTCGGTCGAATCTCTGAGCGGGTTGGGGCGACGTCGTATGGGAGCGGGGCAGCCTGGCGTCGACCCGGTCGCACCACGATCCACGCGCGGCAATTGGGGCAGGGGAGCGAATCGGGCAGAGCGATGCCCTCAACCGGCCGAAGCCGAAAGCGCTGCCTACAAGTGGGACATGAAATTTCGATCGTTTGCTGCTCCTAGAACCAGGTCCTGGCGCGCAGCGTATCCCCCAAAGGCTGTTTTGTGAATTAAATCTTGCGCTAAAACCCGGGCGGTCTCGGTCGAGCTCGCCCGGGTTTTGGGAGAATCAGAGGCGGTCGTGGATATCGTCGTAGACCGAGCAGAAGGGCTCCCACAGGTGTTGGTTCTCGCGGTCTTCGAGCACGTCGGCCTGCGGGCAGGATTCACCGGCGCTCCACTCAACCCAGGCGTCGCCCTGGCCGACCGACTCGGCGTAGGCGCGGAATCGCTCGTAGCCGTCGCCGCCCTCATCGCGCGCCATAAAGACGGTCACGTCCTGGCAGGTGCCGCTCTCGGGGTCTTCCATATGATTGAGGTTATACTCCATGATCAGGTCGTACATCGCCGCGGTCGACGCGTTCCAGCAACAGGTCTTGGAGGCCGAGTAGACGAGCTCTGCGAAGACATAGTCTTCCAGTCTTCGGTAGCGACGGTCGATCTCTTCGGGCGTGATATTCATCTCGGCGCCCAGGTCATAGAGATCGCGGAAGGCGTCCTCGCGCCCGGTGCGCGCCGCGCAGCTCGACGGGTAGCTCTGAAGGTGTGCGCGCTTGGAGTTGATGACCTCGAGGACCACGTCCATCTTTGCTTCGGTGTCCAACTCGCTGAGGAGCTCCTCGAAGCGCGCGGGGCGCTCAGACAGCTCGCTATGGTTATTCGAGTTGATGAAGGATGCGCGGTCATTTGGCGGGACTACGTTGGTCCAGCGACCGTCGATATTGGTCGCCTGGCGCCAGCGCTTCAGCCCGCCACCGAAGGTTTCGTAGCCCGGGCCGCCGGTCTCATCCATCGTGAAATAGCGTTTGCTCGCCGGGGCGTCGTCCCATTTGGGCTGACGGCGCGGCATCGAGCCGCTGGCGAGCTCCGCTTCCAATTGCTTCATCTCCTGGCCGGCGACCTCCTGGGTGCCCAGGTCGCGGGTGCGCATCACCGCCAGGGCATGGCCGATGCCCCTGCGCTGCCAGCGCTCAAGCAGCATATCGCCGGCCTGCACGGCCTCGGGCGCCAGGTTAAAGGTGTTGACGGAGTCGGCCAGGTTGATGGAGCCGAAATAGGTCAACTGAAGGCGCATAAAATAGCCGACGCGCTTATTGAGATAGATCTCGTCGAAATAAGCGCCGGCGTGTTTGGTCTCGCCGTCGGCCGATTCGAGCATGGGCTGGGCGTCGTCGAAGGAGCCGGGGATGCTCAGGCCTGCGAGTTTGGGGTCGCTCGGCCATTCGATCTCACCGTCGCGATAGGCCTGCGCCTGGCTGCTATAGTCGGCGTAGCGGGTCTTGAATTTCGGCATGTTGCCCCAGCGTCCGTCCGCGGTGCGCAGGCCGAAGTGCCCGAAATAAAGGCGTTTTCCACCATCGGTGGCTTCCATAAAATAGGGCAGGCCGTACCAACTGGCGAAGGTGACGCGCAAAAAGATAAGGACCTCTGCGCATTCGAGCGCGGGCGCCGGCAGCGTCTTTCCCCAGGGCGTCGTGAGGGTAAACGTTTCGCCGTAACCAATGCTGTCGATGCGCTCAAAAGAGCTGATCCACGCGCGGTATTTTTCTTCCCAATCCAGGCCGCTGTTTTCGGGCCAGGCGATGCCTGCCTTGCGCGCCGCGGGGGTGTCGGTGTCGGTCCAGGCGTTGGTGACCTCCCAGACCGCGGTCGATGATTCATCGACCGAGACCGGAAGTCCGCGGCGACCGCTGGTCGAATCCAACTTGCCGGCGGGTTCGACCCAACCGGTATTTCCAAGCGTGGGTTTGCCGTTCTCATCGACCTCGCCGCCCTGTTCGAGCAGGTTGGGCTCCGACTGCGTCGCCTCGCCGCAGGCGGAGATGAGCAGGATTAGAATACTTAGGATCGCCAAAAGCGGCAGATATTTGGTTCGGTTTTGCATCGTCGAAGACGCCTTTTGAGAATCACTGGGATTAGGTTTCATGATATAATTTTCGCACACTATAGTATGAACGATCACAAATCCAACGATTGGGCCGGAAGGCGAGCTAGTACACAGTTCGGGAGGTTTTGAAAAGAGGTGTTTTTTGCGGAATTCTCTTGTTTTGCGTCGGGTTATGGCGTTTCGCGTAGGTTTTTAGCGGGGAAACGCGCATGGCGTCGAATCAGCGGCGATAGAATTTTCCGCCGAGTCGGTGCTCTGGCTGATCGTTTGGGGCCGACAGAAGGACATCGGGAGTTGGAAAACCTGTTATTCGGCGCTTCCGCCTTCTTGTCGCTTCTTGAACCAGTTGTGAGGGAGGGCGCGTTGAAGTGGTGAGGGGCGGAGCGTCCAGTCGACCAGGCTGTCAGAGGGGGCTGAGATCGCCAGCGCCAGCGCGGAAAATAGAAGCATCATCACGCCGGAGAAGATGATGGGCCCGCTGAACGGGCCAGCCTGCGCGCGCGCGATGGCTTCGAGGAATGAGCCGGGCGCTTCGGGGTGGATATGAAGTTTGACCAGCCAGGAGCCGACCGTGAAGAGCAAGATATAGAAATAATTTCGCCGAATGCGAAACCCAACCGCATTGAGCAGGCTGATGCGCGGCGTGCTATCGCCGAGGTGGTCTGCGAGTTCGGTCAGGTTCGCGTCGATGGCCTCATTATTCTCGCATTGATGCCCCGAGAGCGCTTCGGCAAATACATATTGCTGGAGAACGCGCACCCGGTGATGCCACATATTATAGACCTGGTAGCGCCGCGACTCCATAATGAGAAAGAACACGTCAATAAAGAGCACCGTCAGCAGCACAAAATGAGGGGTTTGCGGGTTGCTCAGCGAGAACGAGAGGACGGCGGCGTTGGTGACGATCGCCCAGTTGGTGGTGATGTCGAGGCGTTGACGCCAGACGTCGGCGTGCGCGCTGGAGGCACGGTAGAAGTGGATAACGGCGGTGGACGGTTCCGACATATCTAGGCTTGGTTTAGGAGCAAGCTATCGACTTGCATGAACACGATTCAGCTTCCCTTCAATCTAGGCGCGCCCATACTTTTTCGAAGAGGGCGAATAGGGGGAGTGAAAGAAATAGCGCCCTGGCAGGTCCTCCGGGCGCGGTCATCGAGAAATTTGGCAACAAATAACGATAAGTTGCCGAAAACTATCGGGAGGGGACCAAGGGTGCGTCCCGGAACATAACCTGCGCAGGGAGATGGCGATGCAACCGATTAATCGGCAGAGCGAGCAACCTCAGTTTCGGGACCTCAGCGCGCCCCATGAAGAGGCGTCCTTTGAGGATAGGTCGCGGGTGCGGGCCGCCATGGAGCGATTCGACTGGCTGCACGATGGGTTGCGCGATCAGGTACACGCGGCCGACGCCGCGGCGCTTGGGGAGGTCCTAAAGGATGACAACGCGCGCACCTCAAGTCAGGAGCGCGCGTTGACCCTGCTGGCCTTGCTGGGCAGCGCCCGGGCGGAGGCGCTGCTGGAGTGGTTCGACCCGCGCCAGGCGCATTGGCGCGTTCGGCTGCTTCATCGCATCGCGCGGCGCGAATGCGCCAGGCGGCGGGCCCGGCGAAGTCTTAATTGCGCGCAGGATTCGACGAATGACACGAGCGCCGAGGTGGCTTACGCCGTTTCGAATAGGGCGAGCACCGCCTCGGGCGGGCGTCCCAGGGCGGCTTTCTCGCCGGCGAGAACGACCGGGCGCTCGATGAGTGATGGGTGCTCACACATCGCCTCGATGAGGTCTTCGCGGTTGAGCGTGTCGTCGTCGAGATTAAGCAATGTATAGGCGTCCTCGCCGCGGCGCATCAACTCGCGCGGCTCCATGCCGAGTTGGGCGAGCACACGCGTTAGTTGGGCCGGCGTCGGCGGGTCTTCCCGGTATTTTCGCACGGTCAACGCAAGTCCGCGTTCCTGGAGTAATTCGAGGGTTTTTCGCGATTTGCTGCAGCGTGGGTAATGCCAGATTTCAATGTGCATTTGCGTTCCTTTGATAGAAAATTTGGAGCCTTCCAGGCGCGTTTGCTGACGGGTCGTTGGAAGCATCAGAAAAACTTAAGCCGATATTGGCTCACAAAGAATAAGCAATAGATCGCGATGGTCAATTCACAGCGGTGGCCAATGGCAAAGAAGTTGCGAGCCCGGCGCGTCAGGCGCCGATATTTGGAATATATTTCATCTTTGGGGTTGTCATCGTCTTCGTCGCTATCATATTAGCGGGGAGCTGGTGATAGGCGTCGGGCACGACGGCCTGCCGGCAATCCGAAAAATAGCATGGTTGGTTTGTGAAGCGATGGCAGTTGTGCGACACGAGGGGCGTCGCCTAACTGCCGCGATGACGTCATGGCCAGCCAGTGGCCGTGATGGATAATTTTACCTTTTAGCCTCGTAATATATATGACTGTGATTCCTGTTGGCGCGTTGATTCGAAATCGAAAAGCACCCGAGCTTGGCTCGGGGCGCATCCTCAGCGAATTGGAGGGAGGCTTCGCCCGCGTTATTTTCGAGAACTCGGAAGACGTCCAAGACGTGCGCCTGGCGCATACTGACATCGTGCGCCAGCCGCTGATTCCCGGCACGCGGGTTCGGGTGCAGAAGGGCGCGCGCGCCAGCGAGGCCGAGATTACCCGGGTGAAGTGGCCGGAGACGCCGCGAGACCTGTGCAGCTATGTGGTGCGCCAGCACGGGCTGGAAGAGGAGTTGCTTGAGTCGCAGGTGGCCCCGCTGGCCCCGGCGACCTCTTCGCCGGTCGACGCCCTCGGCGCGCTGCATTGGCGCGGGCCGTTTCGATTCTTTTCGCGCTGGGATATGCACCGCATGGTGTCGGGTTGGTACGAGGATTCCGAGGGGCTTCCCAGCACCATCGGCGCGCGTATTCAGCCGGCCTTGCACCACGCACACGCGGTACGCCGAGTCCTGTGGGACGGCACCTGCCGCTATTTTCTGGCCGACGAAGATGTCCAGGCGCGCCTCTTTGAGGCGGCCATGGTCTATCAGCGCATGTGCGCGGCCGACGGCGCGCTGCGCGTGTTGGTGATCGCCCCGGGACGCCGCACGCATCGCTGGCAAAGTGAGCTGGAGCTACGATTCGGCAACCGCGATTTTGTGCGCATCGACGCCTCGCATCTTGACCTGAACCCACAGGACCGCTGGGGCGCGATTAGCCAGAATCAGCGCCTTATCATGTCGATGACTTGCTTCCAGCAATATCCGGAGCTGCTGGGCGAGCTGGTCCTCGGCGATATCTGGGATCTTGTGATCATCGACGATATCCATCGTTTACGCGCGCAGGACCCGATTACCCAATGCCTCAGAGAATATAGCGCGAATATGACGAACCTCCTGTTGCTCGGCGCCTTGCCCGAGCAGGCTGATGCGCGCGCCTGGGAGCCGATTCTGTCGATTCTTCACGGGGAGTCGGTCGATGGGGATGTCGAAGATCCGCAGGCGCGCATCGACGCGTTGAGTGAGGTTTGGAGCGCCACCCTGCGGGCCCGCGATCTTCTGCGCGCCTCGGAGGACGAGGACGCGCTGGACGAGGCCCAGGCTTCGGAGGTCGCCGATGCGCTCGTCGCGCTGCTCGGCGACGATGAGTTCGTGGTTGAGAAAGCCGACGAGGTTCGCGACGCCGACCTCGACGCGCTCGGGCAGTTGGTTGGCTATCTGCAGCGCAATTATCGCCTCGAGCCCCGCGTGGTGCGCACGCGGCGCGAGCACCTCGAGAGCCAGGACGTCTTCTGGAGCGAACGCAGCGTCGAGACCCTCAACTATACCCCTGATTCGAGCGAGCAGGCGCTGGTCGAGCATCTGCAATCGCTGCCGCCGGCGAGCCCCTTGGACCCGCTTCAAATGGCCCTTCGCGGGTATTATTATCAGGCCGCCGCGGGCTCGCCGGATCGCTTCTTTAGCATGCTCGAGGCGCGCCTCGACGCCCTCGACACCACCGCCGGCAAGGCCCATCAGGACCTGGCCATCTTCGATATCCTCGATATGGATTTGGGCCCGCGTGAGGAGCGACTTTTCCGCGAAAAGGTCATCGCGGGAGCCGGCGCGCTGCCCGAAGAGATTGTCTGGATCGTCGACGCGATGAGCCTGGTGGGGCAATGGCACGCGGATTCGGCCAGCGGGTGCGCGCGCTTTCAAGCCGCCGCAGGTTGGATGGAGGCACGCCTGGCCGAAGGAAGTTCGGCCGACTCCCCGTCAGATGATGACGAGGCGGAGGAGCAGAAACAGCGCGTATCTCCCAAGATGGTCGTCTATTGTGCCTCGGCCGAGATGGTCCGCGATGCCTGCGAGTTCTTCCGAAATCAATTCGGCGAAGCCCGCGTTGAGATGATTCACAGCGGCATGGCCAATGACGTCCAGAATGAGGCCGTGGAGTGCTTCGGCTACGACCGCGATTGTCGCGTCCTCGTTTGCGAGGAGACTGGCGCGCAGGGCCGTGACATCTCGGTTGCAGATGTCATCATTCATCTCACCCAGCCCTGGTCTGCGACCCGGGTCGAGCGCCGTATTTCACAGGTCGATACGGTCGGACGTGCGCAGGAATCGCCGATTCAATCGGTTGTCCTCGTCGGCCCTTCGCGTCACGAACAACTCTTACACCAACTTTATGCAGAGGACCTGGAGCTCTATAGTACGGCCTCGTTGGCGCATGAATATACGATCGCTGATGTTGACCTGCGACTCGGCCGCGCCGCATCCGGCGGACCCGAAGAACTCGAAGAGGTGATCGAGCTTCTCCGCGAGAGCCTGCTTCAAACGCTTTCGTCCGATGAGGTGGCCCCGGCGACCGCCGCCTACCAGGCGATCTTTGACCCCAGCGACCGACTCCTCGAAGAGGATGCTGAGTTTTGCGAACTGCTTGAATTTGTTGACGGAATCGCCGATTCGCTGCCGGTGCGCCACTGGGCCCGTATGCTCGGGATTCAGGACCATTCCGGCGGGCCGGGCGCGTTCGATTTTAAATGGCATTGGGCCAACGTTCGACGTGCGCTGGCAGGGTATCCGGTCGGCCCCGAAGACGTCGATATCCTCTTGCCCGAGGAGCAGGTCGGGATGCACACCGGCACATTTAGCCGAAAGCGGGCGCTTCGCAGCGAGGGGCTGGAGTTCTTTGGCCCGGGCCATCAATTCGTGGACGCGCTGGTCGAAGACGCGATGGTCGGCAACGCGCTGCCCGCTCCGGGGTTCGTCAGCGGCATGGAGTTATACGACGCCCAAGAGCATCAGGACGGGCGAAGCACCGTCTTCGCGCGTCGTCTGGGGCCCGAGAACCGCGGCAAGACGTTCCTGAATATCGTCTTCGCGGCGCGCCTGGACCGAAGCGCATGGGAAGGGCTCGATATGCCGCAGGGGCTTATTAACCGGGCGTATCGACACCTCTGGCCCGAGGCGCTCTCGGTGTCGGTCGAGATCGATCTCAAGGGGCGTCGCCAGCCGAAATTGGTCCAAGACCGCGCGCTGCTTCAGCGCATTGAGGGCAATTATCAGGGCCCCGAGGCCGACCAGAAGATCGAATACGAACTCTTTATCCAGGCCATCGAAGATGTCGCGCGCTTTCGCGAGACTCTCAATAGCGCCGTGTTGCTCGCCTCGACCAACCTCGCGGCGGAACGCGAGGGCCTGGTCGACGGGGCCGTGGCCGAGCTTGGCGATGACATCGCCGAAGAGATGGCCTTCTTGCGCACGCAGGTCGCGCGCAGCGACGACCCCGACAATTGCGAGGCGGCGTTGCAAATCGAGCTCTACGAGCGTCTGCTCGAGAGCGTTCGTCTGGAGAAGCTCGATATCGACGCGATTGCGGTTATCGTCGCCGGCTCGCCGCAGATTTTGAGAGACTAGTCTTAACCGTTCGCCGAGATATGGGGCCCCTCAGGGCTTCATATCTCGGTAGGCATCGGGCGCGTAGTGGTGAATCGCCACGCCGATGAGCCGCGCAGAGGCCTGCTCGACCAGGAGGGTGTCGAGCGTCTGGTGCATGATTTGATAACCCTCCTGATAAAATGAAGTCGGGTCCGGCGCGATAGACTCCGGGCCGGTTTCAACCCCGATGAGCACCGGCACCTGGCTCCAGAGCGCCAGATTTTGCCTCACCCCACCCACGATTTGCTCGCCATCGTGCGCCCCATCGACGAACATGGGTTGGCCGCGCTGATTTTTGCGTGTGTCGAAATAATTGAGCACAACAAGATAGTCGAGAGGACCATCTGCGCGGTTCAGGAACTTGCGCATCGGCTGATTATACCGCGCGAAGTCGCTGCCGATATCGCTCGAGAGCGTAAGGCGCTGGCCTGTCTGAGCCTGGTAATCGTCCAGGATTTGGCGGCAGGAGGTCAGGATTTCTTTCCAGCGCTGCGTCCATTCGGCGTTATAGCCGCGGGGCAGGCGATGTTGCCACCATTGTCCGGCCCAGGGGCCGCGGGTAATTGTGTGAGGCTCAATATCGAGGTGTACCCCGGCGAAGCGCGCCTTCGGGTCTTCGCTGGCCAAATTGAAGGCGACCGTCTCGCGACAGCGTTGAACGGGGATCTGCGCGAGCTCATCGCTCGCCAGCCAGATCGCCTGGCCCGCCAGCAACTCCGTGGCGACGCCCTGCGCGCTCAGTCGGCCAAGAAGGCGCTGCAGGTGCGGGCGCGCGTCCTCGCCGACCAGCGGATTGTATTGAACGGGTTGCGCTGCTTTGAGCGGGTCACCGGGCGCGTGGCCCTGCGCCGCGAAGAAGAGTCGGTTTATATTGCGCTTCGGCGCTCCGTGGGGCGCCGCGAGGAAGTCGAGCAACGCATCCTGCGCGCCCTCCCGGTTCTCAATGATCGCCTGGCTGCTGGGCGTTTCGTCCCATAGCCACAGCGCGCGGGTCTCCCGCTGGGTTAGGAATGCAGGGGCCGACAGCGCCGTCGGAGGCGCCGCGTTCAGGGATGTGGCGTTGAGCGGGGACGATATTTGGCCGCGATCCGCGCAATAGATGCAAAACATCGCGACCGGCAGATAGAGCGCCAGGCATCCGAACATGCCCAGCCGGCGCGCGGGCGCGCCGTCTTCGGAGGGATTCTCAAGCATTTGGTCCACCCATTTCGTTGAATAATTTTCGAACGCGCGCACGCGTATAATAGCCGGCGAGGGGAAATCTAAACGCCGGATCAACGCGATGGGAGGGCGGGGGGCAGAAGGCATAAAAAAAGCGGGCGCGCCCTATCAAAGGGCGCGCCCGCTAAAACCGTTGGACGCGTGCGAGGGGCTAGCTTAAAGCCCGCGCACGTTGCGACTTCGGACCGTGATTATTTGACGGTCGTCTGGCTTTTGAACGGTTTGCCGAGGAGCGAACCGTTGAACTGAACGCTTGCAGCGCCTTTGCGCACTTCACCCGTGACTTTGACGGACGATTTGCCAGCTTTGCCTTCAGCGGTGATTTTGTTGTCTTTCGACAGCTTGCCACGGAAGGGAACGCGGATGTTGTTGCCTTCGCTCTTACCGGTGAGCGTTCCCGTGACGTCGTATTTGCTGGTGACGACGAGCTCAACAGCGCCGTCCTGCAGGCCGATGGCGCCAACGCTGCCTTTGAGGCGACCGACGTGTGCCGGCGTAGCGGGCTTCGGAGCCGGCTTTTTCGCTTCAGCGGCTTTCTCTTCGCCTTCGGCTTCAGCGGTTGCGTCGCCTTCTTCAGCGGCTTCACCGGCGTCGCCTTCAGCGGCTTCTTCGACGTCAGCTTCTTCAGCAGCTTCTTCTGCTTCCTCTTCAGCCTCTTCTTCGGCTTCTTCTTCAGCAGCTTCTTCTTCGGCGGCGACTTCGACAGCAGCTTCTTCGTCGACGGCCTCTTCCTGCTTTTTACAAGCCGGAATCATGAGACCAGCGGACATCAAGAGGACACAGAACATTTTAAGCGAAGACTTCATCATAAACTCCCTATTCAATAAATTAGGATAACTATATCGGCAGACTTTATTTTAAACGAATGTATCATCTCCGATAAACATGCGGAGTCAACTCCACTCCAAACTAAATGGCTTCGACACTTTTGCGTAATATCAAAAGTTCAGCGGATAGTAGAAATCCTCGATCTTATTGTCAATCAAAGCGCTATTCCACTGATCCTGCAAGCGCAGCATTCGCACGGACTCGGCGCAGATGCAACCCTGCGCGGGTCGGTTGAGGGGGATGGATTAGAAATTTAGGCTCAGCCCGCCGCCAATCATCGCGCGTGTTGCGGGCACCAATAGGCCTGGAAACCCGTCGTCGAGCGCCACGCCCGGGGGCACTCCGAATTGGCCGCTCGCCGCCGCCGCGTCCAACACATCGGACGATATCGAGGGCACGCGCAAGCCAAGTCTAAACTCGCCGGGTTTGCCGTAAGTGATTGATGTGTAAGCGAAAACGCGCATGTAGGAGAGCACTCTGACGCTATAGTCCAGGCGGCTCAGGAACGAGAGATCACTCAGGTTTCCCAGCGTCGAGAAGGTAAATGTTGTGTCGTTCCAATCCCCGGGGCTCGGTGCCAGAGCGTAGAACGCCGCATAATGGCGGCCCGAATAAAGCGGGCGAAACGCTCCGTTGAGGATCATCCAGGGGTAGAGATCGGCGTCGGAATAACCGGCGCCATTGAAAAAATACTCGGCCCCCACATAGATCGTGTCCTCCTCGAGGATAGGAATACCGACTTCGGCGCCGACCAGGGCGCGCGGGATCCAATCGTCGGCGCGCGAGTAGCGCTCCGGTATTTGCAACTCGGCGATATTATCGAGGTCAATCCGCTCGAATTGGGTGAAGTTTGAGTCTCCGCGAAAGAACGGTGTCTCGACATTATGCAATAGGGTCGCGGCGGCGCGCAGGTCGAACCACCCCAGGGCGCTCGAGATGTCCGCGCCGAGTTGCGTGGGCTTGTCTTTTTGGGCGGCGGCAGACAGCCCCACTTCGGTGGTGCCGAGCAGGAGTTCCGCGCGCCCTGCGGCGCCGACCGTCTTCGGCGAGTCAGCCCCTCCGAGGTTCGCGATCGCGTAGAAATTCCATCCCTTGGACTCAATCGGAAGATGGAGCTTTAGAAGATCTACGCCGGTGCGCGCGTCGACCAGGGCCAGCGGGTCGCGCCGCTGCTCGAAGAGGAAGTCGTTGGGATACCAGAAGCGCCCGACCCCCCAGCGAAGGTGCTGGCGGCCGGCGGTGACGTAAATAGTGCGGGCGAGGTCGAATTTTATCCATAACTGGTCGAGTTCGGCGCGTAGCGCCTCGGCGCCAGCCCCGAATGGGTTGGTGCTCGGCGCGCCGGTGCCCGTGCCGCCGACGCCTGCCTCGGCCGAGGTCGTCGGTATATAGGTTAGGCGCGCGTCGGCGTAGACGCGCAGTCGGTTGCTTGGACGAGCGTCCAGGTAGACGTCAAATAAGTTGGGCTGGGTCAGTGGGAATTCGGCCGGGTCGCCGCTGTCGAGCACCGTATAATAGAGCTGGCTAAATAGGCTCCCGCCGATGTCGAGTGATTGCGCCTCGCGCGCGGCCAGGCGCGCCGAGAGTTCGTCGCCCAACTGACTGCTCGACGGCTCGCTGGCCACCTGGGCCGAGGGTATTGCGCCGCCTTCATCCCCGCCGAATATGGACGCCTCGCGCTCTTCGATGGGGTCTGAATCATCGGCGCCGAAGATCGCCGCCTCACGCGCGTCGATGGCGTCCATTTCGAAATCTTCCGCGTTATCGTCCTCTACATCCTCATCCACTTCTTCCTCGGCCTCATCCGCTTCGTCCTCGGGCTCGCCGAACATCGCGGCTTCGCGCGCCTCGATGCTCGAATCCTGCGCCTGGGCGGGCGTCGCCCAGGGCGTCAGCGCAGCGCAAATGCTGACGAAAAATAGTCTGCTCAGGGCGGGGCGAGTCACGAGGGATACCTATGGGTTGAGGCCGCAAATTGGCAATAATATCAATGGGCTGCGGCTTTATTTAGAGGGTGTCCGGTGGGTCAGCGGCTTTTGCTCTCGAGCCATGCTTTGGTGAAGATATTACCGGGCAGCGGCTTAAGCGCGACGTCGCGGAAGACGATGGTGGTGCGGTTGCCCTTCTCGACCTCATCGAAGATGCGGATCTCTTTTGGGAAGTAGACCCAGTCCTTCTTCTCTTCGCTCTTGAGGCGGCTCCACTTGGGGTAATAGGTGGTGCGCATCAGGCGTCCAGACAGCGCGAATTCTTGCTGCTTCAGCACGTTTTTGCTCTTGGTGTCGAGCCATAATTCGATAATCGGGTAGGCGACATCGTTGCGGTCTTTGGCCTTAAGCTTGAGGTGATGGACCTCAAATTTACCGAGCTTCTCAACGCCCACAAAGCTCGGGACGAACTTTTTGGCGAGCTCCCACTCGTCGAAGTCGCTGCGCTGTGAGCCGGTGCCGCCGATGCGCTCGCGCTCGGTGCGTCGCTCCCATTTGCCGACATTGGGGTCGTACATAAAGAGGTTTTTGTCGATGCGAAGGTAGCCTTTGCCGGCCTCGGAGCGCGGCTTCTCGAAGAGGATGATCATCTTATTCTCGGCGTCGCGCCGGTAGATGGTCGCCTCGTAGAGCAGGGCGCTTTTGTCCTTCTCGCGCTGGTCGATATAGACCTGGGCCTCGTAGTCGCCGGCGCTGTGCTGGCGGCGGTCGAGCTCCTCGAGCAATTCGAGCATCTCCTTATCGGAGAGTGTTTTGGCCGCGTCCTTGGGCGCGGTCTTCGCGGCGTCGGCTGCGCTAGGCTTCTCAGGCGTCGCCTGGGCGAAGGCCGCCTGGCTCAGCAATAGAATCGAAAAGAAGACGCCGAGCCGCGAGGCGATCGAGAGGCCAGAATAACGAGCTGCGTTCATTTTGAAATCCTAGTCAGTGGGTGAAGCCGAATTAATCTGCGTGTCGAATCGCGTCCACGGGTTGCATGCGCGCCGCCTTCAAAGAGGGCCAGAACGCGGCGAAACCGCTGAAGAGCGTGATGGCGATAACCGCCAAGATGGCCTGGTCGGCGGCCACGCTCATATGCAGGGTGTCGCTGAGCAAGATCGCCTGGACCGCCTCGACGGGGATGTGAATCTGCGCGGCGTCCAGCGCGGTCGCCGCCGCGGCACCGACGAGCCCGCCGAGGGTCGCCGCCGCGAAGCCCAGGACCATCGCCTCAAGCATAAAGAGAACCAAAATATGACCCCTCGGCATTCCCATCGCGCGCAGGGTTCCGATCTCGCCGGTGCGCTCGCGCACCGACATCAGCATCGTGTTGATCATGCCGACGCCGATGATGACCCCGAGCACCACGATCAAAAAGAACGACACGGTGTTGATGGCGGTGAGGATGAGGTTAAGAAAAGAGATCTGGTCCTGCCAGGTCGTCAGGTCGAGCTTCTGGCCGGTCCAGTCCTCGCCGCGCACCTGCTGGAATTTGGCGAAGAACGGGCGGTCACTATGGTCCATGACCTCAAATCCGGCCTCCTGCAGCGCGATGCGCGCGGCGCCCAGGGCGTCGGAGGCGTCGTTTGGGTTCTTCAGATAACCCATCACCATGCCGGTGGTGGTGGCGTTGAATTGGTAGAGGGTGCGCAGGGTTTCTTTGGGCAAGAAGAGGGCGAAGGTGCTCAACAGGCCGATGTCCTCGGCGATGGCGATGACGGTGACGTCGGCGGTGTTCGCCACGCCCTCGAGCGTCTGCGCGCGCACGGTGAGCGGGTCGCCCACGCCCACGCCCAGGCTGCGCGCCTGGCTGGCGAAAATCAGCGCGGTATTGGGCTCGCCAAGCTGTGTGATATCGCCCAATATTTCGTCGGAGCCGCCTTCTTTATAGGCCGACTCCGGGGCCAGGCGCACGACCTCGCGAAACGCGGTCTCCTCGCTAATATCCACGCCCATCAGCAGCGTCTGGATGGTGTCGGTGGCGCTGATCACCCGCGCGATGCCCTGGGTGCGGTCGACCACGCTGGTCAGGTTGGGGACATTCTCCTCGACGATCTTCTTGATCTCGGGCGCGTCGAGGACGATGGGCTCCATATCCGACGGCGTCGCCTTATAGAACCCGGCGACGTTGATATGCCCGGACACCAGCACCGTGGCCGAGTGGACGACGCTTGTGCGAATGCCCTCGGTCAGCGCCATCATCATCACCAGGAGCACGGTGACGCTGGCGATGGCGACCATCAAAAGAAACGTCCGCCGCCCCGCCTTGAGCAGGTTGCGGAGCGCGATGGTAAAGAGCGTGCGTAAAGGCATGGTGGTCCGTTTGTCGCAGCGTTTGGGTTGCGGTGATTCTGCAGGAGGCGCATCGCACTCCTGTTGACGAAGCCTCGCCGACGTTACTCCGCCCGGCAGCCTTCATCAAGTTGGGCGCAGCGCGCGCGAAGGCCAAGGCAGGGAGCGCGAGCGGCGTATCTGCGCACGCAAGAAGGCCCGCGAATCGTCGACGATCGCGGGCCTTCTGTGCATCTAAAGCGCTGCTGGGCGTGTGCAGGCTTATTTCGCCTCTTCCAATGCCTTTTCGATCGCGGCCTCGAAATTCTCGACGGGTTGCGCGCCTAAAAAGCGGCGACCGTTGATGAAGAAGGCAGGCGTTCCGCGCACGCCAATATTGGCGCCCTGAGCCATATCCTTCTCGATGATCGTGTCGTACGCAGGGCTGCTCAAATCCGCCTCGAACTTCTCGAGGTCCAGGCCGAGCTGCTCGGCGTACTCACGGTAGATTTCGCTTTGGCGAAGGCTTTGCTGGTCCGAAAAGATCAAGTCGTGCATCTCCCAGAATTTACCCTGTTCGCCGGCGGCCAGCGCGGCCTTGGCGGCGGCCTTTGCGTTGCGATGGAAGGGGAGCGGGTAGTGCTTAAATGCGACCTTCACCTGTCCGTCATATTTGGCCATGGCCTGGGTGAGGTGGGCGTGGCCGCGCTTGCAATAGGGGCATTCGAAATCGGAGAACATCACGACGGTGACCGGGGCATCCTCGGGGCCCATCACGGGCGCATCGCCCAGGGCGAGGTCTTTGAGGTCGATGACGTCCGCGGCGGGGGCTTTGGCGGGCTCGGGCGCAGCGATGTTTTCCTTATTATATTTGACCGCGGCCTCGTAAAGCGCGTCGCCCGAGAGCTTTTGCTCGGCCTTGATCTTCTGCGCCTGCTCGATCTGCGCGTCCACCGCTATTTTGAACGCGGCGAAGGGCTGAGCGCCGCGAAGATTGACGCCGTTGATCCAAAAGTAGGGAGTGCCGCGAGAGCCGACCTTAGCGGCGAGTGCGATGTCGCGCTCAATCTGCGCCTCGACGCTCTCGGAGTGATAGGCTTTTTTGAACTTCGCGACATCCAGGTTCAACTCGTTGGCCAACCCAGTGGCGAACGCCTCGAAGTCGTCGCTATGATCGCGAAACTCTGCCTGTCTCTCGAAGAGCAGGTCGTGCATCTCCCAGAATTTTCCCTGCGCGTGGGCGGCCAATGCGGCGCGGGCTGCAGGTTTGGCCTCGCGGTGAAAGGCCAGCGGGAGTTGCTTAAAGACCACGCGAATCTTGTCGCCGTATGCGTCCTCGAGCTGCGCGATGGTGGGCGTGACTTTTTTGCAGAAGGGACATTGGAAGTCCGAGAAGGCCACAATCGTGACCAGCGGGTCCTTGGCATTGCCGAGGACCGGGTCGTTGGCGTCGACCGGCACGTATGCCACTGACGCGGCCTTGGGCGCGCGGGCTGTGGGCTTGGGCTCCGGGGGCATATGATTGAGGGCGACGGCCTCTCGATAGATATCCTGGCGATTCGTTCCCTCTTCGATGAGTGCCCTGGCGATGGCCAGTTGCTCGTCGATCACCTGCTCGAATTTAACGATCGGCTGCGCCCCCGAAATTCGCTCGCCGTTGACGAAGAAATGAGGTGTTCCGCGTACGCCGAGGTCCTTGGCGGTCAACACGTCGCCTTCGACGGCCAGGGCGGTGTTGACGTCGTCCAGGGACGCCTGAAACTTGACGCGATCCAGGCCGATGCTCTCGGCCAGTTGGGTGGTCCACCGACGCATATCACCGGCGTGTGAGCGCATTTCGCGTTGGTTTTCGAAGAGCAGATCGTGCATCTCCCAGGCCTTGCCCTGCTCGGCGGCGGCGACCACCGCGTAGGCCGCTTCGCGCGCCTGCGCGTGCATCGGCAGGGGCATATGCTTGAGCACCACCCGCACATCGGCCGGGTATTTCTCGAGCAATTGGGTCATCGTGTCGGCGCCGCGCTTGCAGAAGGGGCATTGCAAGTCGGTGAACACGACGACCGTCACCAGCGCGGTGTCCGGCCCGAGGGTCGGGCTTGTACCGATGGGGATAATATCGCTGTCGGTGAAGGGCGCCGGCGCCGGCGCTTCGGTCAGCGGACCGTTGGTCTCGATGGTGGTCTCTGGCGGCGTTGAACAGCCCGAGAGCATAAAGATGAGCAACACGATCAGCAGACAAAAACGATGGGCCATCATCGTAGTTTCAATCATTGGATTCCTTATTGTTGACAATTTCTTTGCACGAATTCGCGCCGACACTAGTGCCGAGTGTCGGCGCAGGCAAGCGTCAATGCGCGGGTGATTTGGGGCTCCGAGTCGATGTTTGGCGCGCCCCATTGGCCTATTGGCGCATCGCGACGATGGGCTGAATCCGGGTGGCCATGCGCGCCGGGTAGAGCGTCGACAGCAGGCTGACGAGCAAGATGGCGAAGAGGGCCCAGAACATATTACCCGCGCTCAGGGTCGGGTAAAGGCGGTCGCCGGCGAAGAGAAAGCGCAGGAAGTCGGTCGTCGCCGGGATGCCAATCGTGTTGAATAAGAGAATGGTCCCGGCCCCGAGCGCGCAGCCGATGAGGCCCGAGATCAGCCCGAGGATGAGCGTCTCGAGCAAGAAGAGCGCCATGACATACCAGCGCTGGGCGCCGATGGCGCGCATGGTGCCGATCTCACTGGTGCGCTCGACGGTGGCCATGACCATCGAGTTATTGATGATGACCAGGGCGACCAAAAAGATGATGCCGATGGCGACATAGAGGACCAGGCGAATCACGATGACAAATTGCCCGACGATGCCCGCGGCTTCCTGCCAGTCGAGCACGTTGAGGCCGAGGCCTTGCTCGCGATTGAGCTCCTGGATCGCTGCGCGCGACTCTTCGAGGAGCATCGGATTCTTCAGGATAATCGCGGCGTTACGGGCGAGGCCTCCCGAGAGTTGGGCCGGGTCATAGGTGTTATTGTCGGCCAATTCAATCGGCTCATCTGCGCTCGGCGCGTCGACCTGCGGCGGGTCCGCGGCGGGGGTGTTTTCGGCGGGCAACTCACCGGGCGGGGTCTGCGCTGGGACCTCTTCGTCGGCCTCGGCGAAGGGCTCGGCGTCGTCGAACCCGAAGTCATCCATCACCGAGTCATCGCCGCCAAAGAGCGCGCCTTCCGCGTCGTCGCGGCGGATATCCGCCACGCCAACCTCGGCGCGGATGGCCTCTAATTCTGCGCGCGCTTCGGGGGTCATCACGCCGTAGAGCCGGCGAAAGGTCGGCAGGTCGATGATGTTGACCGAGCCTGCCATATCCGAATCTTCGAGCCCCTTAAACTCAAAGGTTCCCCATACCTTCACGTTGGCCGACTGCGGAAAGCCCTGCGCGGTAAACGCCTGCAGGGTGATCAACTCGCCGACCTTAAACTCATAGAGGCGCATCAGCGGCGCAATTTCGGCGTAGAAGAAGGCGTAGCGGGCGTCGAAGTTATCGTCGGTGACCTCCAAAAAACTTGTGATCAATGCTTCGTTATCGTCGGTGTCCGACTTCATAAAGCGCTGGATGCGCTGGGTGATGCGCGCGACGTCTTCGGGCGGCAACCCGAAGATCACCTGGCGCCACTGGCGGGTGAGGCGTTTGACCGCGCTCTGCAAGACGGTGTCGGTGGCGAGGGTGCGCTCGTTATAGTTGAGCTCGTGCTCGAGGCGGTCCATGCGGCGCGCGACCGGGTTTTTAAGCCAGCGGTCATAGGCCTGCTCGCTGACCAATACGCCATGCTGGCCCTCTGGAATCATCTCGCCGCGGACGATGCGGAAACGATCGAAATAGGTGGCGAATTTTTGTGGGTCGGTGCCCATCACGCGCATAAAGACGAGGTTGCCGTCATTGGCCAGCGGGGCCATTTCGGTGTCGAGGTATAGGAGTGCTTCGCGGGGTTCGGCGCGCATTTCTCGCTGCCAGAAGTCATCGGAGAGCACGCGGTCCAGGGCGTCGATATGCGCCTGATAGACCGTCGGGTCCGAGGCGATGTCGAGGCGGGCCACATTCTCGGCCTTGAGGTCTTCGGCCATCCCGCGCACCTGGTCCGCCAGCGCGTCGACCTCGCTCCAATCATCGCTTTGGCCCGCCTGGTCAACCGCGTCGCGCAGCTCCGAGATGACCGCGTCGATGCGGTTACCCATCACGAAGCGCGCCTGGGTCATGCCCATCGGCACCACGGCCTTCACATTGTCGAGCCCCTCAATCGCCTCGCGCACCTTGGCGAAGTCCTCGATTTCGCCGATATCATCGCCGCCAAAAAAGACGTCGCCGAAGAGCGCGAGTTGGTTCTCGGCCTCGGAGGAATAGACCTGCAGGTGGCCGGCGAGGCTCTCGGTAACGGTCTTTTGCATCGAGTGCTCGACGCTGTCCAAGAGGGATGTGCCGAGCACCAAGAGCGCCGTGCCGAACATCAGGATAAAGCCGACGATCAGGCTCTTCATTCGGTGGCTAAACACGCTGCGCGCGGCGCTCAAGATCAACAGGCGAGTGGTGGCGATGAAATTGTTCATGCGTTTCTAGATCCTGAAGAAAATCGAAGCGTCCCGCGCTCCCATGATGCATCGTTCTTCGCCGGGCGTGCTGGCGCCAGCGCCCGTTCAACCTATGCGTGTCGCCCCTAAGGTTCAACTCTGCGCTTCGCCCGGCAAGATATTTGGGGGATTTGTCACGAACAAGAAACGTTTTGGGAATCGGTGCATCTAAAGGAGTGGTTGGGGGGAGTTCATTATATTTTATTCAGGAGGTTTTATGAAAGTTGAGATCTGGTCCGACGTGGTATGCCCGTGGTGTTATATCGGAAAACGCCGGTTCGAGAGCGCGCTAGAGAAGTTTGATGAAGATATTGACGTCATCTATCGCAGCTTCGAATTGTCGCCCGACGCCCCGCGCCGAGTGCCCGGGTCGATGGAAGATATGTTGGCCGCGAAATATGGGATGAGCGCGGAGCGTGCAAAACAGATGCTCGCTCAGGTTACCCAGGCTGCGGCTGCCGAAGGATTGGATTTCGACTTCTCGAGCGCCAAGACCGGCAACACCTTTGACGCCCATCGCGTCCTGCATTTCGCGCTGGCCGAGGGCGTCCAGAATGACGTGAAAGAACGCCTGATGCGGGCGTATTTTGTGGAAGGGCGCGCGGTCGCCGAGCGCGACGAGTTGCTCAAAATCGCGGGTGAGGCCGGGTTGGACACCGCCAAGCTGGCCGAAGTGCTCGACAGTGACACCTACGCCGAAGACGTGCGCGCCGATATTGAGCGCGCCCGACGCATCGGGGTCAAGGGCGTGCCATTTATCTTGATCGACGGCGAGGTTGGCATCTCGGGCGCTCAGCCGCCGGAGACTTTCTTGGAGGCGCTCAAGGGCGTTCAGTTGCGCCGCGAGCAAATGCGCGCGGACGCGTGTAACGAGGGGATGTGCGTGTCGCCCGACGAGTGATCGCTGCATTTCACGGAAGAGGGCGCGGATATGGTGCGCGCTTTATTCGCTCACCTCGGCGCCTTCTTCCAATGCCTCAATGATCAGGGCGTAGCCGACGCCCCGCACGGTGCGCAGCGGGTCGATATCATAATCGGCGAAGTTTGAGCGCAGCCGGCGAATATGGCTGTCGATTGTCTTTCGACTCACACGGGTGCCGTCATAGGCACCCTTCATGAGTTCTTGGCGCGTAAAAACCTTGCCGGGCTGCTCCATAAAGGTCTGGAGCAGGCGGAATTCGGTCTTGGTCAGCGAGAGCTCTTCGCCCGCGAAGTCGACGGTCATCTCGACCGGGTCCAAGCTCAGGGTGCCCACCTTAATCACACCTTCGCGGGGGGCCGCGCTGCTTTGGCTCTCGACCGACGTGCGCCGAAGGAGCGCGTGTACGCGCGCAGCTAACTCCTTGGGGTGAAAGGGCTTATTAATATAATCATCGGCGCCAAGCTCAAGGCCCACCACGCGATCAACCGGGTCGTTGGCCGAGGAGACGAAGATAATCGGCACGTCAGAGTTGCCGCGGATTTCGCCGCAGAGCTGGGTGCCTTTTTTATGTGGCATGCGCACATCCAAAAGGATAAGCGCCGGGGGATTCGAGAGGGCTTCGACGACGCCATTGGGGCCGTCGAATTCGCGGGTCTCAAACCCTTCCTGGGTCAGAATTTCGCGGATAATCTGTCGTTGAACCAGGTCGTCATCCACAATCCAAATTAATTTATTCATGAGGTAGTTGAACCGGTTAGCTAAGAGGTGAACAAGACGTTCGTGTAGTGGGGTGATCTAAATTTAGTGGTTCGAGCGCGAAGGCTCATCAAAACACAGGTTGCCATATTTCATCCGAAATTGCATCAAGTTGGGGCAGCGTATATACGGTGTTTTGCGTATGATGCCTTTATAATTTGTTGGGAGCCCGATGTCCTTCTCGTTAATGATTGATGGCGAAGAGATTAGGCGCACCAAAAGAGAGTGTTTGTTGTGATAGATAGTAAAGGATTGACTTCGGTTTTGTCGCGCGCAGTCGTGGCGACCCTTTTGGTTGGGGCGCCGGCGACGGCCTTGGCCCAGGCGCCAGCGCCGGCCTCGGAGACCTTCGAGCCACAGGCGGTCGAGGCGACCGCGATTTGGTCGACCGCGACCAGCGATATCGCGCCTCATTTGAGCCCGAACCTCAGCGTCGTCGGGCATTATGCGCGCAATCCGGTACAGCTTCAGGACCGCGACAGCGGTGAGGTAGCCGCGCGGCTTCTTAAAGATCAACTTAAATTGGACGTCGGCCTCGGGCTCGGTCTTTTCGAACGCGTCGAGTTGGGCTTTGTCTTGCCGATCGTGCTCTATCAAAACGGCGAGGAGTTCGCGGGCTTTGAGACGCCCAATACGGTGGACCTGGCGGACGCGCGTGCGTCGGTGCGCGCTCAGATCTATCAGGCCGACGGGTTTGGACTCGCCGCCCAGGTGACCGGTTATCTGCCGACCTCGGACCAGGCGTATTATCAATCTGGGCCGGACCCGGCCGCGCTGGCCGCGGTGATCGTGGATTATCAGGGCGGCGGGGCGTACCCGTGGCGAATCGCCGGCAATATCGGTTGGGCGTTTGAGGCCGAGCGCCGAAGCGCCGAGCTTGCGACCGATGACCGGTTGGATTTCCGGGGCGCCGCTCAGGTCCAGGTGATTCGGGATGTGCTGGAGCTGCGGGCGAGCGCCTTCGGCCGCTGGGAGGCCCTGGCCGAGGCCGAGAGGTCGGTGAGCGCCGGATATCTTGGCGGCGCCCTGGTTCATTGGGGCGACACGGGTTTGAGCAGTAGCTTTGGCTTGGGCGGGGCGATTGCCGGGGGCTACGGCCAGCCGAATTTCCGGGCGCTGGCGTCCTTAAGCTATGCGCCGCAGCCCGAGTTTATTGAGGCCCCGGTGTCCGAGCCGCTTGTCACGCAGCGATGCTCTGATGAGACCGCCGCCGAGGGTTGCGTCGACTCCTTCGCCCAGGACGGCGCGGCCGATGGCCCGGGTTCCGCCGACGCGAAGACCGACATCGTGCTCGATGGCGGTGGTGCGGTCGACGAGGCGCTGATTGACTCGGACGGCGACGGGATTCCGGACGTGCTCGACGCCTGCCCCGACGACCCTGAGACCTTTAACGGCGTCGATGATGAGGACGGCTGCCCCGATGAGGACGAGAGTTCGGTGCGCCTGGTCGGAGACCGCATTGAGATTCTGGAGCGGGTGCATTTCGACACCGCGCGCGCGACGATTAAAGCCCAGAGTCACTCGGTGCTCAATCAGGTCGCGGCCGTGGTGAAGTCGAACCCCGACATCGTGATGCTGCGCATTCTGGGGCATACCGACTCCCGCGGCGACGAAGATAAGAACCTCGAGTTGTCTCAGCAGCGCGCGGTCTCAGTGAAAGAATATCTTATCAAGCGCGGCATCGAAGCGCGTCGCTTGTCGGCGCGTGGCTACGGCGAGTCGCACCCCATCGCCGACAACGAGACCGAGCAGGGACGCAGCGATAACCGCCGCGTCGAGTTCCACATCATCGAGCGCGGCGACAGCGAAGATAAGGTGGATAAATGAGCGCAACGCGCCCAACGATTCGCTTTTCACTGCGTCTTAAACTCCTGTTATTTGGCGGCTTTTTGGCCATCGTCCCGGCGATCGCGGTCGGCTTTGGCCTGATGGAGGTCAACGCCTCGACGCTGGAGACCCAGAACCGCGAGATGCGCCTGTCGATCGCCGACGATATCGCGGCGACCATCGAGTCATCGCTGGCCGACGCGCATACCGCGCTGCTCAGCATTCAGCAGATCTTGACCAACCCCGACATCGCCGAGGGCAACCGCATCGAGATCGCGGTGGCGCTCGTGGAGGCCAACCCGCTGGTGGAGACCGTCGCGATTTATTCGCAGGGCGGTGATTATATCACCCAGATCAACAAGGGTGATGAGGGCTTTGCCGCCGAGGCCATCGACGCCGCGATCGCTAAAAAGGCCGGCAATGAGACGCTGGTCGTCGATAGCTTGCGCTTCGAATCCGACGGGCGCTCCAGCGTGGAGATGACCATCGCGCTGCGCCCGGAGGCCGGCAAGATTACCGGTTTTTTGCGCGCCCGTATCTCGCTGGCCCAGGCGCAAAAGCGCACCGATTGGATCGGCGACCACCAGCTCTCGGTGCGCTCGCGCGTGGACGTGCTGGACACCGATCGCCGGGTGATTCTCTCCAGTGAAGAAGAGGAGATCGGCCAGGTGATGCCGGCCGAAGGCGTGCTGGCGTCGATCGCCACGATGATCGACAAGGGCGTGGCTCAGTCCGGCGAGCACCCGCAGCGCCCGGTCCTCGAGTCGGCGCGCCCGCTGGGCTCGCTGCCCTGGTTGGCGCGCGTCGAGGTGCCCATCGACGAGGCCTATGCCTCGCTGATTCGGATGCGCTGGATCGTGGGCATTGGCACCGGCGTGGCGGCGCTCCTGGCGTTTTTGATGGCGCTTATCTTCGCGTCGCGCATCACCCGCCCGCTCAAAGCGGTCGTCGCGTTCACCCAGCGACTCGGCGCGCGCGCCTTCGATGAGCGGGTTGAGGTCAGCACCAACGATGAGATTGGACTGGTCGCCCGGACGCTCAACGCCGCGGCGGTCGAGCTCAAGGCGGGCGAGGAGAAGGTCGCTCGAGAGATCGAAATTCGCGCGGACCTCGGGCGCTATCTGCCCGAAGACCTGGTCGAGAACGTCGTGCGCCGCGAGCAACCGATGAGCCTGGGCGGCACGCGCCAACCGATCACGGTGCTCTTCGCCGACGTCGTGCGCTTCACGCCGCTGTGCGAGAACCACTCGCCGGAGGTCGTGGTGACGGTGCTCAACGAGCTCTTTACGATCATCACCACCATCATCTTCGAGCATGGCGGTACGGTCGATAAATTCATCGGCGACTGCGTCATGGCGTTTTGGGGCGCGCCGCGCGAGGACGCCGACCAGGCGCTGCACGCTCTGGAGGCCGCCGAGCAGATCTCGCGGCTCATCGAATTTGCCAACCGCCGCTGGATGCGCGAGTTCGGCATCGAGATCAAATTGGCCATGGGCCTGCACAGCGGCGAGGCCATCGTGGGCAACGTCGGCTCGGCGACGCGCATGGAATATACCGCGATCGGCAAGGCCGTGAACCGCGCCGCGCGCCTGGAGGCCCTGGCTCATGAGAATCAGGTCCTGGTCAGCTCGCAGCTGGCGGCCGCGGTCGGAGAGCGCTTCGAATTTCGTCGGGCTTCCACCGAATTACTCAGCGTCGGCGGAGAAGAAGTCATTCTCTATGAGGTGATGTTTTGAGCAAGCCATTATTACAACCCGGCGAGTTGCTCGACGGCAAATATGAGATCGTCGGTCAGATCGGCGAAGGCGGCATGGGCGTGGTCTTTGAGGCCCACCATAAGGGGCTGGACCGGCGGGTCGCGGTCAAGGTGCTGCGCTCGGCCGATCTCGGCGAGGACTCCGAGTTCCGGGTGCGCTTTACCCGCGAAGCCCGCGTCATGTCGCGGCTCGACCACCCCAACGCGGTGACGGTCTATGACCACGGCGAGCACAACGGCGCGCTCTATATCGCGATGGAGTTTTTGGAGGGGCACCCGCTCGACGATGAGCTTGGCGACGGCGCGCTGGAGATGCGCCGCGCCCTCATCATCGCCGAGCAAATATGCGATGTGCTCACGGTGACCCATGAGATGGGGCTGGTGCATCGGGATATCAAGCCCGAGAACATCTTTATCACCGAGACCGAAGAGGGCCCGCTGGCGACGCTGGTCGACTTCGGCCTGGCGTTTATCGCCTCGGACGAAGACCTGAGTCGCATGACCCGGGACGGAACCCTGGCAGGCACCCCGCTGTATCTGTCGCCGGAGCAGGCGAGCGCGTCGCGCAGCCTCGGCCCGCCCAGTGATATCTATTCGATGGGCTGCGTGCTCTACGAGTTATTATGCGGCGAGCCGGTGGTGGAGGGCGATACGGTGTTGGCGCTGCTCAACGCGCATGTCTTCGTGCCGGCGCAGAGCATTCGGGTGAAGGCGCCCGACTCGGCGGTGCCGGCGACCCTCGATAATTTTGTGTTATCGATGCTATCGAAGTCGCCCGACGCGCGCCCCAGCGCGTTTGAGGCCGCGACCTTTTTGCGCAAGATGCTCGCCAGTGAGTCGATGCGCGGGCGCGGGCGCCCGATGCGCTTGTTGCAACCACGCGCCCAACGCGCGGTGACCGCGGCCGCCGGCGAGGCCGCCATCGCGGGCGCGGACACCCTGGTCGGTGCCGCCACCGGAGTGGCCAAGCAGGCCACCCGCGTGCTCGGTGTGATCGGCTCGATCTCCGATGAGCTGCGCGTGGCCGCGCATATGAGCGGTTGGGAGCCCAGAGAATGGGTCGCCGGCCAGCCCTATCATGTGGTCCTGGCGCTCGCCCCCGAGGCGGTCACCCGTGAGATTGCTCAGAAATATACAACGATGAGCGTGGCCGACCCGAACTCGATTGAGGGGGCGGTGCGCCTGTTGAAGCTTGGCGTGCAGGATTTAGCGGTACGCGGCGAAATTGATGAAATGATGCGCAAGGCGGATCGCCTTGATAATTCGCGACGAAGACGAGGATTAAAATGAAGTATTGGATAAATAGTGCGTTGATTTGCCTGGCTTTGGGCACGGCGGCGCCGGCTTTCGCGCAGGAATCCTTTGTCTCTTATACCGTGGCCCCCGGGGATACTTGCACGTCGATCGCGGCGAAGTTCTACGGGGACGCGCGCGCCTATAATCATATCCACGACTATAACGACCTGAGCAAAGACGGCTACGCCTGTCGGCCGGGGATGAAGCTGCGCCTGCCGGTGTTGCCCGACCAGCCCGAGGCCCAGCTCATGGCGCGCACCGGCGAGGTTCGCGCGAAGCCGCCCAAGGCTGAGTGGGACCCGGTGGACGTCGGCGCGGGCCTCTTTGAGGCGTGGCGCGTCAACACGCTTTCGCGCGCCCGCGCGGAGCTTGGTTTTCGTGACGAGTCCGAAATTCAGATGCAGGAAAACACCCTGGTCGTCATTTACGGGCCGTCCAAGGACAAGGCGGAGCGCCGGATTGGGCGCCGCGCGCATGTCGATAAAGGACGGCTAAAGACCGCGCTTTCGGGGCTTTCGGGCGCGCCGATGGACGTCAGCACGCCGGACGCGAAGGCCGAATTTAAGTCCGGCAAAGCCCAGGTCACCGTCGAAGACGGCGAGTCGCGCATTGCCAATCACTCCGGTTCGGCGGCGCGCGTGACCGCGCCCGACGGCAGCGGGGCGGTGTCGGTGAAGGCCGGGCATGGGACGCGCGTCAAGCGCGGAAAGCGCCCCGAGAAGCCGCGCCCGTTGCCCGCGACGCCGACCTGGGGCGACACCTTCTCGCCCAGCGCGCTGACCTTCACCGGCGGCAGCGCCACGGTCAACGCGACCTGGAATCCGGTCAAGAACGCCGAGGCGTTCTATGTCGAGATTTCGCGCGGCCGTCGCCAACTCGACGTGCTCTTCTCCAAACGCGTGCCCGCCACCACCCAGGCCCTGCAGATGCAGGAGCTTCCGCCGGGGCGCTATTATGTGTCGATCGTGGCGATTGATAAGTCCGAATTCGAGAGCATCCCGTCGGAGCTTCGCCGACTTCGGGTCTATCAGATGGGCGTAAACCCCAGCCAGATCATCGACGCGAAGGCCCGGACATTTTTGCTCGGCGCGTCCTTTAAAGCGCCGCGCGGGATGACCTGTCAGGTCGGTGACGGCGCGTTCGAGGAGCTTGTTAGCCTGCGAAAAATTGGGGAGAATAAGATCAACTGTAAGGACGAGGAAGCGCAGGTTGAGATGACCGTTCAAGCGGTTGAGCCCGAGGTTGATATCTTGGACGCGTCGAGCTTCGACGTCGCGGTGCGCCGCGGCGACGCGAAGGCCGTCGACCTGCAGTTTAGCCCGCGCTTGCCGTCGAGCGTGCGCCTTGAGGGCAGCGAAGGTGTGGCGCTTAAGGCCGAGAAGCTCAACGAGACCACGATGCGCTTGACCATCTCGCCGCGCGAAGACGCCGAGTTGGGCGCCTCGAAGATCGGTGTCTTCTACGAGGATACCCGCCTGTCGGCGCTCGACCTCGAGGTTGAGCCGGCCGACGCAGCCGCGCCCACGCCAACCCCGGTGGCGCCGCAGGTTAAGCCCGCCGAGTATTTGATCAGCGCGATGCTGGGCTACGACGTGGTCGGCTTTGACCCCTATTGGGGCGACGACTTCCCGGTCCCTGGCGCATCCCTTGAGGTCGGCTTCGGCCTGGTCCCGACGCGTTATTTTGCGGCCGAAGCCCGCGTGGGCATGTCGCTCCATTCTGACGCGACGACCGAGCTTGGCTTTAGCGCCCGCGCCCAGGGCATGGCGGGGATCTTTGAGAACGTCGCCTCGCCGTATATCGGCATCGGCGCGGGCTGGAAGCATTGGCTCGACAACGGCTCGCGATTCGAGCTGCGCCCGAGCATCGGCGTGATGCCGAAGGTCGGCGAGTCGATGCGCCTTCGCGCCGAGGTCGGCGCGGACCTGACGCCGGTGAGCTCCGAGCTGCGCATCCTCCCCGAGCTGCGCGTCGGCGCGTCCTGGAGCTTCTAAAACACAGTGCTTGTGGCATCAAAAAAGCGCGGCCCACGATTGTCGTGGGCCGCGCTTTTTTGATCGAAGTTCTGGGCGGCGATGAACCGATGCCGAAAACACAACTTCTCTCAGCAGGCGTCGCGCGCGGCTTCGAGCTCGCCGACGATCTGCGCCCGCTCTTCTTCGCGCCACGCCTTGAGCAAATGGGCGACGATTTCTGCGCGCTTGGAGGGCTTGAGCGTATCCCACTCAATGTCGAGAATGCGCGCGTAATTATAGACTCGCTCGCAGCCAAAACTCGCCGCGCCTGCCTGCAAGGTGTGGGCGGCGCGCCGGGCGGTCGACAGGTCTGCGGCGTTCTTAAACCCGGACTCGAGGTCCGCGCAGAGCAGGTCGGTCTGTGAGATATGCGCGGCCAGCAGGTCTCGGTAGGCCGCGGGGGATTGGGCGAAGAGGTCGCGCATCTGGTTGATCGCGGCGCGCCCGGCGCGCGGGTCGACCACCCCGGAGTCGCGGATGGCCCCGCGGGTCAGCGCGCTTCGCAGCCCGCCCACCGTCAGTGGCTTGGTCAGGAAGTCGCGAAAACCCGCGGCGCGACACCGCGCGCGCAGCTCCGGCTGCACCGACGCGCTCATCGCCACCCACCAGGTGTTGCGCGCGTCGACCCGCTTGATGATCTCAAGGCCGCCCATCCCCGGCAGGTTGATGTCGAGCAGCGCCACGTCGAAGCGGCCCAGGCGCAGCGCCTCCACGGCCTGCGGCCCGGTGGTCACCACGGTGGGTGTATATCCCAACCCGGCGAGCATCCCCACGATGACCTGGGCCGAGACGCTGTCGTCTTCGGCGATGAGGATAGACAGCGGGTTCGAATCCGCCATCGAGCGTCGCCACCTGCCGGTGCGAATCGTGCGGCGCGGGTCGTCGCTGGTCATGCCTTCGAGGAGTTCGCGCAGGGTGCCGCGCGAGAATGGTTGCAGCAGGAGGTTTGCGCCCTCGTCGAGGTCGAGGTCGTGGGCGCGCGGGTCCGACAGCCAGATGACGTCGACCTTATCGCGGGCGTTCAGCGGGGTCGGAAGGACGCCGGCGGGCGCGTCGCTGGAGAATTCGAAGACGATATCTGCGGCGAAATGCGCGCGGGTGCGCGGCGCGTCGGCCAGGTGTGCGCGAAGGCCCAATTCCTCTAAGAGCTCGGCCAGGGCCATGGACGCGGCGGGGCTTCCGCCAAGAATCAACGCCGACTTCCAGGGCATCTTCGCCAATTTGGGCGGCGACGCGACCAGGATTTCGAACGGAAAGCTCAGGGTGAAGCTGGTGCCCACCCCGACCTCTGAGTCCACGCTGAGCTCGCCGCCGAGCGCGCCTGTTAGTTGGCGCGCGATCGACAGCCCGAGCCCCGTGCCCGACTCCGCGTTCGCGGTGGACTCCTCGCGAATAAAGGGCTTGAAGATGGTCTCCAGCGCCTTTGGGCTCAGGCCCGGGCCGGTGTCTGAGACCGAGATCTCGGTGCGCTCGCCGTGCTGCTCCAGCGACACGCAGACCTCGCCAATTTCGGTATATTTGATGGCGTTGAGGATCAGGTTCGCCAGGACCTGTTGCAGGCGAAGGGCGTCGGTTTTGACCAGGTAGGGGATCCGGGTTTCGCTGACCAAGACGATGTTTAGGCCGCGCTCGCGCGCGAGCCCCTGGTAGCGCATCATCGCCTGGAGCACGACGTCTTCGAGTTCGCAGGCCGCCGGGGTCGCGATGAGTTGCTGGCCGGACTGCAGGCGATAATAGGTTAGATAATCGTCGACGACCCGGGACAAGACCTGCCCGCTGTCCGAGATGGTCTGCACGATGCGGCGCTGCTCCCGGGTGAGTGAGGTGTTCTCGAGCAGCTGGAGCATGCCGAGCACGCCGTTGAGCGGCGTGCGGATCTCGTGGCTCATCGTCGCCAGAATTTCTCGGGCCGAGTCCAGGTCGTCGATGGTGCTCGCAGCGCTCGCCCGCCCGGGCTGCGGCGCATGGGCTCGTGTTTGGAGCGACGCGTCTAATTTAATGGCTGCCTGACGCTCAACTTCGGCCTGGTGCTCTAGCTCGGCCTGGCGCTTATTGCGCGCCACAAGCATCAGCGCCGCGCCGACCGCGGTGGCGAGTCCGAGGAGCGCCACAATTGCCATGACTATGAGTGAGAGAGGTGACATGCTGAGGTCCTTCGAGACTGATTCGGGCGACAAATGCCGTCTCATAAATTGGGTGGAGGCCGCATCTACTTTTGACACGTCCGCCGCCCTCGGGCAACTCTCAGCGCTAAATTTGGCAAGGGAGCTCGGCTCATCTATGCCGATTAGTTGGCGTCATGGATCGTCACTTTCAGCTTGCTGATCTCCAGCGTGTTCGCGGCTTTACCGGCGGGATTTGGCTTACGATAGGGGCCGTAAACTTTAAAATCGAACACAAGGATTTTATTTCCTTTAATCGGCGCGTTTGCTCGCACCGAGGTCGTGCCGAGGTGCTCACTTCCAGACAACCAGGCATCAAAGGTGGGCGCCGCTACCCACTCATATGCGGTGATCTCAAATTTCTTGAGGTTCGCAACTCTCACTACTTCATCAAATGCTTTAAGGCCTTTGGTGGGCAGCTGTTTTTTCATTTCGGGGCTGAAGAGGGCGGACGCGCCTTTATGGTCGCCGCGATATAGCGCCTTGAGCCATTTTTTTGCGATGAGCTCCGTGCCTTTTTCATAGCCGCTTGGGAACGAGTATCTGGCCCAGCCGTCCTGCGTGAGCTCCCGCATCGCTCCGCCGAAAGCCAGTACTTCCTTGGTAGGTTTGTCGCCCCATGACTTTCGGAACTTGACGGTCTTGCGGGCGCAATTGTCGCTGACGAAGAGGAAGTCTTCGCTGGCTGGGGGCCCATGCTTGTCGCCGATAATTTTGGAGTCCTGGACCCAAACTGTGCACTCATAGACCCTGCGCTCCTTGCCGCTTCGGTACTCATAGACGAATTTCTGGGTACCAATAAAGCTGCCGTTCTTGCCACGAAGCAGGTCGGTTCCCTGGTCGATGAGGTAGCGCTTTTTGTGTTTTCCGACCTGTTGAAGCTCGTCTCTCCTGGCCTTGATGCTAGAATGGTCGCCGAGAACTTCGCGCAGCCCGGGAGAGGCGAGCTTCCATATCTCCTCCGGCGCTCCTTTTTCGTAATTATCCAGGACTCTTTCGGCGGCCTTTTTTGCCTTCTTCGCGCGGGGTTTTGTGGGTGCATCCAAGATCGTGGTCGTCCCCATCTTATCCATATTGGAGGCGGCATTTATGGTTAAGGCGGCCGACGCGATGATGATGACCAACGCCCCAATCACGATGCTTAATAGCACGCAGCCACACCCGCCGAGCGCGTAAAGAAGCCCGCGCTTCTTTGGCTTTGGCGGCCGCAAAGGTGCTTGACCAGAGGACGATACCGCCGACGAGATCGGTGCGCGCATAAATTCCCTCGGATTCATTAAGTTTTACTGCGTGTGGGGCCGATTCTTCCAGATATCCAGGGTGAGGTCAACGCTGCGGCCCCGGCCAACTCGGAGCCATTTAGATCCTTTTGCAGAAGCCTGCGTTGATAGAGAAGTCGCTGCATCTTTGCCTATTTTGGCGAGCGGGCGGGGTGGTGTAGTATTTGGTTGATAGTCGATTGGTAGAAATGTGTTTCTTGACGAGGTGAGCTGTGATGAATCGATGGCGCGTGTGTCTATGCGCAGGGGCTTTATTATGGGTTGGGGCGGGGTGCAGTGCATCCTCGCAACAAAGGCCGAACAATTCGTATGCGAACTCCTATGATTCCTATGATATCGGGGGCCGAAGCGAGGAGTCCTATGACTATGCCGAAGCGGAGTCTATGAATTATGACGTGCAGCCCGCGTCGGCGCCTGCCCCGTCGCGGCGCTCCGCGTCTAGCTCAGGCGTAGCGCGTCGCTCGGCGCCGACTCCGCGCCCCGCGCCTAAGGCGGCGGCGCCCGGCACTCCGGTGCGCGGCGGCGGCGCGCCCGATACCAGCGCGAATGGTGGACAGGCGGCGACCTCAGGCGCTGCGCCGAAGGGCGAAGAGTCCGCCAAGACCGCGCCTCTGCTCATCTATAACGGGACCGTCCTGCTCGCCCTTTATGATGTCGCCGACACTCAGGAGAAGATTATCGAGCTGGTGGAATCTGAGGGCGGCTGGGTGTCGACCCGCAGCACCAATCGGGTCATCCTGCGTGTCCCGGCGCCCAAATTCCGCGTGATGCTCGACCGAATCGCCGGGATGGGCGACTTGCTCGACCTGCAGTGGCAGGCCGAGGACGTCACCGCCGTGGTGCGCGACACCCGCATTCGCCTGGACAGCGCGCTCGCGATGCGCGCGCGCCTTCAGGAGCTCCTGGCCAAGGCCTCAGACGTCAAAGACGCGCTGGCCATCGAGCAGCAGCTCGGGCGGGTCATCCTGGAGATCGAGCAATTGCAGGCGGCGCTGCGCGGCTATAAGGACCGCATCGCCTACTCGACCATCACCGTCGAGTTCCGCCCCAAGGCGAACCAGACGCTGCCCAATACCGAATATACGCTGCCGTTTTCGTGGATCGACGGCCTCGGCGTTCAACGTCTTCTGCAAATTCCGAGGATGTGATTATGTCTAAATATACCGCTTTGAAATCGCCGGCGACGACCGGCAAGACCATCGCGCGCCTTGTGAGTATGGCGCTGCTGCTGGGCCTGCTCCTGGGGCTGAGCGCCTGCGCGAGCTTCGCGATCACGACGCCGCCCGAGATGGTCGAAGTGACCACAGAATATGACAAGTTATTCGACTACCGCGCGACCACCATCGATGGCGTCGCGCTGGGGGTGCGGGTGCTCGACGAGCCGGCCGGCCCCGAGGCCAAATCACCCGGCGAGGACTTCTGGGTCGAGGCGATCAAGCGGCGCATGCGCCTGCAAAAGGGCTACGCGCTGCTCGGCGAGGAGAAGACCACCTCGGCCAACGGCCACAAGGGCACCTTGCTTAAATTCGGTCGCGACCAGCACGACGTGACCTTTATCTATTGGCTCACCATTTATCGCACCGACGACAATCTTCATCTGGTCGACGCCGGCGGGCGAAAGGACCATTTTGAGAAGGCATTGCCGACCATTCAAAAGGCGCTCTCCAGCTACGAGGTCAATCCTTGAGCGGGTCTTCGCGAGCGCCGACGCTCATGTCATTGCGCGTCGGTCTTCCCAGAGAATATGGGACGCCGGGAGCCAAAGAGCCGATGCACCGCCCCTGGCGCACCGGGTTTTTCAAAGACGCGGTGCGCGGCTCCATCTTCCTCGGGCGTACGAATCTCGACGGCGACGGGCAAGCGGATCTGCGCGTGCATGGCGGCCCGGATAAGGCGGTCTGCGTCTACCCCGCGGCGCGTTATCCCTATTGGCGCGAGCGCCTCGGGCTTGAGCTTCCCTACGGATCTTTTGGCGAGAATTTTACGGTCGCCGGTCTCGACGAGGACAGCGTTTGCATCGGGGATATTTTCGAAGTTGGCGAGGCATTGGTCGAGGTCTCGCAGCCCCGCTCTCCCTGCTGGAAGTTGGCGCGCCGATGGGGCGAAAAGAAGCTCGCCCTGTGGGTTCAGCAAACCGGATTCACGGGGTGGTATTTTCGCGTCCTGGAAGAGGGCGAGGTCGCCTGCGGTCAGGCGCTTCGACTGCGCGAGCGTCCTCATCCCGAGTGGACGGTGATGCGGGCGAACGCGGTGCGCTATGACCCGGCGCGCGCGCTTGAAGACGCCGCAGCCCTGGCGAATCTGCCCGCGCTCGGCGAGAGTTGGCGCACCAAGCTCGCGCTGGCGGCCAAACGTCAATTGAGCCGCGATGAGTCTCGGCGGCTTATTGGTGAGAATCGGGAGGATTGAGCCGGGTGTCTTGTTATTTTTGCGGCGCGTTGCTGGTACGCCGCACCCCTTCTGTCGCTTCGCGACATCTTCCCCAACGGGGAAGAGCTACTGTTGCGCTGGTGGGGCGTTAGGGGTGGGCGAGGCCGCATAACCAAATACCCGGCCCCTTCGCGAAGAAGGGGGCGGGTATTTTTTGGCCCGCTGCGAAACGCGGCGGGCGACGCTTTAGCGGCGTCGGGTCGAGTCGAAGCCGTAGCGCGCGGCGTCGCGGTAGCGGTCAAAGGTGCCGCTGCCGTATTGCGCCTCGTAGGAGTGGCGCAGCGCCGGCTCGACCTCGTCGTAGCTGAAGTTGGCGTATTGCTCACTCGCCCCGAACGCGTGGCCGTAGCGGTAGGCCGGGCTATACTCGTCATAATGACCGAGTTCGGCGAAGTTGCCGGTATAGTGGTTGCGAAAATGCGGCTCGTGGCTGTCGTAGGAGTCCTCGGGCCTCATCTCGCGGGTGAGGGGCTCAATATTCACGACCGCCCGTCGCACGGTGTCGTGGACCGTCTCCTTATGCTCCTCGACATTGTGTTTGGCGACATACTCATCGTCGAGGCGCACGACCTTCTCGACGACGGGCTCTTCGGCGTATTCGGTGAACTCGATAGTCTCCTCGCGGAAGATATCGTCGGCGTCGTCGATTTTCTCGGAGGGATCGATGGGGCGGCGCTCGATCTCAACGGTCTCCGAGCGCAGCTTGATGTCTTCCTCGACCTCCTCTTCTTTCACCTGCTTATGCACGCGCACCGTGCCGACCGCGACCTTCTTTTTGCTGACGCGAAGCTCCTCATGAGCCTCTTGCAGGCCGGCGTCGTCGTGGGTCGCCGGTTTGTGCAGGCGGGCGGTGGAGGCGACGTCGCGACTCGCGCCTGCGTAGCGGTCGTGGGTATCCTGGGCCAGCGTGCCATTGGAGCTCATATCGGTGGAGGGTCCGCCGGCGCGCAACACCGTATTTTCATGGTGGTCTTCGGGGAATGATTCGTCACGCATATGCGCTTTGTCGCGCCACATCGCGCGGCGGTCGTCGAGGTCGATCGCCTCGTTTTGCTCCATTAACTTCTCAATCTCGTCGATCTTATCGGTGTCTTGGGAGCGCACCAACACGATATTTCCGCCCTCGCGCACCGCCTTGGCGAAGTCCCATGAGTCGTCTTCTGGGATTCCCCAATTTCGCAAATGTGCGGCCAGGTTGGTCGCAATATCTGAGTCGCTGCGCCCCCCGGGGTTAATATTCCACGGGTCGTCGCCTTCGCTAAGCCTCCTCCATGAAAGGGCTTCTGTGTCGCGCTCGTGTATGCCTCGGTTTTGGATTTCTTGGTGGAGGAATTTTGCCGATTCTTCCTCGTCGAATAATCCAACGATGGTGGTCCTCATGGCTCTCCTCTGATCTGTATAGGATAACCGCCCGGTAGGCCGGGGCGGATGGAACAGAATAGGCGCGCCGACTCGCGCGTGTTGCTACGCGGTGCCTTCGAAGCGGGAGGCTTCGGGCGCGGCGAGTCCGCGTCACTTAGGGGGAAAACCTAGGGCAGAATACCCGATGGTCAACTTGAGGTGGGGTCGTGGGGTGGGGTAGCTCGGGTCGAAGATGGCGCTCCGGCCCGAGCAAGTCTGGGCGACTATCGGGTCACGGGTCAGCCGGCGAGGACCCCGCCGTCGACCGGAATGGCGCTGCCGGTGACAAAAGACGCCTTGTCTGAGCATAGCCAGATGACCGCATCGGCGATCTCTTCGGGCCGGCCCATGCGCCCGACCGGCTCCATCGCGGCGTATTGGGCCATGATTTCGGGGTCGCCGCCGGTCATTCGCTCCACCATCGGCGTGGCGACGCCGCCCGGGCAAATGGCGTTGATGCGCACACCGATGCCCGCGTATTCAAGCGCGGCCGTCTTGGTCAGCCCGACCACGGCGTGTTTGCTTGCCACATAAGCCGGCATATTGGCCAAGCCCTTGAGCCCGGCGATCGACGACATATTGACGATGACGCCGCTTTTGGCCGGGGCCATCAATTCGAGCTCGCGACGCATGCAATAAAACACCCCGTTGAGGTTGATGCCGATGGTGCGGTCCCAATTCTCGAGGGTGCAGTCGGCGGTGGGGACGTGTGCGCCCTCGATGCCGGCGTTATTGCAGGCGAAGTCCAGGCGCCCGTAGGTCTTCTTAAGCGTGTCGAAGAGCGCGTCGACCTGCTCAAGCGAGGATACATCAGCGTGCGCATAAATGCCCTCGCCGCCCAGCTCACGGATCATCGCGAGCGTCTCCTCGCCGCCGGCGTCGTCGACGTCCGACACGACCACTTTGGCGCCCTCTTTGGCGAAGCCCAGGGCGGTCGCGCGGCCGATCCCTGCAGCTGCACCGGTGACCAGGGCGACTTTGTCTTGGAAGCTTTTCTCACTCATTGATGATCCCCTTTCGCTAGTGATTAACCAGTTAATTTTATTGAGCTCGCGTTGCGCTGAGACTCTCGACCGAAACCCGCCGAGGCGTCAATGTGCATGGGTATGTCCTAGATCATATTGGACGGGATTGGAAACGCCGCCGCGCTGCTCATTTCGGCGCGTCCGGTTCATCGTCGTCAACCTCGTATTTCTCCAGGCGGTAGAGCAGCACGTGGCGCGGGATATTAAGGTAGCGCGCCGTCGCCGACTGGTTGCCATCCATCTTCGCCAGGGCCGCCAGGATGATCGTTTTTTCGAGCGCCATCAGGTCCAGGCCGCCCTCGGGGAGTTGAAAGGGCAGGGCGCCCGAGTCGACGTCGAAGCCCGCGTCAGGTCGCAATATATCCGGCACATCGGCCAGCGTGAGCCGGGCGCCGTCGCGCAATAGAATCATGCGCTCCACGATATTTTGGAGCTCACGCACGTTGCCCGGCCAATCGTATTTGAGCAGGGCGTCGTCGACCGCGCGGTCGACCTCAATGCCCTCGCCCTCGGCGTGGTGGCGCAAAAAGAAGCGAAAGAGCACGGGGATATCCTCGCGGCGCTCTCTCAGCGGCGGGATGCGAAGCGGAATGACGTTGAGGCGAAAGAAGAGGTCCTGGCGAAACTCGCCCCGATCGACGCGCTCTTTTAGGTTCTGATGGGTGGCCGCCAGCACGCGCACGTCCACGGACACCGGCTGGTTCGCGCCGATGACTTCGATCTCACCTTCCTGGAGCACGCGAAGCAGCTTGGACTGGAGCTTGGCCGACATCTCGGCGATTTCGTCCAAAAAGAGCGTGCCGCCATGAGCCGCCGCGAACTTCCCCTCGCTGGCGCTATGCGCGCCGGTGAACGCGCCTTTCTCGTGGCCAAAGAGGATGCTCTCGAGGAGTTCCGAGGGAATCGCGGCGCAATTGATGGCGACAAAACGCGCGTCGGCGCGCTCGGAGCGCTCGTGGATGGCGCGGGCGATCAGCTCTTTGCCGGTGCCCGACTCCCCCTGAATGAGGATGGTCGCGTCGCTCGGCGCGACCTTATCGACCAGCCGAAGCACCTCATTCATCGCCGGGCTCGACGCGATAAGCGCCGGACGCTCGCCGCGCTGAACCCGTTGTTTTAACGCAGTATTTTCGCGCCGACTGCGGCGATAATCGACCGCCTTGTTGATGACTGTTTGCAGGGCGAGGTTGTTGACGGGTTTTTCGACATAGTGAAAAGCGCCGCGGCGCATCGCCTCCAGCGCGCGCTCCGTGTTGCCGTAGGCGGTGACCACCACCACCACCGCGGCAGGGTCGCGCTCCAGCAATTCCGACAGCAGCTCCATGCCGTTCATCTCGGGCATGCGAAGGTCGGTGATGACCGTCTCGTGGCGGGTCGGGTCGAATTTCTCTAGCGCCTGGCGGCCGTTCTCGGCGGTGTCCACCGAAAAGCCCGCGTCCTCGAGGTTAAAGGCCAGGATTTCGCGAAGACTATCGTCATCTTCAACCAGCAAAATACGTCCGTTCATTCACTAATCTCCGGAAGGCAGAGCCAAAATATTGCGCCCGGCGAGGCGTCGGTGACGTCGACGAAACCGCCATGGGTCTCGGCGATGCGCGCCGACACGCTCAGCCCGAGGCCGCTGCCTTCGAGCCGGGTCGTGAAATAGGGGTCGAAGATCTTTTCGCGAATATCGCCGGGCACCCCGGGTCCGTTGTCGCGAAGGCCCAGGCAAAAATAGCTGCGCGCGCCGACCTTTCGCTGCTCGCTGAGCAGCTCGATTTCGGGGGAGAAATCGTCGGTCGACGCACGTTCTTCGAGGGCCTGATAGGCATTGAGAAAAAAGTTGAGCAGCACCTGGCGCACCTGGTCGGGGTCGGCCAGAAGCCTGGGCGGAACCTCAGCGTGGGAGATATCCACCGCGATATCAAGCTCACGGGCGCGGGCTGCGGTCAGCTCGAAGACCTCTTTTGCCAGCGCCACCGGGTTGACCTCCATTTGCTGAGGCTCGCCGGGGCGCGCGAATTCCAAGAAGTCGCTGACCACCCGGTTAAGGCGGTCGATCTCCTGCAACAAAAGCTGGCCCATGCGGTATTTGCGATGGCTCGGGTCGAACTCAGCCACCAGGGTCTCGGCGCTCCCCAAAATCGCCGCCAGCGGGTTTCGAATCTCGTGCGCAAGCCCAGAGGTGAGCTGTCCGAGGGCGCTGAGTTTCCCCGCGCGCACCAGGCTTTCTTCGAGCATATCGCGCTCGGCCAGCGAGCGCTCAAGCGCGCGCCGAATCTCATTCTGGCGGCTGACCAACCAGCCGGTCAGCCCGCCAATGCCCACGTAGAGAACCATTTCGAGCACCTTATCGATGGCGGGCGACGGGTCGGCGTGGGTCATAAAGAAGGCGTGCGGGATATAGAAGACCGACGAGATCACGGCCGCGCCGACCCCACCTTTGACGCCCCAGGAAAACGCAGCGAGCACAATCGGGATATAATAGAGCCGGCGGTAGACATTATGAAACGCGACCGCGTGACTGTCGGTGATATAGTGAACCACCGTCAGCCCAACGATGAGGATGGCCGCAATCCAAAGTCGAAGCGTTTGATCGCGGTCGTTTAGCTCAAAGGAGAGCGGCGCATCGTGGCGGGCTTGTCGATGGGTGGGAAAGGGCATGGGTGACTCATTTTGGCGAGGGCAGCGCAGTGTTGCGAGACGCATTGTATAAGCCAACTTGCAAATTGTGTACCACGCTCAATTGGTTCGACGGTTCGTTCCCGGGACGATCGGGGTTCACACCGGTGTAGAGGTGACCACCTGCCCGCACGGCCTTGGGTTGGCTATCCCGCTGGTCGTCGCCGTGTCCACGTCGCTGGCCGCCCAAAACGGTCTGCTGATCCGAAACCGTTAATGCGCGGATGCTCAAGCTGCAGCGGTAGGAGGCTAAACGTATCGTGCAGTCGGGCGGGGGATGAGGCAATGGAGCCAGATCATCCTGACCTGCTAAAATAGAACCTCTGTCCCAGAAGCCCCGGGCTCCTTTGAGGAACCCGGGGCTTTTTAATTGGCAGGACGCGATGCGGCGAGCAGCGAATCCAATTACACCGCCTTCGCGCCGCTGGCCGGTATTGCTTCCACCGGTGATTGAAATCCACGCAAACGCAGCGCATTGCCGAGCACAAAGATGCTGGACAACGCCATCGCGCCGGCCGCAAAGATCGGCGACAACAGGATTTCCCAGGTCGGATAGAGCACGCCCGCGGCGACCGGAATCAGCGCCGCGTTATAGGCGAAGGCCCAGAAGAGGTTCTGGTGGATATTGCCGATCGTCGCGCGTGACAGCGCGATGGCGGTGGGCACGCCCATCAGGCTGCCCGACATCAAGACCACGTCGGCCGCCTCGATGGCGATATCGGTGCCCGTGCCGACCGCCAGGCCGACATCCGCCTCGGCCAGCGCGGGCGCGTCGTTGATGCCGTCGCCGACAAAGGCGAGCTGGCCGTGCTCGGCTTTTAATTTGCGGACTGCGTCGACCTTGTCGGCGGGCAGAACCTCGGCGATGACTTCGTCAATATCGAGCTGGCGCGCGATGGCCTCGGCGGTGCGCTGGTTGTCGCCCGTGATCATCACGACTTTTAAGCCAAGTTTGTGAAGCGCTGCGATTGCAGTCGGTGTGCTCTCTTTTATCGGGTCGGCCACGGCGATAATCGCCGCCAATTTGCCACCAATGGCAGCATAGAGGGGCGTTTTCCCTTCGTTGCCCAGACGCTCAGCGTTGTCGGCGAAGACCGCCACGTCCAGCCCAAGCTTGCGCATATAGCGGTCCGCGCCGATCTCAACCAGCTCTCCGTTTACCTTCGCCTTAACGCCAAAGCCGGTGATTGAATCGAAGTCGGTGATGTCCGGAACCGCAATCCCCTCGCTTTCGGCGGCATCGACGATGGCGCGCGCGATGGGGTGCTCGGACTGTGCTTCGACCGCAGCGATGAGCGCCAAAACGTTGGTGCGCTCGAAGCCTTCGCTGATCACCAGGTCGGTCAGCGTCGGGTGCCCCTCGGTCAGCGTCCCGGTCTTATCGACCGCCACAACCTTCGCGTCCTTAAGTGACTGCAGCGCCTCACCTTTTCGGAAGAGCACGCCAAGCTCTGCACCGCGCCCCGTTCCGACCATGATCGAGGTCGGCGTCGCCAGGCCCATCGCACACGGGCAGGCGATAATCAAAACGGCCACGGCATTCACCAGCGCAAATGTCAGCACCGGATCTGGACCCACTGCCAGCCAGACGAGGAAGGTCACTACGGCCACGGCCATCACAATCGGCACAAAGCGCATGGTTACCTTGTCGACTAGCGCCTGGATCGGCAATTTCGAGCCCTGCGCCTGCTCGACCATGCGGATGATCTGCGAGAGCACGGTCTCACCGCCCACCGCCGTTGCGCGGAAAGTGAGCGCTCCTTTTTGATTCACGGTGCCGCCGACCAATCCTGCGTCCACCGTCTTGAGCACCGGGACCGGCTCGCCGGTAATCATCGATTCATCGACGTAGCTCTGCCCGCTGATGACTTCGCCGTCCACCGGAATGCGCTCGCCCGGTCGAACCAGGATGATATCGCCGGCGATAACCTCGGCGATTGGGATTTCGCGCTCGGCTCCGTCTCGTCGCACCCGCGCAGTCTTTGGCTGCAGCCCGACCAGCCGCTGAATCGCCTCGGAGGTGCGGCCCTTGGCGCGCGCTTCCAAAAAGCGCCCCAGCAGGATCAGGGTGACGATTACGGCGGCCGCCTCATAGTAGACGTTGACCGTATTGGGCGGCAGCAAACTCGGCACGAAGGTCGCCACCAGCGAGTAGAGGTAGGCGGCGAGCGTGCCAACGGCGACCAGCGAGTTCATATCGGGGGTGAGGCGAAAGACCGCGGGAATGCCCAGGCGGTAAAACCGAAGTCCCGGCATCGCCAGCACCAGGGTCGTCAGCGCGAATTGGATATACCAATTCCATTGCATGCCGATCGTGCGCACGATCAGCGCCTCCATGCCGGGGATGAGGTGTGAGCCCATTTCGAGCGCGAAGACCGGCAGCGTAAGAATGGCCGCGAGCGTCAGGTCGCGCTTGAGTTGGGTGCGCTCGGCGTCTTTGCGCTCCTGGGCGGCGTCATCGCCGGCGGCCGCGCCCATATCGATGGGGCGCGCGGTATATCCGGCCTTGGCGACCGCCGCGACGAGCGCGTCAGAGTCGGCGCTCCCGCGGATATGCGCGCGCTCGGTGGCGAGGTTTACGGAGACCTCACGCACCCCGGGAATGTCCATCAATGCGCGCTCGACTCGGCCAACGCACGATGCACACGTCATGCCTTCGATCGGCAGCGTGGTCTGGGTTGTCGAGGTGTTCGCATCGCTGCTGGTTGACTGGGGCATCATATGGCGTCTCCAAAATTCAATGGGTGAGGGGGATGATTCAACCGACGCGGTTGGCGCGTCGAGGCTGATAAGCAGGCCAACCAAGCCCTCGAAAGCGAAGCGTCTTTTCGCGAGCGATGTTGTGGTGTCGGTCGCGAACGCCCAACCACCCGGCTGAGCTAGCAGCGATCATGCCAACTTGGAATGCTCGCCTGCCGCCCCCAACAGCTCGCGCGGGCGGCGAGCCTGTAGAGTATTCTACGGTGGGTTGTCGAGTATTGCGCAGCGGGCGACCTGGAGCGGTCGCAGATCATAAAAAGCTGCGCTGCGGATAGGCCTGTGGGGACCCATCTGCAGCGCAGCTTGTTCGGGGCGATGCCGCAACCTTTAGTTTTGCGGTTGCTCCTGCATCTGCGCGCCGGCGCCCATCATCTTCATGGGGCACTGTCCGTGCTCGCCCATCGCCTCGGAGCGCTTCTGCATCATTCCGTAGAGGGCGTCGACCTGCGCGGCGTCCGCCGGCGTGAGCTTCAGGCGCATGCCCGAGTCGAGTTCCTCGGTGGAGACGGTGACGTCAGACATCATCTGCTTCATCTGCTCCCGCATTTCACGCTGCTCTTCGGTCATCTCACCGTGCTTCATCTCACCGTGCTTCATCTCGCCGTGCATCTTTCCGTGGTGCATATCGCCACCTTCGCCGTGCATTTTGCCGTGCATCTGCGACATCTTTTCGACGCGCGCGCGAAGCTCGTCGACATCACCGGTGGTCGTGAAATCCATGGCGACCGCGTCGTCGAGTTTGCTCAACTCTCGCGTGGTGCCCTCAACCTGCATCGGGCAGATCTCCTTCATCTTGGCGTGCTTATCGCCGGCCTTCATCTCATGAGCCGCTTCGGCCTGGTCGTCTTTGGGGGCCATCTCTAAGTCCTGAGACTGCTGAGCGACCTCGGGCGCTGCGTCGGTTTGGGCGCTCTCGGTCGTGCTGCAGGCGCTCGCGCCCAGTAGGAGAGTCATCGACATCAATGCCAGCAAATTGCGCAATTTCATCATCATCCTCATCGTGTTTTCGGAACCCGGGGCTGCCGGGGTAATAGAAACAGCGTGTCGAGACAGTCGGTGGTCTTGGGTATATCGACATAGATAAGCCTGTTCGCCATCGACCGTCAAGGTCTCCTCCCAGAGCGCCACCTCATGTGGTTTCAGTGGGCGTGGCCGTGCTCATCGTCGTGGGCGTGGCCGTGCTCATCGTCGTGGGCGTGGCCGTGAGGTTCGACGGCTTGCTTTTTCTGAGCGGCGAGCGCGTCGGGGTCGTATTGTTTGAGCTTCATATTGCATTCGGGACAACGGCCGTCCTTGGGGTTTTCCAGGCTCGCCCAGTGGACGGTTCCCATATCGCAATACCAGGCGCCAGCGGGCAATTGCTCGACTTTGATCGGCGGGTCGAATTTGGTACCGGTTGCCGTGAGTTCGACTTTTGCGAGTTTCTCGGGGGCTTTCTCGGCGGGCGCTTCAGCCTTTTCGGCCCCCTGTGCTTCGGGTTTAGCCTCGTCGACATTTTCGACCGCTGCCTCGGTTGTTGCGGGCTCTTCGGCCTCTTTTTTATCGCAGCCGAAGGTGACGAGGCTCAGGGACAGGCTCAGGAAAAGAATAGCACGGGTGCAGAACTTCATGGTGAACTCCTTTGTGTTTTGTTGTTGATGAAAGATGAATTCGAAAATCACGATTTTGCAGCGGTGATCTCGCCAAAGCGAAGATATAACGCCGGCACGACGATCATATTGAGCGCGGTCGCCGAGATGAGTCCAAATAATAGGACAATCGCCATCGGGGCCTGGATCTCACTGCCGGGTTCGCCGGCTTGCAGGGCCAGCGGGACGAGCCCGAGGCCGCTGGCAAGCGCGGTCATGAGGATCGGGGCGAGCCGTTCCATGGCGCCCTGTTTGACGGCTTGCCATCGGTCGCTGACGCCTTCCTCGTAGTGGAGGTGGCGAATATGCGAGACCATCAGTAGGCCATTTCGGGTGGCGATGCCAAAGAGCGTGATAAAACCGATGAGTGAGGCCACCGATAAGATGCCGTCGAGGACGTAGACGCCGACCACCCCGCCGATCAGCGCATGCGGCAGGTTCGCCATGACCAGGAGCGCGTCGCGCCCCGACCCCAGCGAGACAAATAGTAGCAAGAAGATTCCGATAATGACGACGCCGGTCAGCAGGGTCAGCGTTTGGGAGGCCTGGGTGGCGCTCTCGAATTGCCCGCCGTATTCGACGTGATAGCCCGTGGGCATCACAACCTGCTCGCCGACACGCGAGCGGATCTTCTCGACCACGCCCACCAGGTCGCCTCCCGCTACGTTGCAGGATACGACGATATTGCGCTGCACACTTTCGCGGCTGATGCGATTGGGGCGGCGGTCTCGACGCACATCGGCCAGGGCATGAAGGGGCACCTGGGCGCCGGTGGGCGTCTTGATAAGTGTTTGGCGAATGGACTCCAGGTTGGCCTTCGCGTCTTCGGGATAGCGCACGAGCAGGTCGAAGCCGCGCTGCTCCTCGATGATGCGCGAGACGTCGTGGCCGACAAACGCGGTCTCGATCACCTCGGCGACCTCGCGCACCCGGAGCCCGTGGCGCGCAATGGCGTCTCGGTCAAAGTCGATGAGCAAGAAGGGGATATCCATCTGCTGCTCGACGTTGAGGTCGACCACGCCTTCGACATTCTCCATCGCCTCGCTGACCTCCTGGCCCAACCTGCGAAGCTCGTAGAGATCCGAGCCAAAGATTTTGACCGCAATATTGGCCCGCGTCCCCGAGAGCATATGGTCGATGCGGTGGCTGATGGGCTGGCCGATGGTAATATTCATCCCGGGCAACTGCGCCAGGTCCTGTCGCAACGCGGCCAGGAACTCATCCTGACTGCGCTCGTGCATCTTGAGGTCGACGTCGATCTCGGCGGCGTTGACGCCCTGGGCGTGCTCGTCGAGCTCGGCGCGGCCGGTTCTTCGGGAGGTCGAGACGACTTCGGGATGGGCGAGCATTATCTCTTCGATACGCTTGCCGAGCTTGCCGGAGGTTTCGAGGGAAGTGCCGGGTAGGGTGACCGCGCTGACCGTGAGCGTGCCCTCGTTGAACTCGGGCAAGAATGCCTGACCCGCGTTCAGCAGGCCCCAGCCGGCGATGCCGAGCGCGGTGAGCGAGGCTGCGGTGATCAGCTTCCAATGAGGGAGGGTTTTGTCGAGCACCGGCTCATAGCCGCGCTTGAGCCAACGCATCGCCCAGCTCTCCTCGTTATGCATGATCGCTTTGGTGCCGGGCAGCAGGAAATAACACATCGCCGGGGTCACGGTGAGCGCCACCACCAGCGACGCCGACAGCGAAACGACGTAGGCGATACCGAGCGGTTGGAGCAGGCGTCCCTCGACGCCGCTGAGGAAAAAGAGCGGCAAAAACACCAGGATAATGATCAACGTGGCGAATACGATCGACGAGCGAACCTCCTTGGAGGCCTCGAAGATGACCTGGATGGTGGGCTGGCGCAGCTCGGGCGGTTTTTGGGCGTCGAGCCTCAGCCGTCGCACGACATTTTCGACGTCGACGATCGCGTCGTCGACCAGCGCACCGACCGCAATCGCCATGCCGCCGAGCGTCATCGTGTTGATCGAGCCGCCGAAGAAATCGAGCACCACTACGGCGACCAGAAGTGACAGGGGAATGGCGGTCGCCGTGATCACGGTCGCGCGAATATTAGCCAGAAACAGTAGGAGAATGAGCACGACGAGAATCGCGCCGTCACGAAGCGCCGTCATCACATTATCGATGGAGATTTCGATGAAATTGGACTGGCGAAAGATATTTCGTTGTAGTTCCATGCCTTCGGGGAGTGATGCCTCGATGCCGTCGAGCGCCTCGTCGAGGCGCTCGGTCAGCGCCAGGGTATTGGCGTCGGGCTGTTTTTGAATCCCGATGATGACGGCGTCTTTGCCATTAAATGAGCCGTCGCCGCGCTTGAGCGCCGGGGCGATTTTAACCTCACCAAGGTCAGCTACGGTGAGCGGCTGTCCGTTGCGCACTGCCAGAACGGTGTTGCCGATATCCGAGATTCTTTCGATGCGGCCGAGCCCGTAGATAAGATATTCGCGCCCGTTTTCGCGATAGAACCCGGCCGACACGTTCTCATTGGTCTCTGTGAGCGCATCGGTGACCTCATTGAGACCGAGATTATAGGCCGCGAGTTTCGCCGGATTGACGTGGACCTGGTATTGCTTCACGCCGCCGCCGATGGGCATCACCTGGGAGACGCCGGCCACCGCGAGCAGGCGTCGTCGCAGCACCCAATCCGCCTCGCTGCGCACCTCAATCGGGGTATGCTTTTCAGAGGTCAGGGCGACAAACATGATCTCACCCATGACCGAAGAGATCGGCCCCATCACCGGTGGGTCGACGTCGGCCGGAAGTTGGGAGCGCACGAGCTGCAACTTCTCCCCGACGATCTGGCGCGCTCGATAGACATCGGTGCCCCAGTCGAATTCCACCCAGATCACCGCGTTACCGATGCCCGAGGTCGAGCGAACCCGGCGCACGCCGGTGGCGCCGTTGAGCGCGGTCTCGATGGGGTAGGTGATCTGACTTTCGACTTCCTCAGGCGCCTTGCCGTGTGCTTCGACCACCACCGTTACGCTGGGGGCGGTCAGGTTGGGGAACACGTCGACCGGCATATGAACCGCCTGCCAGGTCCCCCAGATGAAGAGCGCCGCAGCGGCCAGAACCACAAAAAAGCGGTTCTCGAGTGACCATTTGATAATGCCGTCAATCATTGAAATACCTTATTTTGAATCGCTACCAGCTAAAGTCGATGTCGGATGAGCTCAAATCAGCTCAGATTAATGCGCGTGGCCGTGGCCAACTGAGCCGGTCGACATGCTCGCGAGCTTCACATAATAGACGCCCTCGCTGACCACATGCTCGCCGGGTTGAAGCCCGTCGAGGACCTCGACGTGGTCGCGGTCGCGCATCCCCAGGCGCACGATGCGCCGCTCAAATGACTCGCCATTTTTCATCACGAAGACGACGTCGAGGCCCTTCTCGTCGAGCACCGCCGAGGCCGGAATACTCAGGGCTTCTCTGGGCTCAGCGCTGTAGATATGAGCCCTGACGAAGCTGCCGATCCGCAAGTGTTTTTGTGCATCGTTTTCACCCAGCGCAAAGATCAGCGGCGCGGTACGCGTGGTCGGGTCGATCACGTCGCCAAAACTGAGCAATTCGCCCCCTGTGTTGACGTCGATCTCAACGGGCGGAAGTTTCCCACCCGGCTCAAACCACAGGCCGGTCGGCTGGCCGATGCGCGGTAAATCGGCCTCGGGCACATGGGCCTCGAGCCATAGTTTTGAGCGGTCGACGATGCGAAAGAGCGAATCGCTGCGGGACACAAATCCGCCGTCCACGACCGTTCGTTCGGCGATCATCCCATCGATAGGGCTTCGGATCGCCACGCGTCCGTTGGCCGCGGCGCCGCGCGATTCGAGGTTGCGAAATTGCCCGATTCGTTGCTGGGCCTGGTCGACGTCGGCCTGGGCGATGTCGCGGGTGCTCTGGGCATCCTGGAGCCGCTTTTCGGCGATCGCGCCGCTTGTCACGAGTCCCTGCACGCGCTCGAAATCGCGCTCGGCGCGACTCAGTTCAACCTTGGCTTTACGAAGCTCAGCCCGAAGTTGGGTGATCTCACCGGCGTCCAGGCTTGGGAGAATATAGGCGAGTATCTGGCCGGCCTCGACCCGTTGGCCGACCTGTGCGACCCCGTCCTTTGGGGCCGAGATGCGCCCGTCAAAGGGAGTCGTCACCCGCGACTCGCCGCCCGCGGCCGGCCGAAGATTTGCGTTCACTATCACCGACGGGCGCATCGAGCGCGTCACAGCTTTCGCCATATCGAAGTCGACCATCCACTGCTGTTCTTTGAGGAAAGAAACGCCGCCTTCGGGCACTTCGACTTCGATTTTGCGCGCCGCCTCGATATTCTCGAAGACCTCAAACTCACCGAGATTGAATGTCTCGCTAAACGCCTCTGTTTTGAGCATCAGGATAAGCTGGCGCTTGCCCGGGTATTTCGGAATCGCGATGGGCGTAAAAATGCCAGGCCGCGCGGGCGCGCCGGCCGCCCAATTCTCGCCGGGCGACTCCTGGCTCGTCAGAACGAGCGAAAGCGTGCCGTTTCGCACCGGCTGGTAGCCGTCGAGCGTGGTAAAATGGGCCGCGAATTTTGACTCCAGCCCAGCGACGAGCGCCGGAAACTCGACGAAGATTTCGGTATGCTCACCAAAGACGGTGATCACATGGGTCGGGCGCTCGCTGTCGCCATGAGCGTGATCTCCGTGGTCCTGCTGGCCGTCTCCATGAGTATGATCGCCGTGATCATGATGATCGCAGCCGACCAGCGCCAGCGAGAGGACGAGCAAGATGAGGAGCACCCTATTTGGTGCGCGAAATATGACTTCGATTGGCTTTATTCGCATTATATTATTCGCCCTCGTGCTGAGATATTTTGTCGTTTAGTAATTCGAAATTTTGCTCTAATTCGATCTGGTGATGACGCGCCTCGGCGGCCATCTCCTGGAGGCGCAGGCGTGAGCCGACGACCCCGTGATATGCGTCGATAAGTTCGAGGATGCCGACTTCGCCTGCGTCGTAGCTCTGCTGCGCTAATGTCGCGTTTTTCTGGGCGCGCTCGACGCCTGCTGTGCGGTAGGTGTCGGCGGCCGCGGAGAGCATGCGAACCTTTGAGGAAGCCTCCGACGCATCGGCTTGTATTTGTTGCTTCAGCAACGCGCGGCGACTCTTTGCGCTAACCAGCGCCGCCTCGGCCTCCATGCGCTCGCCCGCGGCCCGGTCGAATAATGGGATATCGAGGGCGACGCCGGCGACGAATCCATGAAAGCGCTGCGTACCAACGTCGACGCTTTTATAGCCGCCTCTGAGGATCAGCTCGGGGATCCACCAGCGGGAGGCTGCGTCGATACTCAACTGCGCCGCGGCGCCTCGCTCACTCGCAGCGGCGAGCTCGGGTCGGCCCGCGACCGCCCGGCGAAGCGCCTCATCATCGGGTAATTTCGCGGGCAATAACTCGCCCTCGACGCGCAATGTATTTTGCGCTGAATCGATGCCCACCAACCCGGCGAGTTGAGCCCGCGCGCCGGCGAGTTCTGCGCGCTCGGAGGCGGCGTCCGCTCGGACATCCGCAATCTCGCGTCGCAGCCGCTCCACATCATAGGGTGCGCTCTCACCCGCCTGGGCTCGCTGAACCAACTTCTGCTCAACCTCTCTCATCTGTTCGATCCAGGCCGAGCGCATTTCGACACGCTGCTGAAGCGCGAGGACGCGATAGAAGAGGTGGCGAACACGAGTCGCGATCTTTCTTGCGTCGGCGTGCGTCTCGAGCTGAGTGGCCCGGGCGCGTGTTCTGGCGGCCTCGGCCCGAAGCCCGCGATTGCCGGAAATAGGCAGCGCTTGCTCAAGAATCAGATAGTCTTCGGCCAGAGTCTCGGGTTCTTCGAAAGCCTGCTCCCGGCTGTATTCGAATATTGGATTCGACCGCGCCTGCGCCCGAAGTGCCGCCGCTTCGTCCGACTTTATTTGGGCAGCCCAGAGGTCATTGAGTGCCGGGCGCTCTAGCGCCCGACGCACGGCTTCTTGCTCGCTAAGGACCTGTTCGGAATCGGTCGATATTTGCGCGTTCAAAGGCGACGCAACACAGAGCCCCACGATAAAGAAAGACAGCGCCACAAAAAACCTATGGCCAATCGGTTTTATCGCGAAATAAAGGCAAGTTCTTTTCATATAATATATGCTCATGCCAGTCAGGAAATATTTGGTTTAAAAGGCGAGGAAGGTCAGGGTTTCAAAGGCGTGGTGGAGCGCATCGTGAAAGAGAATCAGCGCGCATGCAGCCACACCACAGGTCGCCAGAATGGGCAGCCAATTGGGGCGCCGCCAATTCCCGTCGAGCATGCCTCGAACGCGTTCTTCCAGCGAGTGGATCCCAAAGCCGAGCGCCAGAGCAGGGGAGGGCTCAGCGTCACAGGCGCGCTTCATGGCCACAATCGCCTCGGCGACTGTGAGTCGATCGCCGATGGCATCGGCCGCGGCTTCGTCACAGGCTTGCTCACAAGCGAGGTCGATATGTCCGAGGAGTTGCGTGCGTATCGGGGAGAAATGGAATTTCGCCCCCAGGCGGATTCCCAATTTAACCAACGCATCATAGCGACGGATATGCGCCTTCTCGTGGGCAATCACGGCCTCGAGTTGCCGGGCCGACAGGAGTTCGCGAAGCCGCCGCGAGATGCAGAATTTCGGCCGAATCAACCCGATCGCCACCGCGATCGGCCGCTCGCTTGCGATCATCCAACCGTCGATTTCGGCGTCATAATGCCCGAGCCGTTTGAGTTGCTTATTCCAGGCGCCCGCTCGCCGAACACCCGCAAATTCGCTCTTCCAACCGGCAAATATCCAGACAATAAAAGCCGCACAACCCGTTAATATTAAAGGTGAAATGGGCGGCGGAGTGCCGTGAATAAAGCAAAGATGGAAAGTGTGGTGCGAATGATAAGAGCAATGGTCAGCGGCAAGTCCAAGGGCATCCAGAACGGAGGGCAAAAATGAGACCATCACGACGATGCTACCCAGTGCGGCTGGCAATAACGCAAGCGCGCTCAACATCATAAAACGCGCCCGGGGCGTGACGAGGTTGAGGCGCTCGACCCAGCTCGACACCCCGATGGCCACGAGTCCTGCTCCCACGACGGCGCCCGCCGCGAAGAGAATAATGACCACTTGTAACCAGCTCAATAGCACCATCATTGCGACTCATCCGACGCCTGGCGCTTGGCGGCGATCAACGCCTCAAGCGCGTCCAGCGTGCCCGCTCCGGCTCGATCGGCGAGGTTGACGAAGGCCTCAAGCGCCACGTGCATGTCGGTCTCTGCGACCAATTCGCCGACCAATAATTCAGTCAACTCACGGCGGTCGACGCGCTGTGAATAGATATAGGCGTGACCCTTTTTATGGCGTGATAATAACTTCTTCGTCCACAAACGCTTAAACGTCGATTGAACCGTATTATGAGTAATACCTCGCTCCTCGCCAAACGCCCGGTGGGCCGATTTGACGTCGCTCTCACCGTGCTCCCAGACATATTCGAGCACCGTCATTTCTAGCTCTCCCAAATGGGACACATCTGCATTCATCGACTTTCCAGGTTAAAGGATTCACAAGCGGACCGATTGCCTGTCGGTTTTATCACATGACAACGCAAATAACGATCCATCGAGACACTCAAAAGCTATAGAAGCCATTAAACCGATTGTCAATCGGTTTAATGGCGTGATACTTCTTTGGCGTGATGTGGTGGTGGTTCTTTCTGGATAGCAGGCTCATTTATGGTGACATATAGCACCCTGGGCGATCTCGAAAAAATCGAACGCAACGCGCGGTTATACCCATGGTATATAGCGGTATTCAACGCGTTCTTCTGGATGCCGGTCTTTTTTCTATATTTCGGTGAGAACCTGGGGCTTGCGCGCGTTTTGCAACTCGAGGGCATTTATTATGCGGCGGTGGTCGTTTTAGAGGTGCCTTCAGGGTATATTTCCGACCGATTTGGCCGAAAAACAACGCTTCTGGGCGCCTCGCTGATGCTTGTTGTGGCGTATCTTATCTTCTTTTTCGCCTCGAGTTTCTCAGCCTTTGCCGCCGCTCAGGTCGTACTCGCCGCCGGCATTGCGTTGAATAGCGGCACCGACACTTCCTTTCATTACGACTCACTGACCGCGCTCGGTCGCGAGGTTGAATACGCCCAGCGTGAGGCCGTGGCGGCTCGAAGCGCGATGCTGGCGACCAGCCTGAGCGCGCTTATTGGCGGTGGGGTGGCGGCGATCGACCTCCGCTACGCTTACGGTCTCTCGGTTATTGCAGCCGTTGCGGGGCTCATCACCGTACTGAGCTTCACGGAACCACAAAGCAAAACAGCCGCGCAGGCCGCGCCTTTTTTCTCGCAGCTTCATGACTGTTTTAGGCACCTGAGGCAGCCGCGCCTTGCATGGTTATTCGGGTTTGTGGTGCTCATCACCATCCTCGAACATATCCCTTATGAGTTTTACCAGCCCTATCTCGATCTCTTAGGTGCGCAGCTTGATTTCAGCCCCAAAACGGCGCTGATTGCCGGCGTTCATATGGCCATCGCGACCCTTATCGGTGCATTGTTCGCGCACAACAGTGCGCGCATCGCGGGTCGGCTCGGCATCGCCAAAACCCTGCTGCTGGCCGCATTGCTTCAATTGATCATTATTTCGGTCATGGGGTTGTTCCTAAATGAGGTTATCGTTGCGCTCATCCTCTTGCGCGAGATCGCGGGCGGCATGACCCGCGCGCCAATTAACGCCGCGATCACCCCGTATATCCCGCAGAAGCAGCGTGCCACCTTCCTGTCCATCCAGAGTCTGGCGGGTCGCGTCGGGTTTTCTGCGCTGTTGGTCGGCCTGTCCTTCTCAACCGGCAATATCGACACGCATACCTGGTCGGCGCTTTCTCATCTATTGCTCATCTGCGCCGGACTAGGTGCGCGGGGGCTTGGCGTGCTTGCAATAAGTCTGTGGTGGGTGGATGTGGAGTAACCGCGAAGTCTATTGGATCAGTCAATATGTATTGGTTCGTCGTTTAGCGCTGGAATTCAACTCAAATCAACACAATTGCGAAGCTCAGTAAATCGCAAACCGAACCCCGCCCAACACAAAGAATCGACTGTTATCTTCGCCCGCCGCCGCGGCCATATCTCCGGTGCCGAAGACAAGTGCCTCGAAACGTGCGCCCAGGTAGGGTGCGAATTCGCGCCAGAGGGCGTAGCGAAGCCGCAGGTCCACGACCACGCTATTCATGCCGGCGCCGATGCCGCGCGCGTCGCTGTCTCGGGCCGAGAATCGCAACTCGGTGCGCGGCTGCAGCACCAATCGCTGGGTGATGCGGACGTCATATTCCGCCTCAAAGGTGGCGAGGAGGTTGAGTTTTTCGGTGACGTAGATGGAGGCGTCGACCTCGAACATACCCGGGGCGAGTCCCTGGATGGCGAGCGCGGCGGCCCAGAAATCCCTATAATTTTCTCCGCCCCAGACGTTCGCATATTGTACGCCGGCCTGCGCGGTCCAGAAGGGCGCGATAAGTCGGCCATAGAGCAGGTCGACGTCTGACTCCCCCTCGAAATCCTCGCCTTGCCAACTCGCTTCGCCCTCACCCTTGAGCCATAGGCGGTTGAAGTCGCCGCCAAACCAGGCCGAAAACTCGGTGCCAACCGCGTCGGGTTCGCCCTGTAAATCGTAGCGATACTCGAGCTGATCGACGATAAAGAACGCGCGAAGGTGGTCGTCCGGAATGGCGTCCGGGTAGTCATCGGGCGGCGGCTCTTCCGCGCGCGCCAAGACCTCATCGAGGGTCATGCCGGCGGGTAATTCCGCCTCCGGGAGGCGGCTCTGTGACTCGACCTCCGGCGTCTCGGGCGACTCCTCGGCGTGCTCCGAGTCACCGTGCTGGTGGGGCGAATCCTGGGCCCAGGCGTTCGGGCCGCCGGCGAGTAAAACGCATAATGAGACGAGGATCCGCGTGACATCGCGTCGCTTAGGATTTGGCATCAATTGGCTCCCCGCTGAGGTCGCGAACCACCGCGACGGTGCGAAACATACCCGCCTCCATATGGTATAAAAGATGGCAATGAAACGCCCACTGACCCGGCGCGTCCGCGCTGATGTCGACGGTCAGCAGCTCGGCCGGGTTCACGTTGACGGTGTGTTTTCGTGGGTTCTTCGCGTAGTCGTGGCCGACATATAAATCCATCCACATTCCGTGCAGATGAATCGGATGGCTCATCATCGTATCGTTGATAAAATTGATGCGCAGGCGCTCGCCAAATTTAAAGCGAATCATCTTCGACTCGGACCATTTTTTGCCGTTAAATCCCCAGATATATTTATGCATATTGCCCGTGAGATGCAGGTTGATCTCGCGGGTCGGTGGCCGACGGTCGGGCGGTGTTTGCAGCGCTTTGAGTTGGCCATAGGTCAGCACGCGTCGGCCGTCTTTTCCCAGGCCAATGCCCGGCTCATCAAAGCGCCGATAGGCGTGCATGGCCATCGCGATGCTCGCCGCGCCGTGCTCATCTGGGCCGTGTTGGACCATCTCCGGGAGGTTCTGGATAGGCAGAGGTTTTCGCTCTTTGATCGGGGCGACCCGGCGCTCGTCGTGGGGCGGGTAGGTCACGGACGTCGACGGTTTATCGTCCATTTTATGCTCGCCGTTCATCGCGTGTGCGCCGTGCGAGCTCTCCATATCCTTCGTTTCGTCGCCTTCATCCATGCCCTCCATCGCGCCGTGCATCATCCCCATATCGGCCATGGTGAGCATCGGCCGGTGCCGACGCGCCGGGATGGCGGCCGACATTCCCGGTCTAGGGGCGAGCGTCCCGCGCGCGAAACCGCTGCGATCCATCGTCTCGGCAAAGATCGTGTACGCCTTTTCGTCGGGCATCGTCACCAGCACGTCGTAGGTCTCGGCGACCGCCACGCGCAGCTCATCGACCTCGACCGGCTCCACGTTTTGCCCATCCGCCTGGACCACCGTCAGCGGCAAACCCTCCACCCGGAAATCATAATAGGTCATCGTCGAGGCGTTGGTGATGCGAAAGCGCACCTTTTGGCCGGGCCGGGCGAAAAAGGTCGGGTTCTGGGCGGCGCTTCGGCCATTGAGCAAATAGGTGAAGGTCGCGCCGGTGATATCTGCGATATCGGTCGGATCCATGCGCATCCAATTCCATTGCAACCGTTTGCTTATGACCTCGCCGAGGCTCTCGCCGGTGGCCTCGACCTGGGCGCTGAGGTTGGCCAGAGTAGGGCGCTGAAAATTATAATAGCCCTCGATTGTCTTGAGCTTCTTCATCGCCGTATGAGGATCTTCGAAGGTCCAATCCGAGAGGACGATTGTGTGCTCGACGTCGTACGCAACCGGGTCGGGCTGCGCGGGCTCGATGATAAGCTGGCCGTAGTGGCCGAGTTGCTCCTGCATGCCGGTATGGCTGTGGTACCAATAGGTCCCGTTCTGGCGCACCTTAAAGCGATAGGTGAAGGTCTCACCCGGCGCGATGCCCCGAAAACTGATGCCCGGCACCCCGTCCATCGTGAATGGAAGGAGTATGCCGTGCCAATGAATCGAGGTCGATTCGTGCATTCGATTATGCACTCGAATCAGGGCGTCATCTCCCTCTTTCATGCGGATGACCGGCCCGGGAAATCCACCGTTGATGGTGATCGCCTGGCCGATCTTTTCGTCGACGCGTACCTCTTGCTTCTCGATATAAAGATCGATGCCGCCGGGCGTGCTGGCATCGAGGGCGCCGAACTTGCCGGCACGCAGCTCGGGGTTGGTGCGGGCCCACAGCGGTCCCGCGATCTTCAGGCTGGCCAGACCTGCCGCGGCGCCTGCCACAAAGCCACGTCGCGAGATTGAATTTTCGCGTTGCGAATCAGGACCATTCATCATCAGCGTTCTCCTTTGTGTTTGTGGCGCACACAACGATACCGCGATGCCATGTCTATGATCACAAAAGCCCCTTCCGAGAGGGGCTTTGTTGCTACAAATAACTCGGTTCTATGAAGCTAAAACGCATCCGCGATTAGTCTAGTGATTTTCTGGAATTGTATTTTTTGCTTGAAAACAGGCCGAGTTAGTTGCTGACACGCCCGTCACTTCTCCACATGAATCTCCGTCATCATCCCCGCCTCGGCGTGCTCCAAAATGTGGCAATGCATCATCCAATAGCCCCAGTCGAGCGGGACCATGCCGACGTCGATGACTTCCTTGCGCTCCAGGAGCACCGTGTCGCGCAGGAACGGCTCGTCGACCGGGACGCCGTTGCGGGCGAGCACCTTGAAGAATTGCCCGTGGATATGCATGGGGTGCAGGCGAAATGAGTCGTTCTGGAAGCGAATGCGCTTCCAGCGGCCTTCTTTGAGGACCGTGGGCTCGTGGGTGCCCCAGACCTCGCCGTTGATCGTCCACTCGATGCCGTGGGGGCCGCCGCGGCGCGCGTCGAGGACGTAAGTCTGGTCGATATCGCGCTCCAGGGCGCCCTCCCATTTCGGGAGGTTCGGGTTAAATGGCGGCTCAAAGGTCGGGGTTTCGACCGGCTCGCCGGCGACCTTTAGCGTCGCGAGGACCGTGGGTTGACGGCCGAAATCGTTCATCAAAGCGAAGCTCTTGCCGGCCGCATCTTTGGGGATGGTGATGTCGACATCGAGCCGGTTTCCGGGGGCCGTCTTCTGGCCGAGCAGCGTGACCGGCTTGCCCGTATACATGCCGTCGGTGGCGATGACCTTCGCGTCCAGACCGTCGAAGCGAAGTTGATAAACGCGCCCGTTCGACGCGTCCAAAAGGCGCAGCCGCAGCCGCTCACCCGGGCGAACCTCCATCACCTTGTGGGACTCACCGTTGACCGTGATATCGCGCCCCCAACGGCCGTCATGGGAGAGGTCGTGGCGGGTCACAAAACGCGGGTCAATCTGGCCGTCGCGCCCGAGCTTCCAATCGTCGAGCACCCACATTTCGTCGCGGGTATATCCCAGCGGCTCGGCGTCTTCGACCACGAGAACCCCGTAGAGCCCGCGCCCAACCTGCTCGGGCGTCTGGTGATGCGGGTGAAACCAGAAGGTCCCCGCGTCCTTGGGGACGAAGCGATATTCGAAACTCTCGCCGGGTTCAATCGCGTCCTGCGTGACGCCCGGCACGCCGTCCATCGCGTTCGGCACGCGCACGCCGTGCCAATGAATCGTGGTCGCCTGGGGCAAGTCGTTCTTAAAGCGGACCAGCACCTCCTCACCCAACTTCACCCGCAACACCGGCCCGGGAACCTGGCCATTATAGGCCCACACGTCGAGGTCGCGCCCGTCGATTTGCTTGACTGTGGTGGGCGCCGCGCGAAGTTCGAATTCGCGGGTCTTCGTGGGCTTGGGCGCGTCGGCCGGATAGGCCCGGGCGAGCTCTGCTTCGAATCTGGCGAGCTGGGCGTCGGGTGACTTCTCATGCTGCGCCGAAGTTGTACCGGGGCCCGTGACCTTCGTGTCGCAGGCGACCAGGTACGAGAGCGTGCCGCAGAGAAGGGCGATGAGGAGAGCGCGAAAAGCGGACATATAACACTCTAGAATCGGGGAGTTTTACGCGCCCTAACTCACTGACTGAGCGGGGGCGCAGAGGGCTAAACAAACACAAAAGATTGATGCAACATTCGTGCCCGCTGCTCTGGCTCATCGCTCGGCTCAGAGAGCGCGGCGCAAGCGCATTTTCGTGAAACCTTATGACTCCGCCCCGCATCGTACGGACGAGCCTGTCTACTGAGCTGACCCACCACAAAGGAGCTTCAAATGACCTATTTTAACAAACCCGATTATGGCATGAGCACAACCCTGAAGGGCGTAAGCCACGAAGACGCGATTGAGCGTACCAAGGCGGCGCTTAAGGAAGAGGGCTTCGGCGTGCTCACGACCATTGATATTAAGGCGACGCTGAAAAAGAAGTTGGACGTCGACCATCGCCCCTATGTGATTTTGGGCGCGTGTAACCCCGGGCTGGCCCACCAGGCGCTGAGCGCCGAGGCGCCCATTGGACTTTTGCTTCCCTGCAATGTCGTGGTCACCCAGGACGATAATGGCGACGCCGTGGTCGCGGCGATTAACGGCGAGAAGATGTTCAGCGTGGTGAATCGCGATGACCTCGGCCCCATCGCCAAAAAGGTCACCGCGAGTCTCGGGCGAATGATCGACAGCTTGAAATAAGGCTGGCGGCGCCGCTGTGAGCATAGGTGTAGAATTGTCTACACTTGCGCGCCGAATATGGTTAATTTTCTACAGCGATGGCCTTCAAAAGCCGCGTTGATGGGTTATGTGACAGTGGCACACACTTTGCAGTGACTCAGCGCGCGGCTTATTCACACTCGACCGTTCTGTCGAAAACCGGCCCGCTTGATAGACGAATGCGCGCATTCGTTATAAGTAGTCTGTGGCTATTTCGCCGCTCACCAACTGGATTTTTCTCGTTATGCCGAATTGGTTTGCATATTTTCTGACCCTGCTCATGACGGCGGCGCTCATCATGGGCGGCAGCCTTTGCGGCTGCTCGCATGTGCATGCGATGGGCTCAGTTGAGCAAACCGATTCGAAAGCGACGACCCACTCTGAAACGAAAACCCAGGCCGAGCCGACAGGCTGCGGTTGCGCGCCCAGCGAGGACTCCGGTGACGATGGGTCCGGCTGCGAATGTGGTTGCGATGGTTTCGCCGCGCACGACGGGCAGGGCGGAGACTTGGTCGAAGTGGCGGTCGCGTCGAAGAATCCACTTGAGGACTTCAAACCCCCGGTGTTGCAGCCGCGTTTTCAGGCGCTGCTGGCGGTGTGGTTTGCGGACTTTATCGCGCCTATTCTGGCCAGTGAGTCCGAAGCAATTGCAGCATTTATCGACCCGGGTCCTCCGGGTGTCGATCTCCCTATTTATCTACGTGTTCAGAACCTGAGGCTTTGAAAAGGTGCGCTTTTAGGAGCGCGAGGCGTTATGATGTGTCAACGCTGACCTTTTGAAGAGCATTTGGGAGCTGAATTATGAAACGCAAGAACGCTTTCACGCGTGTTCGGCGTGTGCTGGCTGGGCTGTGTGTCGCCGCGGTTTCGACCGTGTGTGCGGTGCCGATGGTCTGGGCGGACGACGGTGATTTTGAGCCGAAAACGCTGGCAGATTACGAGCATCAGGCCCTTAAAAATCACCCTCGCTTGGAGGCTGAGCAGCAAAAACTGCGCGCCATTCAAGCCGAGCGGGAGGGCAAACTCGCCAGTTATCCGCAGCCGATGATCAGCTACGGGGCCGAGATCGGCACGCCTTGGACCTCGATGCCGGGGGTTGGGCATACGGTGATGGTCTCGCAGCAACTTCTGTTGCCCGGGCGGCGAGCTCTGTGGGCCCAACCCGCCGAATTGCGCGGATCTGGGGTGGAAGCGCAGATCGAGGCGTCGAGCAATCAGATCGTCTTTGAGGTGCGTCAGGCGCTGATCGAGATCGCTCGCCTGGACCATCATCTGCTGATCTTCAACAAACAAAAAGAAGTCTACGCCGAGGCCGTGAGCATGGTTGAGGCGCTGATGTCGACCGGGCGCACCAGCTATGCGGACGTGTTGAGGCTATCGGTGACCAGCGAGATGCTCATCGACCAGATCGACCGCGTCCAGCGCGAGCGCGATGAGGTCGTGGCGGGCTTGCGCGTTGAGTTGGGGCTGGCGCCCGATGCTCAAATTCCTTTCGAATTTAGTGGGGAAAATAGCCCGATTGAGGTGTCCGATGACGCGCTCGAGCTTCCGAAATTATTAGAGGCGATGAACGCGCAGAACCCACAGTTGCGCGCGTTGGAGTTTGAGGCGCAGGCGGAGCTTGCTCAGAGCGAGGTCGTTCAAAAGGACGCCTGGCAGGGGCCGACCGTGGGGGTGGGCTATATGAATATGCCCTCGATGACGATGGACGGTGAGCGAGATGACGCGCTGATGCTGTCGGTGGCGATGCCGTTTCCGATCTTTGGGCGCCAGATCGCGCTGAACTCGGAGCGCTCCGAGGCGACGGGTTTGAGCGCGCGCGCGCAGCGGGCCGCCTTGCAGCGCACGTTGTCGACGCAGATCGAGGCCAGTGTTCTTAAGATTCGCGAGCGGCAGCGGCGACTCCTTCGCTACGAGAAGGAATTGATCCCGATGCTGGGTGACGTCAGCGAGCGTTTGCTGGCCGATGTCGAGGTCGGCCGCGGCCAGGTGACCGACTTTCAGTTGGTTTTTCAGCAGCAGCTCGACCTCGAGATGATGCTCGTGGACCTGCGGGCCGACATCGCGATTGAGCAAGCGCGGCTCAAGATGTTGACCGGCCGAGGGGCCGAATAAAGGGGCTCTTTGCGGCGGCAAAGCTGGGCGTCAATTGCGTTCTGAATTTGAGTTTAAAGGAAAGAAAATGAGTGAAGATAAAGAGCAGGTCGAAGTGGAATCGGGCGTCGATGAGAAGCCCAAGGGCACTTCCTGGACGGGATATCTGGCGCGCATCGAGCGACGCCAGGGGCTTTGGGTTGGTGTGGTTGCGGTCGTCATCGCGGCCTTCTTGTTGGGGCGCGCGTGTGCCACGGGCACGGCGGCGGTTGACGAGCACGCCGGCCATGAGCACGCAGAGGAAGGTGCTGCTTCGGAATATGTGTGCCCGATGCACCCGCAGGTTCGCCAGAGCGAGCCGGGGACCTGTCCGATCTGCTTTATGGACCTGGTGCCCGTGGAGTCGGGGACGGCCGGCGGAGATGTTCCGGGGGTGTCTTTGACCCCGGGCGCCAAGGCCCTGGCGCGCGTGCAGACGGCGAAGGCCGAGGAGGTGGAGTTGGCGCGCTCCGTGCTGGTGTACGGGCGCGTGGAGGTGAACGAAACGGCGGAAGTTGACCTGACGGCGTGGGCGGGCGGGCGAATCGAAAGACTCTATGTCCAGGCCGTCGGCGAGAAGGTCAAGAAGGGGCAGCGCCTGGCGCGGATCTATAGCCCGGACTTATTGGCGGCCCAGCAGACGCTCGTACAGGCTGCGCGAAACCTCGAGTCCGCCCAGGAGAGCGGCAGTGAGATGCGCGCGAGTGCGGCCCAGGCCGCGCTTGATGCCGCGCGCACGGAGCTGCGCCTGCTGGGGATGAGTCGCAATCAAATCGCAGCGGTGCTGAAAAAGCGCAAAGCCCAGGAGTTTGTGGACATCTTTGCCTCCTCGGCGGGCACCGTGCGCGAGCGGGTGGTTTCGCAGGGAGATTGGGTGCAGCCCGGCGGCCGCGTGTTGTCACTGATGGCGCTCGATACGGTGTGGGTGCAATTGGATGTCTATGAGCGCGATTTGCATTATGTGCAGGTTGGGCAGACGGTGCGCCTGAGCATTCCGGCGCTATCCGAGGAGGCGGCGGAGGGGGAGATTGCGTTTATCGACCCGGTGATTGACGCCCAAAAACGAGTGGCGCGCGCACGCGTCGTATTGAAGAACGCGGACGCCCAATTGCGCCCCGGGATGTTCGTGACCGGAAGCGTTGAGGCGCCGGTGTTGGAGGATGCCCACGTGCCCCTGAGCGTGCCGGCGACGTCGGTATTGTGGACCGGAACACGCTCGCTTGTGTACCGGGTCGAGGATCACAATGGGGAGCCGGTTTATGTGCCGGCGCCGGTGGTTCTGGGCGCGCGGGTCGGCGAGCGATTCGTGATTAAGGAGGGCTTGTCGGCCGGCGATGAGGTTGTGACGAATGGGGCGTTTCGAGTGGACGCATCGCTTCAGATCCGCGGCGGCCCCACGATGATGAGCACCGAGATGGCCGACCCTTCGGGGCATGCTGGTCATGCGCATGGCGAGCCATTGCCCAAAGTAGAAGTCAGCGCCGAGGGGACCGAATTTGACCCGCCGGTGCAGGCCGAGCAATTGCCCGACGACGTTTGGTATTGCGATATGGGAACGGTGCATTATGCGCGCGGCGAGGAGGGCGACGGGACCTGTCCGCTCTGCAATATGAAGCTAAAGCACAAGCCTGCGGGGGCTGACGACGACAGCGAGAGCGACGGAGGTGGTCATGCGCACTAATCATGAACCGAAGTCGGGCTGGGAGTGGTTGCTCGACGGTCTATTAAGGCAAAAGCTTGTCATTTTCATCGGCCTGGTGCTCGTCGTGGTGTGGGGCTCGGTGGTCTCACCCTTTGACCTGGGGCTCGGATTTGAGCGCGACCCGGTGCCGGTGGATGCCATCCCGGACATCGGCGAGAACCAGCAAATTGTTTTCGTCGAGTGGGCGGGGCGCTCGCCGCAGGATATGCAGGACCAGGTGACCTATCCGCTGACGGTCGCCCTCCAGGGAATTCCGGAGGTCAAGACCATCCGCAGCTTCTCGATGGCGGGCTTCACCAGCATCTATATCATCTTCAATGAGGGGGCGGATTTCTATTGGACGCGAGCGAGGATCGTCGAGAAATTGGCGAGCCTGCCGCCGAATACGCTGCCGCCCGGGGTGGCGCCGCAGTTGGGGCCGGATGCGACCGCCCTGGGACAGATCTATTGGTACACGCTTGAGGGGCGCGACCCCGACGGCAACCCGGTCGGTGGCTGGGATTTGAACGAGCTGCGGACCTTGCAGGATTTTCATGTCCGCTTTGGCCTGGCGAGCGCGCAGGGCGTGGCCGAGGTGGCCTCGATCGGCGGCTTTGTGCAGGAATATCAGATCGACGTGGACCCCGCGGCGATGCGCTCTTTCAATGTCACCCTTGAAGATATCGCCGCCGCGGTTGGCGAGTCGAACGCCGAGGTGGGCGCGCAGACCACCGAGATCAACGGCGTCGACTATATGGTGCGCGGCATCGGCTTTGTGCGCAGTGTCGACGATATCGCCGAGTCGGTGGTCAAGGTTGTGGACCATGCGCCGGTGCGCATCCGCGACGTCGCGAAGGTCGGCCTGGGGCCGGCGGAGCGCGACGGGGCGCTGACCAAAGGAGGCGTTGAGGCGGTCGGTGGCGTGGTCACCGCGCGCTATGGCTCAAACCCTCGGGCGGTGATCGACAATGTGAAGGAGGCTTTGGCCGAGGTTCAGCAGAGCTTGCCCTCGCGGGTGCTCGAGGATGGCACGGTTTCGCAGGTGACCATCGTGCCGTTTTATGACCGCACGGAGTTGATCGAGCGCACCCTGGGCACGCTGAGCACGGCGCTGTACCAGCAGGTGATGATCACGATTTTGGTGGTGCTGGTGATGCTGCTGCATATCCGCAGCTCGCTATTGATCACCATCCTCTTGCCGTTTGCGGTGCTGCTGACATTCATCGCGATGAAATATACGGGCGTGGACGCCAACGTGGTGGCGCTGGGCGGCATCGCGATCGCGATCGGGACGGTGGTCGATATGGGGATCATCATGACCGAGAATATCGTGCAACACCTGGAGATGGAGCGCGATGAGCCGCCGCTTGTGTCGATTCGACGCGGGGCGGCCGAGGTTGCGCCGGCGGTGTTAACCGCGATCGCGACCACGGTCATCAGCTTTTTGCCCGTCTTCATGCTCACCGGCCAGGCCGGCAAGCTCTTCGGCCCACTCGCCTACACCAAGACCTACGCGCTGCTGGCGAGTTTGGTGGTGGCGATCGTGGTGATTCCGCCGCTTGCTTATCTGTTGATGGGGCTGCGCTTTAAGTGGTTTCAGCGGCTCAAAGAGGGCAAGCATGCCAGGCAGATGGCGCGTGTGGGACAGCCGGTTTTCAAGTTGAGCTATGTGGTGATCGTGCTCTTCGTCGCGACGCTGCTGGCCCTGTCCTGGATGCCGTTGGGAGCAGGGCAGGGGGAGTTTACCAACGTCCTCTTCGTATGCGGACTCATCGGCGGATTGCTCGGGAGCTTCTGGCTTTTTCGACTCGCCTACGTGCCGATTTTGCGCTGGGTGTTGGCGCATAAGCTTGTGTTTTTGAGCGTTCCGGTGGCGATCGTGTTCTTCGGGACGAGCGCATGGCTTGGCTTTGGGACGCTCTATAGCTGGCTGCCCGAGCCGATTCACAAGTCGGCGGTGGGGCAGTGGTTGCACCACGAATTGCCGGGGCTGGACCGCGAGTTTATGCCCGCGCTCGACGAGGGGATGTTCTTGTATATGCCCTCGACGATGCCTCATTCGTCGATCGGCGAGGCCGTGGATATGGTCGCGCAGCTCGACCTATTATTTGAGACGGTGCCCGAGGTTGAGTACGCGGTCGGAAAGATCGGCCGCTCGGCGAGCCCGTTGGACCCGGCGCCGATTACGATGGTGGAGACGATCATCGCCTATCAGCCCGAGTACCGCGTGGACGCGGCGGGCAAACGCTTGCTCTTTAGGGTGGGCGACGACGGCGAGTTTGTGCGCGACGCCGACGGTGAGTTGATCGAGGACGCCGGCGGCAAGGCCTATCGAAATTGGCGCCCCGAGATCAACCGCCCGGAGGATATCTGGGACGCCCTGGTCGCGGTCGGCTCGAAGCTGCCGGGGATGACATCGGCCCCGATGTTGCAACCGATAAGTACGCGTATTGTGATGCTATCCAGCGGCATCAACGCGCCCATCGCGGTGCGCCTGCGCGGGCCGAATCTGGAAGTGCTCGGTGACGCGGCGCTGAAAGTTCAGGAGCTTCTGCGCGAACATCCCATGGTCAACACACAGGCGGTGAACGCGGACCGGCCGGTGGGCAAACCCTATATCGAGATTCGACCCGATCGCGCAAAATTGGCCCGCTATGGGGTGACGATGGCGAGCTTCCAGAACACGGTGGACACCGCGATTGGAGGCCGAACGATTTCTCAGAGCGTCGAGGGGCGCGAGCGTTTTAGTATCCGGCTGCGTTATCCGCGCGAGATGCGCGATGTCCCGGAGAGTATGGAGCGGGTCTTTGTGACCGCCAAAGACGGCGTGCAAATTCCCATCGGTGACCTGGCCCAGATTGACTATGTGCGCGGCCCGGAGATGGTCCGCAGCGAGGACACCTATCTGGTCAGCTACGTGATGTTCGACGGAAAGGGCGACGCCGGCGAAGTCGACGTGGTCGAGTCGGTGCGCGCCTCGATGGAGGCAGCGATCGCCAGCGGCGAGCTCGAGCTGGCCGAGGGGGTGAGCTATAGCTTCGCCGGCAGCTACGAGAACTCGGTGAAGACCGAGAAAAAGCTGACGCTCTTAATCCCCATCGTCTTACTCGTCATCTTCATGCTGATTTATATGCAGTTCCGCTCGGTTCTCACCGGCTTGATGATCTTCTCGGGGATCTTCGTGGCCTTCGGCGGCGGGTTTATCCTGCTGTGGCTGTATGGGCAGCCGTGGTTTTTGGACTTCGCGGTCTTGGGGACCAGCATGCGCGATATCTTCCAGATCGTTCCGGTCAAGGCGAGCATCGCGGTGTGGGTCGGGTTTATCGCGCTCTTTGGCATCGCGTCGGACGACGGGGTGGTGATGGCGACCTATCTAAAGCAGCACTTCGAGGAGGGCGAAGTCACGAGCGTGGCCGAGATTCGTGACCGGGTCGTGGAAGCCGGCGAGCGCCGAATTCGGCCGTGTTTGATGACCTCGGCGACCACGATTTTGGCCCTCTTGCCGGTGTTGACCAGCTACGGGGCGGGCGCCGACGTGATGATCCCGATGGCGCTGCCTGCGGTGGGCGGGATGTCGGTGGCGCTGGTGACGCTCTTCGTGGTGCCGGTGCTGTATTCGGCGATGGAGGAGTTTAAGCTGCGCTTTGGTGGCAGGTGATGAACTCGTCAGACTCCGGGCGAAGGCCGATGATGCCGTCAACCCTCGCCGGTTCAGCATAATAGGGCATCAAAAAAAGGGCCCCATCCACACCGTTATCGGGTGTGCATGGGGCCCTTCTCTTAGGAGCGCATGGCGCAATTACCAACTATCGGTCGGCTTGATTTCCTCGCCCTCTGCAGTCGCGCCCGGAGATTTCTCGCTGCTCTGACTCACCTCAAATTGCTCCTCAATGCGGCGCGCCTGGGGGCGGGTGAGCAGGAGCATCAGGATGCCGGCGGGGGCGAAGGCCATATAATAGTCGAGATTATGGCTCAGAAAGCTCAGGACAAATCCGAAGAGCGCGATGGCCTCGGCCAGCGCCCAGCTAATGATCGAGACCGTGAGATAAGCTCCGCGCAGCTTTGTGAGGCTATCAAATTTGCCGTCGGCGAGGGGTTTGTGGAGCATGACCTGGCGAGCGATGAAGGTCATCGCGACCAATCCGAAGCCAAGGCCCGCCAAGATATAACTAAGCTGGACGGCGATGTCCGGGTCGGGAGCGATGGCGTCCGGGTTGCCGGTCACCATGGTCAAGACGACCGAGTAGATCACGATCGAGAAGAGCATTGCGCCCCAGATTAGCCATAGGAGCATCGAGGGGGAGCGCTGCGTTTGTGTATTCATCGAGTGTTGCTCGGAGCGGAGTTCGTTGGATTTGTGGCGATTTTGTTACGTTAGGCAAAGTGCGGGGTTCTTGCAACGTTATCGCCGAAAAATCACCGCGAGGCAAAACGGGTTAGGCCCGTCCCAGAGCGACAATATCCGGGCGTTTTTCGGCGTATTCGAGCGCGGTTTGCAGCGCGTCGGGAGACTCGGCGTGGACGATAAAGAGCGGTTGCCCCTTTTCGACCGCGGTGCCGATAGGCGCGAGGAATTCCAATCCCGCCGCGGACGTCTGCGGGGCGCCGGCGAGCTTGGCGACGGTGGCGAGCTTGCGGTTCTGGATGCTCTCGACGACGCCGGCGCGGGTGGCGAGGAAGTCGCGCTGGAAGGTCGCGGTGGGCGGGCGACGAAGGCCGCCCTGAGCCTCGCAAATCGCCTCAAATTTGCTCCACGCCCGACCGCCTTCGATGACCGCGTCGGCCATCTTCATGCCCTCGCCGGGGCTGGCCACGCCGCCAATCTCGAGAAGATGCCCGGCGAGCATCGCGGAGCGGCGGCGCAGGTCCTGCGGGGCGTCCGGGTCGTTTTGCAGGACGGCCAGGATATCCCTGGCCTCCAGCGCGGCGCCGATGCCCCGGCCGACCGGCTGGCGCCCGTCGCTCTGGATGATCTTCAGGTTGAGGCCGAGCGGTTTGGCGACCGCCTGCATTAATAGGGTGAGCGCGTCGGCGGCCTTCGCCGTCTTGAACTTCACGCTGGGGCCCACCGGGATATCGATCAAAATATGCGAGGAGCCCGCCGCCGCCTTTTTGGATAAAATCGACGCGACCAATTGGTTGACGTTGTTGAGCTTGAGCGAGCGCTCCACGCCGATGAGAATATCGTCGGCCGGGCTCAGTCGCATCGAGCCGCCCCAGGCGATGCAGCCGCCTTCGGCGTCGACCACGTTGCGAATCTCGTCCAGGCTCAGGTTCACCGTGGTCAAGGTCTCCATCGTGTCGGCGGTGCCGGCGGCCGAGGTGATCGCCCGCGACGAAGTCTTGGGCATATAGAGCCCGCAGGCCGCGACAGTCGCCACGACAATCGGGGTCGTGCGATTGCCCGGCAACCCGCCGACGCAATGCTTATCGACCATCGGCGCGTGCTCCCAATGAAGCTGGTCGCCCACCGAGACCATCGCGCGCGTCAGCGCGATGGTCTCGGCGACCGACATCTTGCCGCCCGCGCAAGCCGACAAGAACGACGCCACATGCACCTCGCCGTAGCGCCCCGAGACCACATCCTCCATCACCGCCAGCAGCGCGGCGTCGTCGAATGGCTCGCCGTTGATCTTCGCGCGCACATGCCGAAATGAGTCCGCAATCCGCGCCGGCATCTCGGTCGCCAGGCCCAACCCGGGCGCCTGCTCCATGATATAATCGTCTGTGCTCATCAGCGATATCCTTCGTGTTTTCGCGGGCCTCTCGGCCCTAAGTCCCGAAAGACCCTATATTTTTTTGGGGCAGATATGAATCGTCTTTTTAAGATGCCACGGGGTCTCCGCCGATAGTGTTAAATCGGGGAGATTTAATATTTGGTCGCGGGCCCTTGTTGCTTGAGATGTCTCTTTCAGTGTGCGAGCATTCACTACACTATTTTTTCGCCGTCGGTATTACCTAATCCAATGCCATAGAAGGGGCTTTATGCGTACGAGAACCATCGGCTGTCTATTTCTATTAATCGCGCTCACGGGCTGCGACGATGACAAACGCGAGAGCGTCTCGGGCGACACAAGCATCGCCGACGCAAACACTGCGGTCGATGGCGACGCCAAAGCGGATACCACTGACACATCGGGCCGGGACGTGAAAGGTGAAGCCGACGCAGATGCCGCCGACACGTTGGGCGGGGATGTAAAAGGCGAGGGCGACGCGGATAACTCGGCGGATACCGCAGACGCCTCGGCTGAGGACGCGCGCGATGACCGGGTCGTCGTCACGCTGGCGGTAAAGAAGGGGTTTCCGGACCTGTGGGGGGAGGGGGCTTCGACGATTGAGGGGGGCGGCGCGAACGGCGTGAAATTTTTCGTGACGTCATTGGCCGATACTGAGGAGGCGAATTTCATCCCCGCCTCGCCCGGGGTCGAGGCACACTATGAGGGCACCATTCGCGGCGCTCTGAGCTTGGAAGAGCCCAGGCATATCATCCCCCGGGTATCGGGGGCTGTGGATCTGGGCAGCGGCATCCTCCTTGACGGCTATCAATACAGCCATTTTACCTACCACGGTCATCTCGCCCCGGAGGGCGGGTTCTCGCTTACGAATAATAATCTGGTGATCCGGAGGAACAGAAATATCGTCGTGCGGTTTCTCCGCGCAAGGTACGGCCGGGCGGCCGGGTTGGCCGAAGACGACGCGTTGCTGTTTTATCGGGCCCACACATTCGCGGTGGACCACTCATCGCTTGCCTGGGCGGGGGATGAGACGTTCTCGATCGGCACCACGCGCAACACTCCATACCCGGCGATTATCGGGCAGAATAACATCGTGGGCCAAACGCGAGAGGGCCACAATACCGGCTCGCTGATCGGCTATACCAGCTCCGCCGGCGGCGCGCAGGGGGTCGTCTCCTGGCATAATAACGTCTACGTGGGTGTCAGCCACCGTACACCCAACTTCGCCGGGGACTCCGAGATGTTCGGGCGTATTTTTAATAATATCACCTATGATTGGCAGTCCCGACTGACCAACCTGGTAGGGGCGCCGACCGTCGACGTGGCGTATAACTATTATAAGAAAGGCCCTACGCGCTCCGATATGCCGAGCAATCGCTATAACAAATATCAGGACCTGCGCGAGAGCCGCCCGTACCCGCCGTCCATCTACACCGCCGGCAATATCATGCCCGGCGTCCTTGAGGATCCCGGCGCGGACAATCAGCAGTTGTGGACCCTCTTCCAAAGCGTAGACCCAGTGCCGGTCGAACTCTTCCGCACGACCCCGCTGCCGGTGGACAGCGAAGTTGGCTATCAGCCCAGCACCGCCGAGCAGGCCTACGCGCGAAATGTGCTCGCCAAAGAAGCCGGCGCGAACCGCACGACCGACAGCGCCGGCAATCCGGTCATCGGGTTGGACAGCGTCGACGACCACTACCTGGAAGCGATCGCCAACGGGACCGACCCACGCACCCCCGAGGCGAATTGGGTCCACCCGCCCGTCCCCAGCAATACGCCTTTCCCGGACGCCAATAAGAACGGGATCGCCGACGCGTTCGAGGCCGCCCATGGCATCACTTCGGCCGATGAGGTCATCGTCGACTGGGACTTCGGCGAGTATCTGGTGGCCAATGAGGCGGGATATACCGCGTTTGAGATGTACAGCGCGTGGGTCGCGGGGGACTTCGAGCGACTGGCGCAGTAGGCATCGGCGCCGGCGAGGCGGGCGGGGGATTTTCCTTAATTGGCAAATCCACGCCAGATGGCCTATGAATAGTCCTTCGTTTTCGCCGCTTCCACGCCAGGGAAGGGCGTTAATCGCCGGCACTCCTTGCCGAGACCGTTCAAAAGCGAAGCAATTTTTCAGCCTCAACCTATAATGGAGTCACCCATGAAGTTCTGCACCCGCGCAATCCTGTTGCTGAGCCTGTCGCTGAGTCTGGTCACCATCGGCTGCGAGAAGAAAGACGCCGAGCAGCCCGCCGAGGCCGAAGCCGCCGTCGAGAAGACCGACGAAGCCAAGCCCGAAGCGGCCGAGGCCGAAAAGGCTGAAGCACCCGCCGAGAAGGCCGAAAAACTCGAGAAGGTCGAAGTCCCCGCAAAAGGTAAAAAATTCGACCCGCCCGTCGAACTTGCCCAACTCCCCGAAGGCGCCTGGCATTGCGACATGGGAACCGCCCACTGGGCCGCCATGGAGAATACCGAAGACGGCCTGTGCCCCGAGTGCAATATGAAGCTCAAGCAGTACAAGTCCGATAAGGCCGAAGGCGCCGCCGATCCTCAGGGACACGACGATCACGCCGGTCACGACCACTAATTCGACCCGTTGGCGTGGGTTTTGCCAAAAAAGATACAAATTGCGGCAAAAAACAAACAAAGTGCTTGACACCAACGCGAGGCGAATCTATAAAGCGCCTCCGTTGGACATCACACCAACGGCATCCCAAATCGGGGCGTAGCGCAGCTTGGTAGCGCGCTTGCTTCGGGAGCAAGAGGTCCTCAGTTCAAATCTGGGCGCCCCGACTTAAGAAACCCGCTGACTCTTTGGAGTTGGCGGGTTTTTTGTTTGGTATAGCGCCACCCCCACAGAAACGCGAAATATGCACGCGAGCGAGGAGTCTTCCGCGGATTCGGGTGAATCGCATCCATCTCTAATCTGCGAGCCATCGACTCATCTCGAGCGCTCTACTGGCTGTCGGGCACTTAAGGCTTGACACACAAGCGGGAGCGTTCATACTATCGCCGAGCGAAAAGGTGTGAAATTGAAAGTCGTTATCAATTAGCAGGTGAGAAAGATGCGCAACGTACTACTTATACTATCGATGCTGGCCCTCGTCCTGTCAGGCTGTGACAAACCCAAAGAGGTCGAGTCGACCACGGGCGAGGCGGCCGTTGAAAAGGTGGCCGATGCCGAAGAAAAGGTCGGCGAGCTCACGATCTACAGCGGCCGAAACGAGGAAATGTTAAAGCCGCTCATGGCGCAATTCAGCGAGGAGTCCGGGATCGAGATCAAGGTTCAATACGGCAAGTCGTCTGAGCTCGCCGCGACGTTGGTCGAAGAGGGCGACGCGTCGCCGGCGGACGTCTTCTTTGCCCAGGACGTGAGCACGCTCGGGTTCCTGGCGAACGAGGGGAAGCTCGTCGCGAACGAGAAATTCGCCGAGCGCGTCCCCGCGACCTTCCGCGCCGCCGACAACACCTGGGTTGGCGTGAGCGGGCGCGCCCGTGTCCTCGCGTATAACACCAACACCGTCAAACCCGAGGAGCTCCCGGCCGACGTGGATGGGCTGCTCAATGAGCGCTGGAAGGGCAGGATTGGCTGGGCGCCCGAGAACGCGTCGTTTCAGTCCTTCGTGGCGGCGATGATCGCGCAGCGCGGCCAGGAGGAGACCAAGAAGTGGCTGGAGGGCGTGATGGCCCTTGCGCCCAAGGCGTTCCCCTCAAATACGCCCCTGGTGACCGCCGTGGGGCGCGGCGAGATCGAGGTCGGGCTGACCAATCACTATTATCTGTTCCGACTCAAAGCTGAGCACGGCGAGGACTTCCCCGTGGCGAACCACTATTTTCGCAGCGGGAAGTCCGGTTCGCTCGTGAACGCGGCCGGCGTCGCGGTCGTCAAGACCGGCCAGAATCGAGAGGCCGCCGACGCGTTTGTTGAATTCCTGCTGTCGAAGCCTGCGCAGGAGTATTTCGCGACCAAGACCCATGAGTTTCCGCTCGTCGCCGGCGTTGAGACCGGCGGGAAGATCCCGAAGATCACGGAGCTGAAGACGCCTGCGACCGACCTCTCCACGCTAGGGCAGCTCGAGCCGGCGGTGCGCCTGCTGCACGAAATCGGAGCGTTGAAGTAATTTGAGCGACTGGAGCAAATTGGGCGCGCGCGCGCTGGGGGGACTCCTCGGCGTGGTCGTGGTCGCCCCATTTATATGGCTGGTGCTGCGCGCTTGGGGCGGCGCAGACCAGGCAGGGGCGATTCTGTTCAACTCAGCGATGCTCGAAGCGGTCGTGGCTAGCTTGACGCTGGCCGCGGCTGTTTCGATCGTTTGTGTGTTGATCGCATTGCCGCTGGCGTGGTTGACGCACGCCACGGATATGCCGGCTCGGCGTCACTTGCGCCGGATCATGGTGTTGCCGCTCGCTGTCCCTTCGTATGTCTCCGGGTTTGTCGTCGTCGCGCTATTGGGGCCGTCGGGGCTCGCCAGTGACCTCGGCCTCCCGTTGCCGGACGTGTACGGGTTCTTCGGCGCGTTTGTCGCGCTCCTCTTTGTCTACCCATATGTGCTTCTTCCGCTGCAGGCTGCGATGGCGCGGGTTGACCCGCGCACCTGGGAGGCGGCTCGGTCGTTGGGAGCGTCGCCGCTTCGCGCGTTTCGCGAAATTATCTTGCCGGCGGTGCGCCCCGCGGCCACGCGCGGCGGGTTGCTCGTCGGGCTCTACGTGCTGGGCGACTTCGGGGCGGTCTCGCTGCTGCGATTCCCGTCGCTCAGCTACCTCATCTATGTGCGGTATAGTTCGCCGTTTATGCGCCACGAGGCGGTCTGGTACGCGTTCGTGTTGATGCTCGTCGCGCTCGCCTTCCTGGCGGCCGGGGCGTTGATTGAGCGCCGACCGAAACAAGCCCGAAACACCGGGACGATTCGACCGTGGCCGGTCATCGCTTTGGGACCTTATCGGTGGGTGGCGTTTGCGTTCTGCGTCGTGGTCGCGGGGTTCGGCGCGCTTCTCCCGATCGGCGTTGTGGGTTGGTGGCTGATTCGCGGCATGGCCCAGGGCAATACGCTGATCCCGCTCTATACCGAGACGCTCAATTCGCTCGGGTTGGCGGCCGGCGCGGCGGTCCTGATCACATTTGTCGGGCTGATCCCGGCGCTCCTGCATCGATTTGACTCCGGGAGGTTCTCACGGTTCCTTGACCGCAGCGTACACGTTGGCTACACGCTGCCCGGGATTGTCGTTGCGTTGGCGCTTGTCTATATGGGGACGCGCGGGTTTCCGTGGCTTTACCATACCGTTTGGATGCTACAACTGGCGTACCTCATCCGCTTTCTGCCGCAGGCGTCGACGACGATGGCCGACGGGCTGTCCCAGCAAAACCCGAGGCTATATGAGGCGGCGCGCAGCCTGGGGCAGTCCCCCATGGGCGCGATCAGGCGGGTCGTGCTGCCCGTCGCGCTCCCTTCATTGGCGGCGGCCGGGCTCGCCGTGTTTATCTCAGTGATCAAAGAATTACCGGCGACGATATTGTTGAAACCGCCGGGGTTTTCGACGCTGGCGCAGAGGATCTGGTCGCTGACCCAGGATGCGTTCTTCACAGCGACAGCGCCGACGGTTTTTGTGCTCCTTAGCTTAGCGCTCGGCGCTCTGTGGTTGCGTCCGGATACGGATTTACGAGGTCAAGATTGATGGCTCAAGTTGAGCTCGAAGATGTCCAGATCGCCTACGAGGACCATATCGCAGTAGATGGGGTTTCGCTGAGCCTTGAGGTGGGCGAGGTGCACGTTCTGCTCGGACAGTCGGGCTCCGGGAAGTCGACGATATTGCGCGCGCTCGCCGGTTTTGAGCGGGTGCGAAAAGGGGAGTTGCGCATCGGCGGCAGGACCGTCGACGGCGACGTGTTTGCGGCACCCGAAGACAGGCCTGTGGGGCTGGTCTTCCAGGATTACGCGCTTTTCCCGCATATGTCGGTGGGGCAGAACGTCGCCTTCGGTGTGGGCCGGGGAGCGCCCATCATCGACGAGCTATTGGAGCTCATCGGGCTCGCGCATCGGCGCGACGCAATGCCCGGAGAACTCAGCGGTGGAGAACAGCAGCGGGTGGCGTTGGCGCGCGCGTTGGCCAGGGAGCCCGAAGTGCTCCTATTCGACGAGCCGTTTAGCAACCTCGACCCGGAGTTGCGAGCCGACCTGCGCCGCCAGACCTTCGAGCTGGTTCGCGACCGCGGGCTCACGACTTTATTGGTGACCCATTCGGCCGAAGAGGCGATGGACGTGGCTGATCGCATCAGCGTGCTGCGCAGTGGGAAGCTTCTGCAGACCGGGATGGCGCGTACGCTGTATCAGCAGCCTTCGACGATCGAGGTCGCCAGCGGGCTGGGGCCGGCCAACGTCCTAGAGGCTGAAGTGAGCGCCGGGGTTGTTCGCTGCGCGTTGGGCGAGGTGGAGTTGGGACGGGTTAGCGGCGACCCTCGAGGCGAAGGGATATTGGTCATTCGGCCCGAAGATATCGTCGTGGCCCGGGGGAGCGGGGCGGTGCGTATCGTTCGGGAGCGGTTTCTTGGGGACCGGGTTTTTCGCGAGATAGCGGTGGGCGGTCGCGTGTTGATGTCGTCGCGACCGGCGTGGGAGCCGGACGCGCAGGATCGTGCGATTCAAGTGCGCCGCGCGCATTGGATTCCGTTAAACCGAGGCGCCTGAGCCACTCTGGATGCCGCATTTTTAGGGGTTGTCCGGGTGCCACCCACGCCCTCCGTCTGGGTGCCACCCACGCTGACGAAGGGCCGGGTTGTCGGGGTGCCACCCACGCTGACGAAGGGCCGGGTTGTCGGGGTGCCACCCACGCCCTCCGTCGGGGTGCCACCCACGCTGACGAAGGGCCGTCCGTCTGGGTGCCACCCACCCTAACAAAGGGTCATTTACGGGCACGAGAGCGTGTTTTGGCATCTTCGGCTGGTACGGAATCTGCCGCAGATTCGCCTTCTTATCGAGTCCAGGCGCATCGGGTTTTCGCCGCGGGCAAAAGAGCCCGGATAGGTGTTCTAAGTGGAACAAGGTGAACGGCGCTTATTGGCGTTGGGCACACCGATTCCGTGGCCGCGACACGCGGGTGCGGGGATCGAATTGGCTGGAACGCAGCAACCCGGTAGGAGCACGTCTATAAGCTCAGGCGGGCCACTCGACTGCGACGAAAGGTGCAGGTCGCGGCGGTCCTCCCACGCAGGCCGTATAGCCCGGCGGGATGGTGCCTACAGGAAAGCTAGGTTTGGACCTACCCTTGCGCCATCGGCCCATGGCGACCTTATAGGCGTCGGTGGTCGCCCATACCTGCTCCCGGTGCGCGTGACGAAGCTTTGGGCAGCCGCTGTGGCATAGCGGGCGGATCGACTTCTTGGGAGCTTTGGGTCGATTGGACCAGTGTTTGCCCATGGCCTTGGCCGGGCCCGCACACCTGATGCGCCGCCTGGCGCGCTCCTTTTGAAGCTCGCGGGCACCGTCAGCGATATGCTCGCAGATCTTCGCCCGGGCCAAGACCGCGTCGAGGTCGTCGAACATCGGCGGCGTGGCCAGCTCGAGCCTGTAGGTTCGGTAGGCGTCTTTTATGCAGGCGCTGGCGTCTTTTCGTCGAAGCCGGCGTAGCTCCCGGCGGTCGAGCCACTCGCCGACCATCGGCTCCCCGGTCGTGTGGAAGTCCCAGGAACTCACCCCCGGCCAGTCCTCGATGTGGCGCACCAGGTGGTCGTTGCAGGGGTTGTTGAGCGTGTAACTAAGTCGGTCGAGGAATGCCTCGTCATCGAGGACCTGCTCGGACGAGTAGCGCCGCTCAAAGAAGTCACCCTCACGCCCGTGCAGCCGGTTGAGCTCCCGGGCGAGCGACGACTGGAAATCGCGCATAAACTCGGGCAGGTTCATAAACGGCGCCTGCACGAGCATATGGAAGTGGTTGCTCATGAACACGAACGCGAACAGACGCACGTGGTGCATGGCCGCCGCCCGGGCCAGACACCCCAGGACGATGCGGTTGGCCTCCTTTGACGGCCGAAGAAAGAAGCGCTGCTGGAAGCAACGGTTGGTTACGAAGTGAATCGCCTCTGCCTGCTGAATGCGGATGCGTCGTCCCATAGTGGTTGTTCTCAGTCGCAGTCTCGTGATCGAAGATATCCCTCACTATGGTTTTCGGCAGAACCCTCGAAATTGTTGCGTACTTTTTTTGAAAAGAGGCGATAGCGCGCACTCCCAGGGGCGTCGAGTTCCTGCTCTCAGCTGCATAAGGCGGGGTCGGTCGGGGTGGGTGGCACCTTGACATTTGGGGTTGGTCGGGGTGGGTTGCACCTTCACCTCAGCGTGAGTTGGGACGGTCGTTGAGTTTGGGTAGTTGGCCGGAGGGGTTTTTCATTCTCGTTTTGAATTCATTTCGCACCCACGCGTCGAACTCATATGCGTTTTTAAGCGGGAACGACGATTTTGGTGAATGGAAATCGTCGTGTTTTGTTGGTATTGAACACGCATCATCAAATGGATTGTCTGGTTGGTTCATTATCCCCCCGAATGAGGAGAGAGAAATGTTTGCAGGTTTTCAGAAGATGAGTCGTCTATTGGTCGCCGTCCTTGTGTTCTGTTTCGTTGGCGGGCTGGTCGGAGCAGAAGCGTCTGCCCAGGACAAGAGCCCGACGGTCGTGATGAAGTTTGACGGCCAGTTGCCGACGAACAAAAAGATGTCGGCCAAGGACGCTGGCAAAATCTTGACCAAGCTCGCCGTCATCGAACACAGCGGTGAAAAGACGCAGAAGTTCGACACGTTCGTGGCCTTTTTCAAAGGCGGAAAGCTCACGAACTTCACCAAGAAAACTGTCAGCATCGGTGCAGACACCACGCTCGCCGGCTCGAAGTGGTTTCCTGGCGACATGTTCTTTCCCGGCGACATGTTCTTTCCTGGCGATATGTTCTTTCCCGGCGATATGTTCTTTCCCGGCGACATGTTTTTGTCTGGCAGCGATTGGGTCAAGGGTGACGAAGAAACGTTGACGATGCTCGCCGCCAAAGCCGCGAAGTCGATGGGAGCAAAGAAGGGCGATGTTACTGTTTTGGCGGTCGCAGTGCCGGCCGATGCGAAGCTACGTGCGAAGACCAAGTACAAACCGTCCGCCATGCTGGTGCGCGGCAAGTAACGGTCTTGCGCCTTCGACGACCTTGGGGCGCCGCTCGATCGTATTGAGGGTGGCAAACACTTAATTGCAGCCCGCAAATACACCGTTTCGAGCGGCATCCAAGGCGAGCGCCCAAACTGAGCGGGGCACGTCGTCGACTGGTACGGCAAGACAAGCCGCACCAGCGCCCCGGCTTACTATACCCCCACACGCACAATCTTGAGATGTGAGCCGTCGACCACCGAGACATCCTCGGCGATGACGGCGCGCGTATGGTCACCCGCGATCGATTTGTTGTGTCAGGTCTCCGGATATCGGGGTGTCACCCACCCCGACAAAGGGCTATTTATGGGCTTGAGAGCGTGATTCGGCATCGGTGACCGGGACGAGAAATACCGCAGCTTGGTCTTTTTTGTCGCGTCTGTCCGTCGAGGTGCCACCCACGCTGACGAAGGTCTGTCCGTCGTGGTGCGGTCGGTCGGGGTGGGTGGCACCCTTACACTTGGCGCGGGGGCGTCGAGCTAGATCTCCGTGATATTGCTGAGCACTTGCATGCCCATGGTGGGGCGGTCGGCCCCAAAGAAGACGTCTGAGGCGTCGAAAAAGAAGGAGGGGCGGTCGGAGTTTTCTGCGCGCAATTGATAATTGATACGCACCCGAACATCGGCGTTCTGGACGGCCTTGAGCGCCTTTGTCCACGGGGTATCCGGGTCCCAGGGGCTCCCCTGAATGTGGGGCTGAGGTGCGCCACCGGGAGCTCTTTGGGCGCGCGCGCTCATAGGCGCGGGTTCCTCCTCTTCCGGGGTTCGGTCGGGGTGGGTGGCACCCTTACGCTTGGGGTTCGGTCGGGGTGGGTGGCACCCTTACGCTTGGTTTTTTTGTGGGATTATTTTTATTTACCCGGCAACTCAATCTTCTGCGCCTTCATCGCCTCAAGATAGCTCCAGATGCTCGCCAGCTCAGCCTCGCTGAGGTGAGAGAACGCCGGCATCTGACTATAGCGAAATTGCTCCGGGTTCGAGATATAAGCGAGCACAAAGTCTCGGCTGCGGTACTCCGTGATATTCTGGGGGATATTCATCTCCGGGCCCACGCGCCCCCCGCTCAGGTTCACCGAGTGGCAAACAATGCAATTCTGGCGAAACAGCGCATAGCCGCGCTGGGCGGGGTCGTCTTCCGGCAGGTCTGCGGGGCTCGCGTGGGCGTAGAGCGCCTCGTGCGAGCTGAGCGCGAACTCGGTGAGCTGCCAGGGGCGCGGGTGGGTCTGCTCATTTTGCTGGGAGTCCTTGACCCAGATCATATACAGCGGCGAGGGGTCTGCTTTTTTGGCCTCGATGGGCTCCCACCCCTTCGGCGGCTCGTCGGCAAAAGCCGCGTAGCCGCCTTCCTCAAACAGGCGCGCCCCGTGGGTGGGCACGGTATAGCCGTCGAGGGCGCCCAGCACGATGTCCTGGTCGGCGAGCGCCTCGGCGGTCTGTCCGAAGCCGTACGGAATGAGCTCGCGCAGCGAAAACGCCTGAAACGTCTTCTCTTTGTCGTAGAGCGGGTCGTGGACGGTGACCTCGTGGGTCGGCACATGCTCGATGAGCTCGGCCAGGCTGAAGCTTCGCGTCTGGCCGTCGGCGCCGGTGAATTTGACTGCGTGGCGTGAGCTTACCTCGTCTTTAGGGGGCTCGGCGGCGTCGGTCTTTGGGGCCAACGTGGGGGGCCCCGCGGCGTCGGGCTGCGGCGCCTCGGGCGCGCGCTCACAGGCGAAACTCGTGGCGGAAATCAGCAGGGCGAGCAGACGAATAAGGGGCGTGCAATTTTGTGTGATCATGGGGCAAAACGGTAAGTGAGAGTTGAAGGAGCGTGTTGGAAATGCGCGGTGATGCGTCGTACGTCGTGGTGTCTGTACTTAGCGCACGCGCGGCGTGTTGAGAATACGAATCGCTGTAGCCCGGCGTGTGCCTTCGGTCCAGCGCCCCAACGCGCCCGGACAGGGTTTGGGTCGCAGCCAGTGATTATGCTATTTAGAGCGCGTAGGCGCCGACACGTTTCCTAGTTCAACCGCACACACCGGAAGAGAATATGGCATTGGATGACGAGCCAACGATCGTGACGCGGGCGATGAGCGATGAGGTATTCGAGGCACTGATCGAGCACCTTCCTGACGCCGTCGTCTTCGCGGACCTGGAGCGCCGGATGGAGTTCGTCAGCAAGGGGTTTGTCGAGATGTTTGGGTACGAGCCCGAGGAGGTCATCGGTGAGAATACCCGCATGCTCTACGCCAATCCGTCGGACTTCAGCGCGCAGGGGAGCCAGCGATTTAACCCCAAGGCTGACGTGGTCGCCGGGGCGTATATCGTCGAATATCGTCGAAAAGACGGGACGGTCTTCCTCGGTGAGACCCGCGGCGTGCCGGTGCGCGACGCCGATGGTCGCACGCTCGGATATATGGGGATTGTCCGCGATGTCACCAAGATGGTGCGCGACGCCGAAGAGCTCCAGATCGTGCGCCACGAGTTGGCCGAGCGGCTGAATCGCTCTCAATTGCTCTTCGACCTGTCGACCCGCGAGTACCAGGGTGTCGAAGACCTTCTGGAATTTACGCTGGCGAGGGCCGCCAAGATCTTGGGAGAGCAGACGGCCATCTTTAGCCGCATCGCCGGGCAGCAATACGTCATCGAGGCGTTCGTCTCGCAGACCGGCCAGGCCGTCGAGCGCGGCACGGTATTTGAGCTCGGGAATACCTATTGCTCCATCATGCTCGACAGCGGCGGCGTCCTGCAGATTTCGCATATGGGCCAATCCGAGCACGCCGGGCACCCGTGCTACGAGAATTTCGCGCTCGAGTCCTATATCGGCGCGCCGGTCGAGATCGGCGGCAAAGTAGTCGGGACGCTCAATTTTACATCCAGCACGCCGCGCGTCGTCCGCCACCCGAAGGTCGATGAGGAGTTCGTCACCATGCTGGCAGGTTGGCTCGGGGTCTTCTTTGACCGCGCCCAAACCCAGCAGCGCCTCGCCCGGCAAAACCAGAACCTCGACGCGATGGTCGAGCTGCAGGACCTGCTGCAGCGCGCCGAGCTCACCCAATTGGAGTCGGTGCGCGCGTTCGGCGAGTTCCTCTTTGAGCAGGTCGATATCCTGGGCCTGGCGGTCGCGGTTTTCGACGGCGGGCGGCTGCGCGTGGTCGACGCGCAGGGCTCGCTCGACGCGCTGTCCGGCAACGAGCTGCCCGAGCAAATCGTCCCCGAGACGCCCGGCGAATTCGAGCGCCCGTCCCTGCAACGCTGGCAGACCTCGCGCAGCGCGATGCCAGGCGCCAGCATGACCCTTTGCGCCAACCTATCCTACGCCGGCCAGAGCGTCGGCGCGCTGGTGGTCGACGTCCGGGGCCAGGACGCCTTCGACCGCCGCGACCGCCCCATCACCGAGCTCAGCGCTGGCCTGCTCGCCGCCCGCCTGTCGGTCGTCCGACAATACGAGCGCGCCCAACACGAAGCGACCACCGACTCACTCACCGGCCTGTCGAACCGACGCGAGTCCATCCGGCGCATCGAGCACGCCCGGCGCAACGCCCCGGGCGCCCCGATCGAGCTGGCCATCCTCGACGTCGATGAATTCAAGAAGGTCAACGACACCCACGGCCACCTGGTCGGCGACGCGGTCCTTCGCACCCTCGCCGACACCCTGCAGGCCCACTTCCCCGAGGCCATCGCCACCGGCCGGCTCGGCGGCGAAGAGTTTATCGTCGCGTCCCACACACACGGAGAAGCGCGACTCGCCGACGCGCTGCGCGAGATGCTCCAGGCGTTCGGCGCGCACAAATTTAGCGCCGACGGCGAGACCTTCTTGGTCACGTTCAGCGCCGGCGCGGCGCAGCTTGGGGAGAGTGAGGATATCTACGCGGCGATTGAGCGGGCGGATGCGGGGCTTTATGAGGCGAAGCGGGGTGGGCGGGCGCGGGTGGTTGGGTAGGCGGCCACTCATTTCGTTTTTATCCACTTCGCTACCCCTAAGTTGACGCCCCACACCCCTCCGAATTACTCTCACCGAGCATTCACACATCAGTTCTCAGCAGTAGTGCGCAAAACCCGCCCATGCGGGCCCAGCGCTTTTGAGAGTGGGAAACGCGTAACCTCGAATGGGCCGCGTGACGCGGCGAAATTACTGCGATGGAGACGAGTATGATGCACCCACGGTTGGGCGATAATCTGAATATGTATCGGTTTGGGATCGGGTCGATCCTCTTTGCGCTGGAGGAGGTCGAAGCCCTGGCGCAGTCGGCAGGCGAGGCCGAGCTGGAAGCGCGTTGTGCCCACGGGCGCGACAAAGCGCGGGCCGCGCGCCAGCTCCAATTCGATTGGGCGCGGCGCGACCGCAGTCGGCGTCTGGCGCGCCCCGAGGCGGTCGCGCGTGACCAGCAGGTCGACCGCACGCTGAGCCAGATCTACGGCAATATCAAGAATTTCGCGGGGATGGAGCGCGAGTCGCCGGTGCGCGAGACCGCGCGGCGCATGCAGGCCCAGCTCTTTCCGTTCGGGGTTTTCGAGATCACCAGCAAGACCTTCGAAGAGGAGCATAGCGCAGTCAAAGAGCTGCTGCGCCGGCTGCGCGCCGATTTCGCAGCCGAACTCGGCCAGCTCGCGCTCGAGCCGCTGGTCGACGACCTGGAGTGGCTTAACGCCCGATTCGGCGAGGAGCTCCAGACCGGCGAGCGGCTGAGCTGGGATGAGGTGCAGGCCGCGGTCAGCGAGGCCGAGGAAGCCTTCTACAAGGTGGTCTTCGATATATTTGGGCGCACGCTCGACGACCCCGCTCGCCGCGACGCGCTGCTCGCCCCGATCGCCGTGCAAAATGAGCGGATTGGGCAATATATGAAGCGTCGTGGGAGTGTGCCGAAGGTCGACCCGGATACCGGGGCGGTGGTCGAGGGCGAGGCGCTCGACGATGCCGACGCGCCGATTGAGGCTGATATCAATGCGCCCCACGACGAACAGGACCCCGTAACTCCCCAGCCGGCGCCGGTCGCCGAATAATCTCCTGCCTTGCGCGCGGCTCGGCCTCCTGTGTTTTGGGGGCCGAGCCGCGCTGTTTTATGTCTGCGATAGGCCGCGCCGAGGGTTCGGGCGCGGTGCGGGTATTCATCGAATGTGTGAATTTGGGGTGAAGGGCCGTTGCAAGGGGTCTGGCAATGCCTGCAGTGGGGGTCGACCCTGATTGCAGGCATTGCTTTGATGGGTGCGGCGGGGGTTGAGGGGCGTTGCGCGAGTTCGTTGAATGCGCGCGGCGGGGGTTGAGGGGCGTTGCGCGAGTTCGTTGAATGCGCGCGGTGGGGGAAGGGGCGCGGGCGGCTCGCCCGCTTTTGGTGTAGGCCTGCTCCTCCCCAAGCTGGGCGAGAGCGAAGACATCTATGCGGCCGACGATCGGGCGGATGCGGGGCTTTATGATGCGAAGCGGAGTGGGAGTGCGCGGGGGGGGGGCGTTGGATTGGGGTAGGGGTAGGGTTCGGGCGATTCAATTGGGTAGTGTGTCGGAAGGAATTTCGAGACTAGGGGGTGAGCTGATGGCGGCGACGCGTTGAGCACTAGCGGAGCAATATTGGCTATACACTCTTTGGCCAAGGGGGTGGGTTATATGAGTCTTGTTATTGCTTGATGTCATTTTTAGTGTGAAAAGATGTTCGGATGTTCCGGAGCGTATCAAGTTGCTATCGAGATAGTAGCAAGATTTGCTTGTCTTTCATGAGTAATCTACTCGTCCCGGGATATTTCGCATGCGGTAAAAATGTGCTAATATGGTTGAGCCGCCAGAATAGTCTGGTGGGATGTGCATACAATGTGTTTGTCAAGTTCTTTATTAATTTGATAAGCGACATCAGGATGCTCCATATTGAGTATAACCAATACGTTAATCGGGCACTCTCTTTTTGAGGGTGGAGTGGGTTCGTTTTGTCGGGCCTGGCCGTGCGCCTAGAGAGTTATGGGATGTCGATAATCCCTCTCTGTGGCTTTGGTATGATTTGGGGGGGGAATGATTGATTTGGGAAATTGGCAATATGAATCTCGGAGTTATTGTCATTTCGATATTTCTCCTTCAAAAAAGCGCGTTAAGGAAGTACTCGCCACGCCAAACGCAATAACTCGACATTCATTTTGGCCATTTATCCATTTTATTTTGGAGGTTCCTCGTTACCGACCCGAAGAGGGCCGGATGGATATGAAGGAACGGCCAATTTGTTATGCAGCGCATCTCGATGCTGCGATATATTCGTTTTACAGCTTTCAACTTTCTCAGCGATATGAGTCTAGGATAGCGGAGTTTTCCGATTCAGTGTTGGCATATAGAAGTCTCGGTAAATCCAATATCCATTTCGCAAAAGATGCCTTCGACGACATTAGAAACAGGGGCGAGTGTGTTGCGTTGGCCTTCGATGTGAGTGGCTTCTTTGATAACTTGGATCACCGTTATCTTAAAGAAAGGTGGTGTGAGGTAATTGGCGGAATCGAACTGCCCGAACCTGAGTATAAGGTTTTTCGCAGTGTAACGCGCTATTCTCAAGTCAATCGTGATGAAGTGTACGAGCAGTTCGGGCTGAACTCGCAAACATCGCCAAAGAAACATCGCATTTGCACGTCACAACAATTTCGAACTCGAGTTCGGGATAAGGGGCTGATTACCGTAAATGACCACGCCAATGGCATTCCTCAGGGCTCACCGATTAGTGCCACCTTATCGAACGTCTATATGCTGGAGTTTGATCGAAAGATGCACCAGCTCGTTAATACGCTTGGTGGGTCATATCGCCGCTATTCGGATGACATCTTATGGATTGGTCGTGTTGATGATGCGGAAGAAGTCGAGAAGAGAATTCGAGAGCTCGCAATATCGGCTCATCTTGAGTTAAAGGAGGATAAAACTGACCGAGTACAGTTTGTTCGAGAGGGCGGACGTCTGATTGCTAAAAGTGATGAAGGGCACCGAGACCTCCAGTATCTTGGGTTCACTTTCGATGGCGAAAGAGCCCGTGTGCGATCGAGTTCTATCTCTCGCTTCTACCGCAAAATGAAGCAGGCTGTTCGCAGTAAGGCAAAGGCGGCCAAAGACTCCGGCGATTTCCGGCTTTTTAAGCGCTCACTATATGAGAATTACTCTCATTTAGGGAAACGAAATTTCATTTCCTATGTGTATCGCGCCGCGGAGATTTTTGGGGATGAGAAAATAAAGGCCCAGGTGCGTAATCATTGGGACGCTTTACAGATAGAGATTGAGGCCGCGGAGAAGTGGTTGGAAAAAGAAGTCAAAAGAACAAATTTGAGTAATATTTGATAGTGGTAAGTTAAACAACTGAAAAGGGTGGCGACGTGGTATTAACGCACGCGAATATTGGAGATGTAGTCGCTGAAGGTGATAAAGACCTTCATAGATACTTTGTAGATACCGCTCCGGCTTTCGATGCAGCCGTCGATCTCACTGATAAACGGTGCTTTTTGGTTGGTCGGACGGGATCCGGGAAAAGTGCGATAATTCGTGAAATCCAAAAGAGATACGGTAGTAATAGCCGTTATCTATGCGTGTCGATTCATCCAGAAAAGACATATCTCGACAATATTGTTCGTAGTACCGCCTTTAAGGAGGCATCCGCAGACGGGAACTTATCCCAGATTATCTTCAAGTTGGTTTGGCACTATGCCATTATGACTCGGGTCTTGCTTGCGAAGTACGGGCCTGATGGTCCAAAGCGAGGTTGGCAACCAATTTTTGGCGATGATCTACGAGCATATAAATTTTTAAAGCGGGCCAATCAGCTTTCAGCTGAAGGTCGTACCTTCAGCGATATCGTGGTCGAGTTTATTCGGGAGATCAAAGTCGGTGTAGGGAAGGTTTCGGCGAGTTTTGGGCTTACCGCGCCGAAAGACAGCTCTTTGCAGGAGATTCAGAAGCTTCTAAAAGAAACAGAGAGTTTTTTTGAGAAAGGGTTTTGGAATGTGTTGAAGGGACAGAAACTTTATTTGTTGTTCGATGATCTCGACCAAGGCTGGGACCCAGACAGCGATGCACAGCAGCAACTGGTTAGAGCACTTTTCAGTGTTGTTGCTGAGTATAATCACCGTGAGCGTGTAAAGCCGGTTATTGCCTTACGAGCTGATATTTTGGCAGGGTTAAAGTTACCACAGCGGGAAAAGTTCTTTGGATATATGCAATATGTTCGATGGACTACGCCACTACTGAGCGAAATGCTCGCTCTTAGGATTGAAAATTACTACAATATTCCTGCTGACAAGGTACATAAGCATTTCTTTCGAGGAGACGTGTCTGGAACGCCACTTCTTGACTTTCTCGTCCAAAATACTCTTCGTCGCCCGCGAGATCTGCTTATGTATGCCCAAGCCGCAATACAAGAGGCGGTGGAACAGGGCGACGATTATGTGTTTGCCAGGCATATTAAAACTGCTCGCCACAGGTATTCCAAAGGACGCGTTTACGCGCTTCATGACGAGTGGGGATACCTCTATTCGAATTTAGAGACTTTTCTCATGTGGCTTGCCGAAGAGGTCTCCACAGAGAAACTAAAAAAACCGTTGAATCCTCGGGAGTTGAGAGACGCATTGGGTGCCGTCAGAGATAGGACCATTTTGTCTGATGATGCGGGCGCTCCCCTTTGGGTAGTATCTTATTTCCCAGAGGGGTCCAAAGACCCCAAAGAGCTTGTTTCGATCTTGTATAAAGTAGGTGTTCTTGCAGTAAATGAAGATGGCCAAATATATACAGAGGACCTTGAGCCAGAATTGCCCAAGATTACTAGCAACACTGTCTTCGAGTTTCATCCGATGATTGTTCCCTTTATGGAGGAGTATCATGGCGGAGATGACACCATTTGGGATTGAGAGGTCCTCGGAGATTAATGGCAATAGTGGGGGGGAGAGGTTGCGCGGGCGTTCTGTGAATGCAGGTTTTTGGGGGCGGCTCTACGGGGCTTGGCAATGCCTGCAGTGAGGGGCGATATTTATTGTAGGCATTGTTGTAATGAAAGATAGCGGGGCTTGTTTGGATTGTGTTTTGAGCCGCGGATATGCTCGGATTGTCTAAGTCTGTGTTCAAAGTCTAACGGGAATTCGGGTGCACAAGTTTGAGCGGTGAATGGATGTGTCAGTGGCCTGCGGGAAACTATAACTGAATATTCGGAGATGCCGTCAGCGAACGACTTTTGATGGAGTACCTACAAACTCGCTGGGTGGACTTATTTCCCGCATACCGATCGCCATCCGATGATAATATGCCGAATTCCGCTTGAGCGCCTCCGCGCACGCGTGTTAACTTCACCCAGCAAAAGATAGCAGTGAGGGGCGAGCCCTAATTTTAATAAGTAGTGAGGTAGTAGATGGAGCGAGACGAACTGAAGCGATTGGAAGACTCTCTTTGGGAGGCGGCCGACCGTTTACGCGCGAATAGTAAACTCAATGCCACCGAGTATTCGATGCCGGTCTTGGGGCTGATCTTTTTGCGTCACGCTACCAATCGTTTTGACCGGGTTCGCGAGCAGATTGAGGCGCGTTTGCCGCGTCGAGGTGGTAAAACTCGCCCGATTACGGCTGCGGACTTCGCCAGTGAAGGCTCCATCTTTTTGCCCGAGGAGGCGCGCTACGACACCATCGCGGGTCTCCCCGAAGACCAGGATATCGGAAAGGCGATCAAAGAGGCGATGGAGGCGGTCGAGGCACAGGTGCCCGAGCTGCTTCAGGGAGTGCTTCCTCGAGAATATCCTAAATTCGACCCGGACCTGCTGCGTAACCTGGTCCGCGTCTTCAATAGCGATGAGCTTCGCACGCCCACCAATGACGATATCTTCGGGCGTATCTACGAATATTTTCTCAATAAATTCGCGATGTCGGGCGCGCAAGAGGGCGGAGAATTCTTCACGCCGCCGTCGCTCGTGCGAACCATCGTGAATTTTATTGAGCCCACACATGGGCTCATCCTCGACCCCGCGGTTGGCAGCGCAGGTATGTTTGTGCAGGCGGCGCACGCGGCCGAAGCGGCGGGGCGTAAGCCCTCGGATGTGCTAAGTTTTTTCGGGCAAGAGAAGTCCGAAACCAACACCCGTCTCGCGCTGATGAACCTCGCCGTTCACGGCCTCGAAGGGACCATCCAGCAGGGCAATAGCTTCTACGATCGCATCGACGATAAGGTTGGCCAATGCGATTTTGTCATGGCCAACCCGCCCTTTAACGTCGATATGGTCGACCCGACCAAACTCAAGGATGACCCGCGCCTGCTCGCCAGCGTGAAAACGCTGGGTATCAGCAAAAAGACGAATACCGTCAGCAACGCGAATTACCTCTGGATTCAATATTTTTATGGCTATCTCAAACCCCAGGGGCGCGCCGGTTTTGTCATGGCGCAGTCGGCGACCGATGCCGGCCATTGGGAAAAGAAGATCCGCCAGCAGCTCGTTGAAACGGGCGATGTCGATATTATGGTGTCCATCGGCACCAACTTCTTTTATACCCGCTCGCTTCCCTGCTCGCTCTGGTTTTTCGATAAAGGGCGCGCCGCTGAGCGCAAGAATCAAACTCTGATGCTCGACGCGCGAAATATCTACCGCGTAATCAGCCGCAAGATTCGGGACTTCTCCGACGAGCAGCTCGCCAACCTGACTGCTATTGTATGGCTCTATCGCGGCCAGACCGACCGCTATCTCGAGCTCATTCGAGATTACTTTGCCACAAGTCAAGACGCGGCAGCCCAACTCGGCGAGTCACTCGCTGCGCTTGATGCGCCTAATGATAAACTCAGCGCGCAATTAGATAATTTGCTGAAGAGCGCTCCCAAAGATGCCGAGGCGGAGGCGTTGACCGCACTGCAGGCCACCATCACCGAGCGCGGCGACGCCATCTCAAGCCTCTCAAAGACCCGCACTGCGCTTCTCGCCGACCTCAGCAAATGGTTCGAGCAACAGGGGATGAAAATCCCCGCCACGAACGCCGAACAAGTCGCTCGCCACGATAGCTTTCAGCCCTTTATCGAGCGTTTCGCGACGCTGCGACGCCAGATCAATGAGGTCCATAAGCTAAGCAATCGCGCCTTTGATAGTGCGAAACGCGATCTTGGGGCCACGAAATGGGATGCCTGGGAAGGGCGCGAAATCAGCAAGCAGCAGGACGCCCTCGACGAGGCGCGCCATGCTGCCCTCGAGGCCATCAAGGCGAGCACCTATCCCTTCGCACAGGTCACCTGGCTTCAGACTCGTTTTCCGGACGGCGAGTACGCGGATGTGCTTGGTCTATGCAAGATGGTCAGCAACGAAGAGATCGCCGAGCAGGATTATAGCCTGACGCCCGGACGATATGTCGGCGTCGCACCTCCCGAACCCGAGGATGAGGAGGCCGTCGAAGAGCGACTTCGCGAGATTCATGTGGAGTTGGCGAGCTTGAATGAGGAGGCGGTGGCGCTGGCGGCGACGATTTCGATGAATTTTGAGGAGTTGGTAGGATGAGCGCGAAGAATATTTATACAGTCGGTGATGTATGTAAAATTACTTCAAGTAAACGAATTTATCGTGCCGATTATGTCGCCTCGGGGGTTCCATTTTTTCGTAGTAAAGAGATTATTGAGCAGTATCATGGTAATCAGGTTTCGAGCGAACTATATATTTCTGAAGCCAAATTTGAAGCGATAAGAAATAAATTCGGTGTTCCTTTGCCTGGCGACCTCCTTTTGACTTCTGTTGGAACTCTTGGTGTTCCTTATCTTGTAAAGTCCGGAGACCGTTTTTACTTTAAGGATGGGAATTTAACATGGTTTAGGTGTAAGGAGAACCTTCAGCCCAAATACCTTTATTATTGGTTTGTTTCTCCACAAGGAAAAGCACAACAGAACAGAGCGCGGATTGGTTCATCACAAGCTGCATATACAATATCATTGCTGAAAAAAATGGAGATCTATTTACCTCCAATTCCCGTCCAACGCCGCATCGCCGACATCCTCTCCGCCTACGACGACCTCATCGAGAATAACAACCGGCGGATGGCCCTGCTCGAAGAGTCTATTCACCTGCTCTACCGCGAATGGTTCGTCTACCTGCGCTTCCCCGGCCACGAGCGGGTGAAGGTTGTGGATGGTGTGCCGGAGGGGTGGAGTCGTCAAACTCTTGGTGAGTTGGTGACACTTAATTATGGGAAAAGTCTGACAAAAAAGACTCGAATTCCCGGCAATGTTCCAGTTTATGGTTCTAGTGGGATAATTGGGTCGCATAATAAATCTCTTGTTGGTGCTCAGAGCGTTATTGTTGGACGAAAAGGCAATGTTGGCGCTGTTTATTGGTCGGAAACACCTTTCTTCCCTATTGATACAGTCTTTTATATTTCTCCTGAGGAATCGTCACTCTTTGTTTTTGCGATGTTAAAGGCGCAGACGTTCGTGAACAGTGATGTTGCAGTGCCTGGTCTCAACAGGAATTACGCCTACAGCAAAAAAATCTTAGTTCCGTCGGAATCGCTTTTGCACGAGTTTAATAAAATCGCCCGAATTATATGGGTGCAACGCGAGAGTTTACATTCCCAAAACCAAAAACTCCGCGAAGCCCGCGACCTCCTCCTCCCACGCCTCATGGACGGGAGGATTCCGGTATGAGCGCCGAATATTCCGAGGACCAGCTTGTGCAGCAGACCACCGCCGACTTCCTCGCCGAGGAGCTCGGCTGGCGAAGTCTTATGGCGTGGCATGAGGAAACTTTAGGTCCAAATGGAACACTCGGGCGCAAGAATGAGAACGAGGTTGTGCTCACTCGCGAGCTCGAAGCCGCGTTGCGCAGGCTCAATCCCGGACTGCCCGATGTGGCCTATGATGAGGCCATCAACAAGCTCACAGTGACCCGTGCGACGAAGTCTCTATTTCAAACCAACCGCGAGATGACGGCCCTTATCCGCGACCGCGTACCGGTCGAATTTAAGGATGAGAATGGCGAGTCGCGCGCGGAGCGGCTGCGTGTTATTGATTTCGACCAGCCCGAGAATAACGACTTCCTCGCGGTTCGTGAGTTATGGGTCCAGGGGAAGTATTACCGACGACGTCCGGATCTCATCGGCTTCGTCAACGGGCTGCCGCTGCTCTTTATCGAACTCAAGGCTCATTATAAAGATGTGCAAGTCGCCCATGACGATAATTTTAGCGATTATCAGGATACGATTCCGCACCTCTTCCACCATAACGCGTTGGTGATGCTCTCCAACGGTGACGAGGCGCGGGTGGGCACCTTCTCAAGCCCCTACGACTTCTTCCACGAGTGGAAACGCCTCGACGAAGACGAGACCGGCGTCGTCGATTGGGAGACCATGCTGCGCGGCATCTGCGAGAAGCAACGCTTTCTCGATATCGTCGAGAATTTCATTCATTTCGACGAGAGCCCCAGCGGCGGACCCATCAAAGCATTGGCCGCCAACCACCAATACCTCGGCGTGAACCGCGCCTTCGAGGCCGTCCAGGAGCGCGATGTCCGCGCGGGCAAGCTGGGCGTCTTCTGGCATACCCAGGGCAGCGGCAAATCCTATTCGATGTACTGGCTCGCCCAAAAAGTGCATCGCAAGGTGGCGGGATCATTCACCTTTATCATCGTCACCGACCGCGACGAGCTCGACACCCAGATCGTAAATACCTTCGTCGGCTGCGGCGCTGTCGCCGAGGCCAAAGCCCCCATCGTCCACGCCAGCAGCCGCGCCGACCTAAAGAAGCTGCTCGCCGAGGACCACCGCTATATCTTCACGCTTATCCATAAGTTTGATGTCAACGAAACCGAGCCCTGCACGCTGCGCGACAATGTCATTGTCATCGCCGACGAAGCTCACCGTACTCAGAACGGCAAATTGGCCGAGGCAATGCGCCTCGCGCTTCCGAACGCCGCCTTTATCGCGTTCACCGGCACGCCGCTGATGGAGGGCCCCGAGGACCAACTCACCCGCGATACCTTTGGTTATTATGTCTCGCGCTACGACTTCAAACGTGCGGTGGACGACGGCGCAACGGTCAAACTCTTTTACGATAACCGTGGCGAAAAACTCCAACTAGTCAGCGCTGATATCAACGAGCGTATGGCCGAAGAGTTGGAGAAACACGACCTCGAACCCGACCAAATCCAACGACTCGAACAAGACCTCGCCCGCGACTATCATATCCTCACCAGCGACGAGCGCCTGGAGCGCGTCGCGCGAGATCTGGTTGCCCACTACGCGAGCCGGTGGGAGACCGGCAACGCGATGCTTATCTGTTTGGATAAGATCACTTGCGTGCGGATGTATAACCTCATCGAGAAGTTCTGGCTGGAGGAAACCGAGCGTCAGGCGCGTCGTGTACAGCAATTACGCGAAGACCGAAGCGCGTTGCCCACAAAGCTCGCCAACGTCACCGAAGACGACCGCGCACGCCTGCTCGCCGTCGCGGACGGGCATATTGAGCGTGGTGAAGCGAAGCTTGTCTGGCTCCAAGAAACCGAGACCTGCGTGGTCTTTAGCGAGGACCAAAACGAGGTTAAACACTTTAAGAAATGGGGCCTCGACATCCTTCCACATCGGCAGAAACTGAAGGAGCGTGACCTCTCTGCCGAGTATAAAAATCAAGCGCACCCGTTTCGCCTGGCTATTGTCTGTGCGATGTGGCTAACGGGATTCGACGTCCCCCAATTGTCGACGCTCTATATCGACAAGCCAATGAAGGGGCATAACCTCATGCAGGCCATCGCCCGCGCTAACCGCAAGGCGCCTGGCAAAAACAATGGTTTGATCGTCGACTATAATGGGATGCTTAAAAGTCTGCGCGCCGCCTTGGCGAAATACGGCGATGGACCTGGGCCGGGAGGCGGCGCAGGCGAGAGTGATACCGCGCCGACCGTCAATCTCGATGAGCTCGAACAAGAACTCCAGATCGCGGTCGTCGACTGTGAAGCACATCTTCAGGACTGCGGTTTCGATATTCAAAAGCTCGCCGACGCCGTCGGTTTTGCTAAACTGGCGCTATTAAGCAAGACGAACGAAGACTCTGCGGTCAACGCCGTCTGTCAGACCGACGAGACCCGTGCGCGCTTTGAGGTTCTAGCCCGCGAAGTCTTCAAAAAGCGTAAAGCCTTGGTCGCTGAGCCCCAGCGCATCACTCCCTATCGCAAGCGCGCCAACGCCATCGAGGCCATTTATAAGAAGCTCGAAGACAATAAGGCGGCGGCCGATATTAGTGAGGTGATGATGGCGCTCCACGGCATCGTCGGTGAGTCCATCACCCACGCTGGCGCGACCCGAATGCCCGGCGCCAAATCCGGCAAGGTCTATGATATCAGCCATATCGACTTCGACCGGCTCAAGTCGGAGTTCTCCAAGAATTCGAATAAAAATACCGCCGTCCAGTCGCTCAAAGACGCCATCGACAAGCGTCTTCAGCGCATGATTGCGCAGAACCCGCTGCGCACCGACTTCTACAAGCGCTATTCGGCCATCATCGCGGATTACAATCGCGAGACCGACCGCGTCACCATTGAAGAGACCTTCGAAGAACTCGTTAAGCTTGTCGGTGAGATGGGAAAAGAGGAGCAACGCGCCATGCGCGAAGACCTCGATGAGGAGAACCTCGCCGTCTTCGACGTGCTCATCAAACAAAAAGACGACCTCGACACCCGCACCCGAAATCGCGTCAAAGAGATCGCCCGCGACCTGCTCGACCTTATAAAATCAAAACTCGGCGAGCTCGACCATTGGAAGGAAAAGCGCCAGACCCAGGCCCAGGTCAAAAGCCTGATCTACGACTATCTCTATAGCGAGGAGACCGGTCTGCCGATCGACGCTTATACCGAAGAAGACGTCCAATCACTCGCCGAAGTCGTCTATCTGCACGTCTATCGGCAATACGAAAGCGCCGACGAAAATGTCTATGCCTCCGTCGCAAACGGCGGCCTCGGGCTCGCCGAATCATCGGTCTCAACCGTAACCTCGACCCATACACAATCGTCGAGTATCATCGCATTCCCCAGCGGAACCTCGACCTCGACCACCGCTTCCAATCGTCAGCTCAATATCCTCCCTCACGCTAGGGTTGATCCGTTCGTCAACGCAGTCCCACTCCTCGACCTAAAGGTCGCCGCCGGCGGTTTCTCAACCGAACAAGCCGTTTACGCCGTTGATGATTTCGATTGGGTCACTCTCGACGGCCAAACCCAACCCGCCCCCGGGCTTTTCGTCGCCCAGGTTATCGGCGAGTCGATGAACCGCCGTATCCCCAACGGCGCCTGGTGTCTCTGGCGCGCCAACCCCGGCGGCACCCGGCGGGGCAAAGTCGTTCTGGCGCAACTTCGTGACATCACCGATCCGGAACATGGTGGTCGTTATACCGTGAAGGTTTATGAGTCGGAGAAGGTGGCGGATGAGGAGGGTGGCTGGCGACATACGGTCGTGCGGCTGAAGCCGCAGTCGGATGATGCGGGGTTTGAGGTGATGGTTTTTGAGGGTGGGGAGGCAGGTGAGTTGCGGGTGGTGGCGGAGTTGGTGGCGGTTTTGGGGTGAGTGGGCAATGTTTTGGGTAGAGACAAATGTAGTTGCTTCGACATAACCGCCGAAGTTTTGTGAGTATCGATTCGGTAATATGTGGTCAAATCCAAACGGCAGCGTTTAAGGCGCTGGGGTTGAGTTAATGAAATGCTGAAGCGTGAGTTGCTTGATGATATGTACTGCCAGGGGGTCTCTTTTATCATTACTGATAAGGGCAAACTGGCTCGAACGATCGCGCTGATACTTGTTCAAGAATATACCGTGGCAAGGGATATTATAACCGGCAGTGTGTGCAAAAATAGCGTTGCAGAAATGCCCATCGATATGGATGAAATCGAAGACATTATTACCCGCCGACTGAAGCCACCGGACGTTTTCCACCGGGATGGTTTTCTCTTCCAACTGATAATGTGGTTGGCGGCACATCTTGATCTTGATGATGGTGACTTGGTTGCATTGCCACATACACAAGCTTCAGCAAAAGGTCAGGACTCGCTTATTATTCACCGCGCGGATGAGGCTGTGATTGCGTTGTCAATTTGCGAAGACAAAGCGACTAAAAATCCACGGAGTGTTGTCCGAGACGATGTTTGGCCAGAAATTAAAGACTATGAGGCAGGGGGCAGGCGAGATGAACTTCGTTCGAGTATTATCGCTACTCTTGGGTCGAGCGGCATGAAACAGGAAGAAGCGATATCTCTCGTTCGCCGCATCTCGTGGGAAGGTCGTCGAAGGTATCGGGTGCGCATTACATTAGAAAAAGAACGTCGCAAAGGCCTCTTTAAGGGTTTTGACACACTTGTTCCCGGACTAGTTGATCGTAGACGCGGTGAGACGGTTCAAATCCCAGAACTGAGGGGGTGGATGACTGATTTCGCTAATAAAGTTGAAAACGAGCTCCGCGAATACGCCCAAGGGAAATGATATGTTCGATTCTGAGACAGTCCGACTTATCCAAGATGCCGAACCGTTGGAGGGGCTAGATATCGAAAAGCTTCCTCAACTTCTAACCGAGGCATATGCGAAAGTAGTTGCGGCTCGCTTAGGGGCTGTCGAATTGACTGATGAGCGCCGCGACGCAAAGTGGGCCGAGTCGCTGGAGACACTTCGTCGACTTGCCGATACCTATGAGGGATTCTCCATCTTTCTTCCTGAGGAGAATCCGCATCGTGAATCCTGTGCGTTTGTGGCCGGTGCTGCTCATCATACACTTAGTCAAGCTCGGCTGATTGAAGCTCGCGTTGCTGGGCTTGATACAAAAACACCATCACTATCGGCCAATGGTATCGGTTCAGAGGTCGCGGCATGTCTGTTATTCCTTCTTGCTGGTCAACAGGCGGACGCTGCTGAAATTGCGAAACTCTTCAATCATCCAAAAAATGGTCGTTATGAGTCGCAAGTATTAAACTATCTTTCCGCACTCGCATCTGGCGATGGAGGGCAACTTCAATGGATTATAAACGAGAATTCAATCGGCGTTCATGACGATATTGTACCTGATTATCTACAAGGAGCTGCTGAAGCGTTGTGGGCGAAGATCGCACACAGTCTTCGTTTGATGTCATATATTGTGATGGGGATTGAGAACCGTGAAAGTCCGTTCGACGTGCTTGATTCTGTTCTTAAAACAATATCTGCCGCACAAAGAAAAGTCCCGATAGAAGACATTAGTCTTGTTGTTCGCCCGAGTTTGGCGGGTCCTTATCATTTCGCTAAATTAGTTCGCGAAGTTTTCAATAATTTACTAAATACTGCAGTTATCCGTGTTCCGCCGCCTACCGGTGTTGAGTCGGGGGAGTGGAATAGGTTCCTTCGCTCTTTCGCATTACGGCGCCCGTTTATTTGGCGGAACCATGCGAACGCATTTTTCAACGGCTTTCTCGAACCTGGTTGTTCGTTTGTTCTGACTTTCCCGACGGGCGCTGGCAAAACAACAGTGACCGAGCTTCGGATTGCAGCGGAGCTTATGCGAGGACGTAAGGTTGTATATCTTGCGCCGACGAGAGCCCTCGTTAATCAAGTCTCGCAAGAACTTTCAGAGCGTCTCAAACCAATTGCAAAGTCGGTCGTTCGTGGAGGTTTTGGGGAGGATTTCGGAGAAATTACAACTGGCCGTGTGTTCGTTCAAACGCCTGAGCAATGTCTGGCCTATCTGTCCTTCGATGAGAATGTACATTCAGATTTGGGTTTGGTCGTTGTGGACGAAGCCCATCAAATCTCGGGTGAATTGCCCGCGAACGATGGTTCGGAACGGCTACCCGGACGACGGTCGATGGATGCTATGTGGACGCTTCTTTTGCTTCAGCAGCGGTCGTCCGAGGCCGATATTATTCTGATCTCAGCCATGGTTAGTAACGGATCAAAATTGGCCGATTGGTTAGGCGATACTACTCAACGGCCCGCAAGCGTACTGGAAGCGCCTTGGAAACCTACGAGACAAGTACGTGGAGTGGTCGCTTATGAGGCTAACGATATTCAACGACTCAATAATATACTTAACGTCAGAAAACAGACCACAGGAAAGAAAACACCAGGAAAGGCAGATAAGTCTGGGGTGGAGGCACAGCCGTTGGGGTTATTTTGTCATACACAAGTTTGGGATACGGCTAGTAGTTTTGCCAAATTCCCGCTCCTTCCAGAAACTGTGCCGCTAGCTGTAAATAGGCACTGGGGTGTTACTGCAAATAGAAATCAGGTTGCTGGGCGCTTGCTTGCTGCGATGGTGAATGCCGCCATGCGCCCGATCGTCTTTACCCAGCAAATTGGCTACACAAAAAATATTGCCAAAGTCGCTTGTTCGATACACCAGTCTGCGGGCATCCCAGAAATAGTCGTCACATCCAAAGAAAAATCGCTATTTAACGCCGCAGCACTCGAACTGGGAGGCGCTCAATTCGTCGAAGGCCTGGTTGAAGGGCGCATCGGAGTTCATCACGGACTGTTGTTGTGGCCGGAACGAATGGCAGTTGAGTCAGCGTTCCGGAGATCAGATGGCTTGGTTGCACTAGTCGCCACGCCAACAGTTGCACAAGGAATCAACCTCCCGGCTGAGGCAGTTGTGATTGCCGGTGATGATCGATGGACTGATGACATTGAGAGAGGTGGTATGCAGCCGATGGCAGTGCATGAACTTCTGAACGCGGCTGGTCGCGCGGGGCGTGCAGGTCATTATGCACATGGCATTGTGATTAATTTGCCTGGAAAGGTCTTAACGATCGAGGATAAAAATGCTGGATACGAGATCAATCATTTCAATCATGTCATGTCGTTATTTGGGTTGCCCGACCAATGTCTGGATGTGATTGATCCGATTACTCAAGTTATTGACCGAATCGAATCGGCTGGACTGGATTCCGACGTGAGCAACTATCTCGTTCGAAGGGCCGCTGGAATTCCTGAAGACCAACTCGTTCGTATCTTTAATGCCGCACTGGGCAATGTAACAACGTCTGATCGAGAAGCCCGAGCCATCCATCAGGCAAGGCTTTTGCGAAAATTTGGTGCTGTTCTCGACGACGAACAGGAGGACAAAAAAGAACAGAATTATGAACAATGGCGTGAGTTCGCGAGCGAGGTCGGTATTTCGCCAGTTATTTTAGCCGATATAGCTGCGGCAATTCCATCCCAAGAGTCTGTCGCCACTTGGAGCTTTAAAAGCTTGCTAGACTTTGTACTGCGAAGAGTCGTGCATCACCTTTTTGCAATGGTGAATCCTGATAGCTCTGGGCTTGAACGTATCATCCCTCAGGCACACACTGGTCACGGTTGGCGCAAGAAGTTTACCGAGAGCTATTCTGAGTGGGAGAGTCGGTGGCGCGCGATCATTCCGAGTGTATTAACCGCTTGGATGGCGGGCAATCCGATTGCAGACATCGGGAACTCACTTCATACTGCTCGCGGTGCGAATAAAAAGGTTAATGCTGTTCATCTCGGACGACGTTTTGCGTTACATTCAGCATCGAGCGTCGCCTATGGCGCTTCAGTTGTGATTCGCATATTCGAGAAGGTTCTTGGAGATGGTATTCCCTTTGTCTTGAGATCACAGCTACAGTTAGTCTCAGGATGTGTCAGGGAAGGTTTCGACGACCCAGACAAACTATTGTTATTCTGGAGTTTGCGCCGTTATAACGGCTTGTATCCTCGAGTATTGGTTCACCGTGAGTTTGCAAGCATTCAGTCTAAACTTCCCAATTGGATTGACATGCCCGAGGTGGAGGAGCGCCGCAGCCATATCCAGAAGGTTTGGTCTGCTAAATGAAGGATAAGAGAAATAGTGGCGTTGCTTCGAGCTAGCGGACACTCACTTTGGGCTGTATCGGCCATTTCGAACATGCTCGGCGCGACGCTCCGGGCACCCTCATCGAGCTGGCCATCCTGGACGTCGACGAGTTCAAGAAGGTCAACGACACCCACGGCCACCTGGTCGGCGACCAGATCCTGCGCGCCCTCGCCGACGCCCTGCAGGCCGACTTCCCCGACGCCATCGCCACCGGCCGGCTCGGCGGCGAAGAGTTTATCGTCGCCGCCCTCACGCGCGGCCACGCTCAGCTCGCCGGGGCGCTGCGCGAGATGCTCCAGGCGTTCGGCGCGCATCAATTCACCACCGACACGGCGACCTTTTCGGTCACGTTCAGCGCCGGCGTGGCGCGGCTGGGCGAGAGCGAGGATGTCTACGCGGCCATCGAGCGGGCGGATGCGGGGCTTTATGAGGCGAAGCGCGGTGGGCGGGCGCGGGTGGTGGGGTAGGCGGGGAAGGACGCATCTTGCTATTACCTTCTATTCCACCACCCAGTTGACGCCCCACACCCCTCCGAATTACTCTCACCGAGCATTCACACATCAGTCCTCAGCAGTAGAGCGCAAAACCCGCCCACGCGGGCCCAACGCTCTTGAGAGTGGGAAACGCGTAACCTCGAATGGGCCGCGTGACGCGGCAAAATTACTGCGATGGAGACGAGTATGATGCACCCACGGTTGGGCGATAATTTGAATATGTATCGGTTTGGGATCGGGTCGATCTTCTTTGCGCTGGAGGAGGTCGAGTCCCTGGCGCAGGCGGCGGGCGAGGCGGAGCTGGAAGCCCGTTGCGCCCACGGGCGCGATAAAGCGCGGGCCGCGCGCCAGCTCCAATTCGACTGGGCGCGGCGCGACCGCAGCCGGCGCCTGGCGCGCCCCGAGGCGGTCGAGCGCGACCAGCAGGTCGACCGCACGCTGAGCCAGATCTACGGCAATATCAAGAATTTCGCGGGGATGGAACGCGAGTCGCCAGTGCGCGAGACCGCGCGGCGCATGCAGGCCCAGCTCTTTCCGTTCGGGGTTTTCGAGATCACCAGCAAGACCTTCGAAGAGGAGCATAGCGCGGTCAAAGAGCTTCTGCGCCGGCTGCGCGCCGATTTTGCCGTCGAACTCGGCCAGCTCGCGCTCGAGCCGCTGGTCGACGACCTGGAGTGGCTTAACGCCCGATTCGGCGAGGAACTGCAGACCGGCGAGCGGCTGACTTGGGATGAGGTGCAGGCCGCGGTCAGCGAGGCCGAAGAGGCCTTCTATAAGGTGGTCTTCGATATCTTTGGGCGCACGCTCGATGACCCCGCCCGCCGCGACGCGCTGCTCGCTCCGATCTCGGTGCAGAACGAGCGCATCGGTCAATATATGAAGCGTCGTGGGAGTGTGCCGAAGGTCGACCCGGGAACCGGGGCGGTGGTCGAGGGCGAGGTGATCGACGAGGCGGACACGCCGATTGAAGCGGATATCAACGCGCCCCATGACACTCAGGACCACGTGACTCCCGAGCCGGCGCCGGTCGCCGAATAATCTCCTGCCTTGCGCGCGGCTCGGCCTGCTTTGTTTTGGGGGCCGTGCCGCGCTGTTTTATGTCTGCGATAGGCCGCGTCGAGGGTTCAGATGCGCTGCGGGCGCTCTGCGAATGCAAGATGTGGGGGCGAAGGCCCGCTGCACGCGGCCTGAGAATGCCTGCAGTGGGGGGCGACCCCCATTGCAGGCATTGCTTTGATGGCTGCCGTAGGGGGCGACCCTCGTTGCAGGCGTTGCCGGATAGGGCGCAGTGAGGGTTGGGTGTGATGGCAGTTTTAAACCGTCTTAGGGGGCGCGGCTTTCCTATAGAATCTTAGATTTAGGGTCGCGCGTGGCGTAAATGCACCGAACTGAGACGTCTCCGCCTAATCTCCCAACCCATCCACCACCTCAAAATCCTCCGCACTCAACACCACCTCACCCGCCCCCATATTCTGCTCCAAATGCGCCGTGCTCGACGTTTCCGGGATTGGTAGCATCATTGGTGAGCGTTTGAGGAGCCAGGCCAGGGCGAGCTGGGTAGGCGTGGCGTCGTGGCGTTGGGCGATGTCGAGGAGGGGGGGGTGTCGGCGAGCGTGTCGATGCCCAGGGGAGCCCAGGGGATGAAGCCTATGGCGTTTTCGGTGCAATGGTCGATGACGGCTTCGTGGTCGCGGTGGAAGAGGTTGTATTTGTTTTGGACCGTGACGACGTCGACGATTTTTCGGGCGCGCTTTAACTCGTCGAGGTCGATGTTCGACACGCCGATGTAGCGGATTTTTCCGGCCTCTTGCATCTTTTTGAGGGCGCCCAGGGAGTCTTCCAGGGGCACGTCGTCGTCGATGGCGTGGAGCTGGTAGAGGTCGATGCGCTCGACCTCGAGGCGGCGAAGGGAGTTGTGCAGGGCGATTTCGAGGTGCTCGGGGCGCCCGTCTGTGCGCCAGTCGCCGGGGCCGGCGCGCACCAGGCCGCCCTTGGTGGCGATATGGATGTTTTTATAGGGCTTAAGCGCCTCACAGATGAGATATTCGCTGACTTCGGGTCCATACGCATCCGCCGTATCCAGAAGATCAACGCCCAGCTCAACCGCTCGCCGCAGCAGGTCCCTGGCGTCGCTTCGCTTTGGTGGCCAGCCCCAGATGCCGTCTCCGGTGATCCGCATGGCGCCAAATCCGAGGCGTTGGACGGGCATATCACCACCAATATTGAACGTGTCGTGTTTCATAAAGACCTCTTCGGGGCTGCTCTTTGGGCATGATGAGTTAAGGGGCGGAGCCTCCGGTAAAAGCTAGTGCGAGTGGGTGGGAGGTCAACCGAGACGGGGTTCGCATCGCTGGTATTCTAAACGCGCGAGTCGCCTCAAGGTGGCTAATAAATGCTCACCTTGAGGCGGGCTGCGAACCCACTCGCCAATCGTACTCACCACCCCGCGCCTGAAAGGTCTCAAGGTCAAAGCTGACCTGCGAGAACGCTTTGTGAATACCCACCTCTAAAATCGGGCGGCTATAGGTGTGGGCGCCCATCGTATTGTCGAAGAAGCGCCCGGCCCGCTCGCCCATCGCGTAGGAGCCGGTCATTCCTTCACCCCGGTCACAACCCCCACCCAAGCCACCACCCCCGCCGAAGGCTTCGTCCGCCAACGCTGGCGCGATTGGCGCCCTGCGCCCACGGCTACCAGTTCGGTTCCGCCCCTGCGGGGCTTGCCGCGCGTGGGCCATGCCCGGGTGACGCGCGTTGGAGTACGATGTCGTGCGGCCGATTGGGCCCATAACAAGATATCTTCTCGAATCGGCGAACGCGTTGCGGACCACCAGCCCCAACGGGGCGCGACAGAATCGGTAGCCGGGGTCGTAGCGCTTTTTGCGTAGGCCTCGGCGGCGGTCGATGACATGGCGGCGGTCGATGACTCGACGGCGGTCGATGACATGGCGGCGGTCGATGACTCGACGGTCGATGACTCGACGGTCGATAATATGGCGGCGGTCGATGACACGACGGCGGTCGATGACGCGGCGGCGATGGATGATACCACGTCGCTCGATGACACCACCCCCACCCAAGCCACCACCCCCACCCAAGCCACCACCCCCGCCGAAGGCTACGTCCGCCAACGCTGGCGCGATTGGCGCCCTGCGCCCAGGGCTACCAGTTCTGTCACGCCCCTGCGGGGCTTGCCGCGCGTGGATCGTGCATGGTCGACGAGCTTTGCGTGGCGCAATCGTGTGGCGCATACGACCCATCACCGAGCGCGTTCTCGAATCGGCGAACGCGTTGCGGACCACCAGCCCCAAAGGGGCGCGACAGAATCGATAGCCGGGGTCGTAGCGTTTTTTGCGTAGGCCTCGGCGGCGGTCGATGATGTGACGGCGGTCGATGACGCGATGGCGGTCGATGATGCGATGGCGGTCGATGATGTGACGGCGGTCGATGACATGGCGGTGGTCGATGACATGGCGGTGGTCGATGACTCGGCGGCTCTCCGGTAGCTACGAAAACTGCTTCGTGCAGTGGATCCCCTCAAACGTACATCCGTTCATCCACAACAATCACTGGTACTACGCCGCGTATCCGTGATTTGCGGCGCTGTTTCATACCTGCGATAGACCGCACCGAGGGTTCAGACGCGGCGCGGGCGCTCGGTGAACGCGGTCGCTAGGAGGGAAACCCCGGTACAAGGGGCCTGAGAATGCCTGCAGTGGGGGTCGACCCCCATTGCAGGCATTGCTTTGATGGGTGCGGCGGGGGTTGACCCTCGTTGCAGACGTTGCCGGATAGGGCGCAGTGAGGGTTGGGTGTGATGGCAGCTTGCCGACGCCTTAGAAGGGCGCGGCTTCCGTATAGGGACTCAGGTTTTGGGCCGCGCGCTGCGCCAATGTGCTGAGACGTCTCCGCTCAGCCTCCCAGTCCATCCATAAGATGGCTAATGAATGCTCACCTTGAGGCGGGCTGCTAACCCGAATAACTCACTCACCAATCGTACTCACCACCCCGCGCCTTAAAGGTCTCAAGGTCAAAGCTGACCTGCGAGAACGCCTCGCGAATACCCACCTCTAAAATCGGGCGGCTATAGGTGTGCGCGCCCATCGTATTGTCGAAGAAGCGCCCGGCCGGGTCGACCATCGCGTAGGAGCCGGTCATCGCCTCGTTCGACTCGGAGACGACGACAATGCCGGCGTCCGCCAGGCCTCGGTGACGCGCGACGAACGCATCGAACTCAGCGCGGGTGATCTCCAATTCTTCGACATACCCGTCGTTTTGCCCGTCGATGGGCAGCACCTGGAAGAGCTTCCAGCGCTCGGGGGCCATCTGGGCGATGAGTTCGCTCATGTCCTCGTCGACGTTGAGCCGATTTACGACGGTGTTCATCTTCAGCCGAATGCCGTGGTGTCGGGCGAGGTCGGCGGTGGCGCGGTACTTGGCTGCGCTCTGGGTCTTTCCCTTCTGGGCGCGGCCGATGGCCAGGTGTGTGCCGTCATCGGCGCTGTCGATGCTGATGACCAGCCAGTCGAGCTTGCCGCCGAAAGCGTCGAATGCGGCGGCGTCGAGCCTCGACCCGTTGCTCACCACCATCGTGGTCATGCCGGCGTCTTTGGCCGTCGCCACCAACTCCGCCAACCAGGGGACCAGCGTGGGCTCGCCGCCGGCGAAGGTGATCTTCTCGAAGCCGGCGGCCGCGATCTGGCGCACGACCTCGAGTTGCTGCGCTTTGGGCAGCATGCCGCGGCCCAGATATTCGGCGCTGTCCTCGAAGCGGGCGTAGCAGAATTTGCAGCTGTAGTTGCAGGCTTTGTTGAGGTGGTAGTTGATTGATGGGGGCATGGTGGTCGCTTTCGTGGATGCCTTCTCCAGTGGGGTGATTTGAGCGTCAGAGTTGATCGGTCCGCGTACGTTATTTTTCATCTCTATCTCTCTGGTTGTGGGCGTGGGTGAATCCCTGCCCGTTCATAGAGTTCCACGGAGATGAAGGCGTTTTGTGACAAAGTTTTTTAAATAATTTTTTTGCCGGGGGTTTTTCATAGGCTTTTAGGCCGGTGGGGTGTCGGCGATTCACTGTCCCGTCTCTGCCAACCGCAAGTCGTTCGCCTACGACGGGTGTGTTTTTAGTTTGTTAACTCGGTTCAATCATATAAGCTAAGGGCCATTCGTATGTTTTTTAGGAGGGAGGACGGATATGACTGAACCCGAGATATTAGAGATAGGCGACGAACCGGTTGAGCCGGTCGAGTCGAGCCCGCTTTCGACCTTTGAGCGATTTCTCCTCTCCGCCACGATTTGGCCGACCGTACTCTTTATGGGGTGGTTTATCTGCGCGTTCTTTTGGGACGCGGATGAGTGGTTCGACTCGGTGGCGGGGGTCGCGGTGTTTATGGTCTGCATCTCTGCGGGGAAGCGCCTGCGGCGTTTTCTGGTACGTGGGAGGCTTCGCGCTGGAATTTTTATTGGAGCCTTCGGTGCCTGGCCCGGACTCACGATTGGGGTCGGTGCGGCCGTAGTGGCGCTTACGCTCGCCGTGGGGCTGTCGCTTGATGACGATGCGCGTCGAGAAATCGGCGAGATTCTAGCGTCGGCGCAGATTGAGTCGGAAGAGGCTGGAGTTGCGGAGGGGGCTGAGTTTGCGCAGGTATCAGGGCAGTCTGGAGAGCTACCAGTTTGGCGACATTCGAGCGAACACGAGTTATTTACATCATGTGTTGAGGAGCTTCATCAGAGTCAAAATGCTCGCTCTATGCGTAACGAAGCGGTTGATATTTTGAAGGTATCACTGGGATCAGAATTAGCTGAGGAGGCGGTGCAAGACGTGATAATTGCAGTGTGTATTGAAGCCAGCAAAGGCGAAATGCGTGAATTGCGTTCGTATTTTTTTAGATCGATCCGAAACGCGCGATCTGACCTGAGAAAGCATATGAGCCGCTGGGACTATTGCCAAATGGAGGAGAAATACTTGCCTCCAAGTACGCCAAATTTCGAAGCACGTGACACGCTACGTTTTGTCCAAAAAGATATGTGTCGTTTAGATAGTCGACAGGCATATATCATCCGAGAACGCGTCAATGGCGTTCGGTTCTCGACCATCGCGAAGGAACTGAATATTACGGGGGCCAATGCTCGCCAGATACACAAACGAAGTGTTGATGGGCTGCGAGAAAGGGTTAACGCACGCAACAAACGGTACCCGTATTGAAGCAATCTTAAAGTTTTTTAAAAAAACTATGTCACAAATCTCTCACTCATCCGTGGAACTCATTGAAGGCAGCAGGATGGCTTGCCGCCCTGGCCAATTTGGCGTGAACCCACTGATGATAGAGGATATGTGATGAGCAAAGCTAGTAAACAGCAGAAGACCCCGTCGCGCCCCCGCTCCGAGTGTGCGTGTTTTATCGAGTCCGTTCTTCCAGAACTCGGCGACTTATATCATGTGGCGGAGACATCGCTGCACGAGATTCCGGCGCATACGCTGATATCGCTACGATCTTGCTGCATGCTATTTGCGCAGGAGTACCTTCGTCGACACAATCATTCGGTCGATTATTCCGGTAATCTTAATGATATTCTCGAGAGCTATGAGTTTATCGAATCGTCGAGTGAGGATTTGCGAAAGAAGCTTCATGAGTTGCGACAGATTGCCAACCGCGCCGCACATCCGGAGCAACACAATGCCCCAACAGCCGATGAATTGGCACGCCATGCGACACGCTGGCTCAAAGTATTTTATCAAATTGTTATAAAATGCCTGGCAGATAACACGAAGGGCATTCCTGAGTTCAAGCTTCCCGATGCCGATAGTTCCAATCGTCTTTGCGGAGATGCGGTGCTTCGCGACGATGCGGAGGCGCAATATCGGCTCGGGCTTCGCGCCAAGATGTCGGCGGTTGCGCGCATCAAAAAGCGAAAAGACGAGGCTGGGGAAGGTGCGATGACAGAGGTTCCAGAAACAAGCGGTGAATACGAAGAAGCGTACTTTTGGTTCCAAAAAGCGGCACGCGACGGTCGTTCGCCCGCGGCGCTCTATCAGATGGCGCTCTTGAACATCGATGGAATTATCGAGGGTGGGAGTCCCGAGCAGGGAATCGATTTTATGTACGAGGCTGCGCGATTGGGGGACGCAGCTTCGAGCGCAAGGTTGGGTTTATTTGCGTTGAATGAGTTAATTTTCGACTCCCAGGGAACGCGCGTCGGCGACTTTGAAGACCGCGAGCGGATGATCGATTGGCTGGAGTATGCGGCGAGCGACGGAAATCCCGAGGCATTGAATGGCCTGGTGGCGATCTATCAATCCGGGAGACTCGCTCCTAAAAACCTTAAACGCGCGCTCACGTATGCTCGGTCGGCGGCGGACGCAGGATTCCCCTTGGCGAAGTTCAATTTAGTGCTCCTATACCAGAGTGGGATCGGCGAGGAACGTAGCCCGGGAGAGGTCGTTTCGCTGCTTAAGGATGCCGCTGAAGGTGGTGTATTGCGCGCCTATGCGCACCTCTGTCACGTATATCGGAACGGGGACGGGGCTGAAGTCGATTTTGAAGTTGCGAAGAGCTACCTCGAAAAGGGGTGTCAACACGGAGACCCTCACGCCATGGTCATTGCGGTCAATGACTCGATTCATCGTCCGGCCGATGAGCGGGAGGCTTGCAGCGAACTAATGGGACTTCTGCAGGCGATTGATCACCTGGGGAATAGCCCAGACATTCGTGAATTCGCCCTGACATTGCTGCCGCACAGCGTCGGGCACGCTCAACGACGCGTCGCAAATTTACTGGATGAAATGGTATCGCAGCAGCCTTTGAGCGGCGCTGTTGATGAGAATGAATTTCAAGTTTTGATTTGGCTATTGGCCAGCGCTGCAGCAGAGCCTCGCCAGGGGGATGAGTTAGACACACAAGGAATGGCTGTGAGTCGCTCCACTGACATTCGCCCTGTTATCGATGCGTCGCGCGATATCTTCCATACTGATGTATCGCCCTACGAGTTTCGTCAGGCGTGCAAAGCCCTAAAGCCGCTCGTGCCGCAATTCAGCAAATGGGAGGCGCTCGAGCGTAAAAAGGAGGCGCAGAGAACGGCTGGGAAGATGCAAGCCAAGTTTACGCGACGACTGCGACGAACCAGCGTAAAGGTTGGACGCAACGACTCCTGCCCGTGTGCCAGCGGGAGGAAATATAAGCGGTGCTGTGGGGTGCCGAGCTAGGTCCTTGCGTTCAGCACCTCGATGCGGTCGAGTGAGAACCCCCGCCGAAGGCTACGTCCGCCAACGCTGGCGCGATTGGCGCCCCCTGCCCACGGCTACCAGTTCTGTCCCGCCCCTGCGGGGCTTGCCGCGCGTGGGCCATGCCCGGGTGACGCGCGTTGGAGTACGATGTCGTGCGGCCGATTGGGCCCATAGCAAGATATCTTCTCGAATCGGCGAACGCGTTGCGGATCACCAGCCCCATAGGGGCGCGACAGAATCGGTAGCCGGGGTCGTAGCGTTTTTTGCGTAGGCCTCGGCGGCGGTCTCCCCGGCAGCTACGATGACTACCGCGCTGTTTTATACCTGCGATAGACCGCGCCGAGGGTTCAGACGCGGCGCGGGCGTTCGGGGAACGCGGTTGCTAGGAGGGAAGCCCCGGTGCAAGGGGCCTGAGAATGCCTGCAGTGGGGGTCGACCCCCATTGCAGGCATTGCTTTGATGGCTGTCGTAGGGGTCGACCCTCGTTGCAGGCGTTGCCGGATAGGGCGCAGCGAGGGTTGGGTGTGATGGCAGCCTGGCGCGGCCTCAGAAGGGCGCGGTTTGGGTATCGACGCTCGGGTTTTTTGCTGCGCTTTGTCGAGGCGGATGCGCGCGTAGCTTTCACGGCAGTAGGGCGCCCGGCGGTGCTTCGTTCACAGAGTGACGCGCGGGCTTCTGGGGTTTCTATTAAGGCTGCGCGCGAGACGCCTTCAAGAGACATCTTTTGCTCACCAGGAGACGGCGATGGCCACGCTATTGGCGATAGCATCGGTAGTTTTCGGAGGCGTTGTGGTGATTATCGCGATCGGTGACGTGATGCGGAGCACGCTGTCGACCAGCGGGGATGGCGTTATATCGCGGTATGTGGCCAGCAAGGTGTGGCGCGTCGCCCTGAAGGGGCACCGCCGTTTCCATTCTCATCGCCTGCTCGACGCGGCCGGACCGGTGATAGTGGTGACGATCGTGCTGGTGTGGGTCGCGCTTCTTTGGTTCGGCTGGCTCCTGATCTTTGCGGGCACGCCTCAAGCCGTAGTTCACTCAGCGACGCAGGAGCCAGCCGGTCTTATTGATCGGGCGTACTTCGTCGGCTTCACGCTCTTTACCCTGGGGGTGGGAGACTTCGCGGGTGGCAACCCCTGGTGGCGTATGCTCACCACAATCGCGTCGATTAACGGCCTATCGGCCATTACGCTCGCGCTCGCCTACTTGCTTCCAGTCGTCGAGGCGGCCACCGCCAAGCGCCAGCTCGCGCAGCTCATTAACGTCATGGGAGACAGCGTCGCGGAGGTCATCGCGAACGGTTGGAATGGTAAGGATTGGGCGGGTTTCGAAAATCAGCTCCAAACCATCACGCCGCTATTGCTCCTGCATGGCGAGCGCCATCTGGCCTACCCGGTGCTCCACTATTATCACGCGGTTGAACCGTCGGCGGCGCTCGGCCCCAACCTGCTTGTTCTTGACGACGCGATAACCATTTTGTTGGAGTGCCTGCCTGAGGGTGACCAGCCCTCCGCCTCGGCTCTACGCGCGACGCGACATGCGATCGACATTTGCCTCAAGCGTGTGACCCGCCAGTTTGTCGACCAGGCCGATGAGCCACCCCCTCTGCCCGACCTGAGCGCGCTGGAGGGCGTGAGCCTGCCTACGATTGACCCGAAGAGTATTGAGGAGAGCCTGGGCAAGCATAGCGACCGTCGAAGGTGGCTGCGGGGGCATCTGCGCGGGGACGGTTGGACCACGAGCGCCCCGCGCTGATGCTGCGTTGAGGTTATTCGGTGACGCGCGTCAGCGTGACCGGGACGTTGAGCTCGATATTTCGCTTGGCGGTGACGCTGCCTTCGAGGGTGTTCTCGTCGACCCGGGTTGCCTTGAGGGTGAGCATCTCGTCGCGGTCGGTGGTGGGGTTCCACATGACGGTCAGGGTCTCGCCGTCGAAGCTGGCGGTTTCGAGGTGGCCGGTTTCGCCGTCGTAGAGCTCGTAGATGGCGAATCCCATCGTGAAGTCGCCGGAGATTTCGGGGTCGCCCTCGTCCTGGAAGGTGTCGAAGTAGACGGCTGGCTCGTCCTGCTCGCCGGCGCTCGCCCGCCAGGAGCCGTTCATGAAGCCGGCCGGGATGACGACGCCTTCTTCGTCGCCGCTGCCGTGGCCTGGGTCTTCGTCGAGGGGGACTTCGCCGGTCGGGTCGGCGTTCTCGTCGCCGCGCTCCTCGTTGGCGTTATCCGACTGCTCGCCATTGGTCCCGGAGAGCTTTGATTCGTCGCAGCCCACGCTGCCCAGCAGCATCAGGCCGGCGAGGGCGGCGACGATGAGTCGCAGGGTGGAGCGGTTCATGCTTCGGTATTTAAATTCAGCGTTCATTGCGTTCACCATTGGTTTGACCTTTTGATTTGCGGGTTACGGTCGCCATCGAATTGCTCAGTTCACCGGCACATAAACGCTGGCGCAGGTGGCGTCGGCGCGCACCCTGCCGCAATAGTCGGAGCAGGCGTAGCCGTCGCCCATGGCGACCTCGATATGCCCGTATTGCGAGTGTGCGCCGCGACAGCCGGGCGCCCAGGCGATGACCGCGCCGCGCGGGGCCTGGCCCACCGGCATATGCACCTTTTTGAGGCCCATGGTGTCGCGCAGCACGCTCGCCGAGGCTCGGTCGGCGGCGCGTTTGAAGCCGGCTGCCGAGATCTGCACGCTGTAGGCGCTCATGCCGACGCTCGCGGCGAGGCGGTTGATGTCGGCGCGGGTGGCGAGTCCGGCGCGGATCATTGCGGCTTTGACGAAGGCCCAGCAACTTCCGGTGCTCCAGCCGCCGCGCCCGCCGCTGCAACGCGGGCCGCCCGAGCCGTTGCCGATATTTGAGCAGGTCCCGCCTTCGCGCCCCAGGGCGCTGGCCATGGCCGAGTCGGTGCTGCCGCCGGCGCTCTTCACGGTGACGGTGATACGGTCGACCGCGATGATGTCACCCGCGGCGTTATACGCGCGGGCTTCGAGGCGGCGGGCGCCCGGGTATTGAATATTGGCGGTATGCGGGAAGGTCGAGGTGCGCTGGCTTCGCCCGAGGGACCAGTCGTCGGCCAGATATTCGACCTCGACGACGTCGTCGGAGGCGCGCACCGCAAATTGGAGCGAATGCCCCTGGGTGCTGCCATTGGTCGGTTTTGTGAATTTGACGAAGGCCTGGTCTTTGACCCGGATGCTGACGCGGTCGACGGCGACCACATCACCGGCGGCGTTATAGCCGCGCGCTTCGATAGCGCGCACGCCGGTATAGTCGAAGCTGTAGTTCAGCGGGAAGGACGAGGCGCTGTTGGTTGAATTGCCCAGCGACCAGTCGTCGGCCAGGTATTCGACCTTGACGATATCGCGAGATGCGCGCGCCTTGAAGTTGACGTCGCGGTCGTTCTCGCTGCCGTCGAGGGGATTGATGATAGAGAGGGTAGCGCCGCGCCCCACGGTGATGTTGAGCTTGTCGACGGCGACCATCTTCCCGGCGGCGTTAAAGCCGCGCGCCTCGATGGCGCGCACCCCGGTGTATTGGAATGCGTAGCTATGCGCGAAGTCAGGCCCCTGCGGGGTGCTTCCCAGCGACCAGTCGTCGGCCAGGTATTCCACGCGGGTGATATCCGCCGAGGCGGAGGCTGTGAACGCGACGTGAGCGCGGTGTCGACTGTTGGCGCTCGGGGCGGTGATGCGCAGGGTGGAGCCGTTGGCCACCGAGATGGTGATCTTGTCAGTGGCGACGAGCTCGCCGCGGGCGTTGTAGCCGCGCGCCTGAATCTGGCGCACCCCGGCGTATTGGATATCGTAGTTGAAGTCGAAGCCTGGGCCCTGGGTGGAGCTGCCCATCTTCCAGCCGTCGGCCAGATAGTCGACGCGGGTGATGTCGCTCGACGCGCTCACCGCGAAGTCGACGCTGTGGCCGGTGCTGGCGGCGTCCAGGGGTTTGGTGATTTGGAGCGAGGACTTCTTGACCGTCAGGGTGGTGTTTCCGCTGACGGATTGACCAAGGATAATCCAGTTGATTTTGTCGGCCGAGATGGCGATCTCGGCGGCACCGCTGGGGGCGCAGTCGCTCATGCCGGAGTGATAGTTGGACTGGACGACGCGGACGCGGTCTCCCGGCTTGAGGGCGGTGCCCAGGGTCGCGATGAGGGCGCCGCCGGCCTGCACACCGGCGACCGTGCTGGAGCGGCTCGCGCAGCTATTATTGTCGGGGCGTCCCTTAGCGGCGTTCGGGTTTGTGACCGTGCCGGTCGTGCTGGTGGATTGCGCGAAATAATTGGCGTTGCCGTCGGCGCTCTGGCCGAAGATGCTGTCGACCTCGAAGCCCTCGATGGTGTCGTTATATCCTCGGGGGTTGTCGCTGACGTGGCGCACGCGGATATGCTTGAACTCGGCGGGGCCGCCGCCCGGGGCCGACTCCTCGCAGGAGCCGCCACCGCCGGTGGCGCGCGCATAATCGCGGATGACGCCAAGCTTATTATATAGATTCTGCCCCGGACATGCGGTGGAGCCCTGGTCGCGGTGCCCCTTCACCTTCGCGTCGGTCACGGTGATATTATATTTGTCGGCGAGGTAGCGGATCAGCTTGCCCGCGGCCCGAAGGGATGCGTCGCTCGGCTGGATGGCGCGGATTCCCAGGGCCGAAGGCGGCTGGAACTGCCCCAGGAAGCTGATGCCAATATTGCCGCTGTTGGCGTTGGCGACGTGCGCGCCCATGCGGTCAACCGGGTTGCCGGCGTAGATGCGCCCCTGCTGGTCGATCATATAGTGGTAGCCGACATCCGACCAACCATTGTCGTTCATATGAATATTCTGAACGTGGCGCGCGGCGGCCTTGCCGTCGCGCGGGTTATTGGCGGTGACGGTGTGGTGGATGGAGAAGCGGTTCGGGGTGTGACGCGGGCGGTTTCCGCGCGGCGCGCGGGCGCCCCACTGAGAGCGGGTGATGATCGTCGGGCGGCCGACGTCGCCGTCATCACAGGATTGGCCGGGGTCCGAAGGGGTAGATACGCCGCCGCCGTGGCCCAGATCCGGGTCAGTGTCCGCCTGAACACAGGAGCCGGAGAGCTTGGTGACGCGGATATCATCGCCATAAAAAGCGCGAAGAATGCGTTCGGCTTTCCAGCCCGCTCGGGCAAGACAGGCCGAGCCGTTCTGGCTCATAGCGCCGCGGTTTGCGGGGTTCCCGACCCAGCCGAGCGTGCTCCCCTGGACCCGAGCGCCCACGCGTCCCGTATTATAGGTGACGTATTTCTGGGTCCCCGCGTTGTCGCGGGCGCGGCAGGTGTTGGGGTTAATATTGGTGGAGCCAGCGACGTAAAATGGCATGATCATCTTCCCCTTGTGGGTCAGGATCATGCCGGAGGTTTCTCGGACGGCCTGGCGCGCGGCAGCGGTGGCCGGGCGCCCGCAATTATAGGCCTGGTCGCGCACTGTCGGCGAGAGCGGGCGGCCCTCGACTTCGGTGACGTATTTGGCGTAGCCGCGGGCCGCAATGGCCTGGGCTTTGAGCGTCTCCATGGGCGCGCCGCTGTGCTCGCAGGTCACGACCTGCGCCAGGTATTCTTCCTCGACATTTAGCGTGCCATAGCCGTCGACGCGCACCGAGCAAAAGTCGGTCAATGCCGCGCGGCGCGTCTCGAACTCGGGACCGTAGTCCCCTTCGAGCGCAACCTCGTCGGCCGGCATATCGTCATCGGTCATGCCACACCCGATGAGGGTGATCGCGGCGAAGAGAAACACGAGGCGTTTAATATACATGAGATTCCGAGCCATTATGAGTTGCTCCAGAAGGGCGGTTTCATGGCGTTTTGGAGCAAGAATGGTGCCAGTGGGCATCTTTTCGCCTGGTCGGAGTTCGAAAAGCGCTAAAGAGAGGCGTTCTGCGGGGGGATTGTGCGCCTCACGCGTTGGCGCTGCGTTGGAGGGAGGCGACGGGGAGGTGCGACATGATGTCATGCATTGTGGTCAGCTGGGGGGAGGTGTCCCCTGCTTGGGTACATTGTCCTACATAGCCGTAGGGCTTCATTTGGAATCGTAAAGATTTTAGAGCCGCGGTGCCTTGGGGGCGAGCAAATAAAATCACCGCCCCGCGCGTTCTAGCTCCAACCCAGGAGCCACCATGCCGCAACCTACGCAATCAAATCGACTCGAATACGCCCTCGCCGAGGCGCGCCGCGAAGGCGCGCGGGCGGAGCGTTTACGCGGGCGGCGTCGGCTGCTCATCACCGGGCTTAGCTGCGTGGCGCTACTATTCGCGGTGCTTATTTCGGGCTGGGTGCTGGTGGGGCAGGCGAAGAACGCGGCGCCCGGGGTGATCTCGCAGATGGCTGCGGAGCGGCGCTCGGCGGTCGAGCTGCGTCTGGGGCAGCGGGTCGATGAGGCGGGGGTGTTGGTCGGGGAACTCTTCGGGTTTGTGGAGCTTGTGTGGAAGGAGAATGAGTCGATGCTGCGGATTCAGGCGAGCGTGGGGAGCGCGCGGGCGCAACTCGGTCAGCTCGATGCGGAGGTGCGGGCGGCGGTGTCTGCGCCGATGACCCAGATGCTCCCGCTGCTGGAGAACGGGCCGACGCGCGCGCGGCGGTTGGCCGAGGAATTGGTAGAGGTGGTGCGCGAGATTCGCCGCCTGGTGCCGACCGTATTTCATGCGCTCGGCGAGGCGCAGCGCTCGTTTCGGGAGAGCCCAGAGGGGGTGTCGATAGGGGCGATGATCGTCTCGATGGACGTGCTCTTTGAGCCCTTCGTTGGGCCGAACCCGATGCTCACCGCGCGCTGGGTTGAGTTAAAGGGGGCGTTGCGCGCCTGGGTCGCCCGCGTGGACGCCGACTTTGCGTTTGCCAGTGCGCAGATGGACGGCGACGCGCTCAGCGATGAGTTTCTGTCACGGCTGGCGAGACGACTTTTCTAAGATGTGATAGGTAGATGACACCCGCGCCAAGGCTCATTCAGCGAGCCTTGGCATTATTTTGGAGACGCTGATGACGTGTGGATTTTGTTTGCGATCGTGTGGCTGGCAGCTATTTCTATCTTTGGCCGTCCTGCTGCTCTCGGGCTGCGGCGTGGGCTCCGGTCAATTGATGAATGAACAGGTGGAGCTACACGAAATATCGGCCGAGGCACAGGTCATCGTAGTGAGCTCCGAGGACGGGACCATGCGGCGGGTCGCGCTGGATGGCTCCGAGGGCGTAGGGGCCGAGGCTGGCGGCGAGATGTCACCCGAAGAGGGCGACTTGGCAGCAACACGCGCGCGCCGGCCGAAGGAATGCGGCAACGGGCCCAAGAGCGGCGGCAAGCTCATGCTTGAGTATAATCAGGGTAATGCACGCTTGAGCCTGGCGCGGGCTAGCGGTCAGGTCATCGAGTTAGTCCGGGTCGCCGGACATGCGGGAGGCTCGAATCTTCTCGAGCCGCCTATCCAACCGTATTTCTTCTCGGACACCTGCGACTTGGTTGTCTTAGGCTTTGAGGGGAAAATCTGGGTGCTTGAGGTGGCTAGCCAGCGCATTAGCCCATTGGCGTCGGGTGTGGATGCGTTCGCGCTCTCGCGGTGATTTTCGCCCAAGGCTGACTGCCCCATTCATATCCCGCATTACGCCGGATCATCCGCTAGTTCACAGATGGACGGCGACGCGCTCAGCGACGAGTATTGGGAGCGGTTGGTGGAACGACTATTTTGAGGGAGTATCTTCCCAGCCAATCAATCGTAGCAGTTGAAAATAATATCGCCCACCCGTTCGGTTTCGAAGTGTTTTACCATCCTGCGCTCGAAGACGTTGAGTCGGCTCATGTCGGCCGATGCGACCGGCATGGTAAGCACGTCGAGGGGGACGATGATCCAATCACTAACCTGCCTGAATGCCTCTTTGAGCTCGGGGGGCTCGATAAAGGGCTTAGAGGAGAATGGTTCGAATCCCTGTTCGCCCTCCTTCAGGCCCATGGGCATCTGGCAAAAGGCTAAAAAGGGATAGGAGTCATTGGCCAAGATGACGTATTTGCGGTTGGGCTGAATCGAAGAGAAATAGCAAACCCAGAAGTTGCAATACAGTTGCTGTTCGACCATGCGGACGCGGGCGTTCATCATACGCCCGGCTGTGTGGCATAAGGTCTTGAAAATAACATACGACACCGTCGGGAATCGCCATGGGGTAGGGTATTCGTCGATGCAATATCCGGTGACGCCGGGAAGTAAATAATTCATATTCTGTCGGTCGCGTGGATGGTCTATTAGGAGTACGACACTTTTTAGGTCTGACTGCGACGGATGAAGGAGCTGTTTGGTGACGACGTGCGCACGGTCAACGAGCGCCTGGGCAATGTTTATACGTCGGATGAGAAAGACGAAAATGCCACTATCTGGAGCTTCTGGATAGTTCGAATCGAGGATAAACGCTCCGTTTCTCACCAAATCGCCCTCTAGAACCTCATCGTGGTTCCCTGCCTCGACAAGCGCGTCAACAGCACCGCAGAGTGGATGCGCGCAACGTAATTACCGCCCAGGGCGTGCCGAAATCACTGCCGATTGACACACTGCCCACCAGTCGCGCACAATCCCGAGTCCACTGCCCATTCGCAATTCAAGCCGCACCATTTGGGGAGAACGCCACGACGCCGTCGATGGTGTGCTAGCGCGCGGACTCGTCGCGCGCGTCGGATGGCCGGTATTGCCGACAGACCACGCACGGAGAGGACGATGTTATTTACCATATCGACGACCCATCAGCCGGCCACGGACCTGGGCTATTTGCTCTATAAGCACCCCGAGCGGGCGCAAACCTTTGATATCTCGTCGGGCAAGGCCCATGTGTTTTATCCGGAGGCGTCGGCTCAGAAATGTACGGCGGCGATGGTGTTGGAGATGGACACGGTGAAGCTTGTGCGTGGCAGTCAGCATGCGCGTCGGGAGAGCTGGACGCTCGGGCAATATGTGAACGATCGGCCCTATGTAGCGTCGTCCTTTTTGAGCGTCGCGTTTCGCGAGGTCTTCGGCAGCGCGATGGGTGGCAATTGCAAGGAGCGTCCCGGATTGGCCGAAACGCCGATTCCATTGGAGGTACATCTGTCGGCGGTGCCGTGCCCGGGCGATGGCTCGCTTATCGCGCAGCTCTTTGAGCCGCTCGGGTACGCGGTGGAGGCGACGCGACTGGCGCTCGACCCGGCTTTTCCTGAGTGGGGTGAGTCCGCATATTTCGCAGTGACGCTGACCGGCGAGCAGTGCGTCGCGGATATGCTATCCCATATCTATGTGCTCGCCCCGGTGCTCGACGGGGACAAGCATTATTGGGTTGGTGAGGACGAGGTGGAGAAGTTGCTGCGCCACGGGGAGGGCTGGCTAGAGGGGCACCCGCGCCTTGAGTATATCACGCGGCGCTATCTGAAATATCAACGAGGTCTAGCGGCCGACGCGCTTGAGGAACTCGCAGGGGATGATGAGGATGACGAAGGCGTGGAGGACGATATTCGCGCCGATGCTCACGCGCCCGCGGCGGAGACGCCCGAGAAGAAGGTCGCGCTCAATACGCTGCGTCTGCAGGCGGTCGAGGATGTGCTGGTGAAGAGCGGCGCGCGCACGGTGTTGGACCTGGGCTGCGGGGAAGGGAAGTTGCTGAAGCGGCTTCGGGCGCGCCCGCAATTTGAGAAGATCATGGGCGTCGACGTGGCGCACCGCGAGCTCGAGCGGGCGGCGCGAAAGCTTAAGCTGGCGGAGTGGCCGGACTTCCAGGACGAACGCGTTGTCCTGAGGCAGAGCTCGCTCTTGTACCGCGACCGAAGGCTTGAGGGTTTTGACGCCGCGGTGCTGGTCGAGGTGATCGAGCATATGGACCTGCCCAAACTCGCCACGCTGGAGGGGACTGTTTTTGAGCACGCGAGGCCCTCGATGGTCGTCGTTACGACGCCCAATCGCGAATTTAACGCGCAGTACGAGAACCTGAACGCCGGCCATATGCGCCACCAGGACCATCGCTTTGAGTGGTCGCGCGAGGAGTTCGCTGCCTGGGCCGATGGTGTGGCCCAGCGAAACGGCTACCGGGTAGCCTATCGCGGCATCGGAGAGAAGGTTGAAGGGGTCGGCACCCCGACGCAAATGGCGGTATTTAAGGTGGCTGAGGAGGACGCAAATGAATGAGCAAGTGTTGCATATCCCGGATAAGTCGTTGGTTGTTCTGATTGGGACCTCGGGCGCGGGGAAGTCGACTTTTGCGGCGACGCATTTTGCGCCGTCTCAGGTGCTCTCCTCGGACCGATGTCGCGGGATGGTGTCGGACGATGAGGGAGATCAGAGCGCGACTCAAGACGCCTTCGCGGTGCTGAACTTCATCGTGGAGAAGCGGCTCAAGCGCGGGTTGGTCACGGTGATTGACGCGACCAATGTGCAGCCGCGGGCGCGCCGTCCGCTGGTGGCGCTTGCGCGCAAATATCACGTGCTTCCGGTGGCGATTGTGCTCGATATCCCAGAGCGCATTTGTAGGGATCGAAACGACGGGCGATCGAACCGAAACTTCGGCGGCCACGTGATAAGCAATCAGCGCCGCGACATGATGCGCTCGCTAAAGAAGCTGCAGCGCGAGGGTTTTCGTGTCGTTCACACGCTCTCGTCTCCCGAAGAGGTCGCGGCGGTTCGCATCGAGCAGCGCCCCTTGTGGAGCGACTATCGCCACGAGACCGGCCCCTTCGACATCATCGGCGACGTCCACGGCTGCTGCGACGAGCTTGAACTCCTGCTCGACAAGCTCGGCTATGACTCCAGCGAAGTGCCGGGCGAAACGGCGTCGCAATACCGAAAGCTGTGGCGGCATCCCGAGGGGAGAAAGGCGCTGTTTGTAGGTGACCTTGTCGACCGCGGTCCGCGCTCGCTCGATGCCTTTGACCTGATGCGCAATATGGTCGAGCACGGCACGGGGTTGTGCGTGCCGGGGAATCACGAGTTCAAACTGGAGAAGAAGCTTCGCGGAAAGCGGGTGAAGTTGCGCCACGGCCTTGAGCTGACCGTGGCCGAGCTAGAGGCTTTGCCTGACGATGTCCGCGAGCGCTACGAGCGCGGGATGGCCGAGTTCATCCGCGGCCTGGTCAGCCATATGGTGCTCGACGACGGCGCGCTGGTGGTGGCTCATGCCGGGCTCAAAGAGGAGATGCACGGGCGCGCCTCCGGCAAGGTCAAGAGCTTCGCGCTCTTCGGCGACACGACCGGCGAGGTCGACGAACTGGGGTTGCCAATTCGCCTGGATTGGGCGGCGGACTATAAGGGCGAAGCGACCGTAGTCTACGGCCACACGCCTGTGCCGCGCGCGGAGTGGCTGAACCGAACGATTAATATCGACACGGGCTGTGTGTTCGGCGGCAAGCTCACCGCGCTGCGCTACCCGGAGCGTGAGCTTGTCGCGGTCGAAGCGCTTGAGCTCTACGCTGAGCCGATGCGTCCTCTGGAAGAAAACGCCCGCGGGGGCGGGCTGTCGGCGCAGCATGAGAGCGAGCATTTACTCGACCTGGAAGACGTCTCGGGCAAGCTCTTTATCAGCACGACGCTTGCTTCGGGCATGACCATTCGCGAGGGGCATAGCGCGGCGGCGCTCGAGACCATCAGTCGCTTTGCCGTGCATCCCCAGTGGCTTATTCACCTGCCGCCGACCATGTCGCCCACGCATACGAGCGAGCGCGCGGGCTATTTGGAGTCGCCCGAGGAGGCGTTCGCCTACTACCTCGACAGCGGCGTGAACAAGGTCGTGTGCGAAGAGAAGCATATGGGCTCGCGGGCGATCGTTGTGGTGTGTCGCGACGAGCAGGCTGTGCGCGAGCGATTCGGGTTGGTCGACGACGGCATCGGCACGGTGTACACCCGCACGGGACGTCCGTTTTTTAAAGACACGGCGCAGGAGCGCGGCCTGCTTGAGCGCGTGCACGCGACGCTCACGCGCACCGGGTTTTGGGTGGCGTTTGACACCGATTGGGTTTGTCTGGACACCGAGCTAATGCCCTGGTCGGTCAAGGCGCAGGCGTTGTTGGAGCAGCAATATGCGCCGGTTGGGGCGGCGGGCGCGGCGTCATTGCAGGCGGCGACCGAGGCGATGCAGAAGGCGGGCGCGCGCGGCGTCGACCTGGGCGGGCTCGTGGAGCGGACGCGCCGGCGCGCCGCGATGGTCGACGGCTACCGCGACGCCTACCGCCAATATTGCTGGCAGGTCCAAAGCCTCGACGACCTCAAATTCGCGCCGTTTCATGTGCTCGCGACCGAGGGGAAGACCTATTTCGATAAGACGCACGTCTGGCATATGGAAACGATCGCCAAATACCTCGATACGGCCAACGCCCCCTCGATGCATCCCACGCGCTATCGTGTGGTTGACCTCGGCGACGCGGCCCAGGTCCGTGACGCCATCGCGTGGTGGGACACCATGACCGGTGCCGGCGGCGAGGGCATGGTCGTGAAGCCGCTTGAGTATTTGAGCAGGGATGAGCGTGGGCGGATGGTGCAGCCGGCGCTCAAATGTCGGGGGCGCGAATACCTGCGTATTATCTACGGGCCCGAATACACCACGCCGGCCTACCTCGAGCGCCTGCGAAAGCGCAGCGTCAAGAAGAAGCGCTCGTTAGCGTTCCGCGAGTTTGCGTTGGGTCACGAAGCCCTAGAGAGGTTCGTGCAGCGTGAGCCGTTGCGACGTGTTCACGAATGCGTTTTCGGGGTGCTTGCGCTAGAGAGTGAGGCGGTGGACCCGCGCTTGTAGACATAAATGACAGAGGCGAAAACGATTTGAAGTACATCCCGCCACAAAGCCCCATCGCCGACCCTCGCTGGACCCTGCTCGCCCAGGGTCTGGCGCGGGTCGCGTTCGGGCTTCCTCGACGCACCAAGTTGGTCCTAGAGGGTGAAGAAAACCTCCCGAGTACGCCGGCGCTCTTTGCGCCGAATCACTCCCACAAATTCGACTTCTTGCCGCTTCGCTACTTGCTGCTCAAGCGCAAGATGCACCTGGTGACCTGGATCAAAGCGCGGGAGTTTAAGGACCCGCGCATGGCGAAGGTGTTGTGGACGATGGGCAATATCCCGCTGAGCTCGCGCGGGTTTTTGATCTCGGCGGACTTCGAGAGTCTTGTCGGGCGGCGCCCCACGGAGGAGGAGTATCGACGCCTTCGCGCGTGCGTGGACGAGGGCCATTCGCTGCCGAGGGGCGAAGTTTATGAGCGGATGCTGACGACGCCCCGGGAGATGCTCGGGGTGTCATTTGATCCCGGGGTGATGACATATCGTCAGGCGCAGCGGGGGCTGTATTATCGGGTGATGCAGGGCACGCTCAAGCTGGCCCGTGAGTGTATGGGTGAGGGGCACCATATGCACTTCTATCCGCAGGGGGCGGTCTCGAGCCGCCTGACGCCCGGCAAGGTTGGGGTGATCGAGGCGGCGTTGGCCCTGGATTTGCCGATCATTCCGGTGGGTATCAGCGGGTGCCGCGAGACCTTCGTGGGGCAGGGAGCGCTGACGCGCAAGGGAGTGATTCGCGTTGAAATCGGCGCGCCCATCCACGTCGATAGGGCGCAATATGGTGCGGGGTTTCGGCCGTTTCATCCCGATGATGAGGACGGGTTTCGCGAGCTTTTGCAGGCAGATGCCGACCGTGTGATGGCGCGCATCAATGACCTCGTCGACCCGGCGTATCGCTTCTCAGAAGAGGCCGAATATGACGGGAAAAGGGGCATCGCTCGCTTCTATTGATTGGTGGTATCGGCGAGTGCCGACGTTGAGTTTGAGTTAGATATGTATGTGCGTAAGCGGTTCGATATTGAGTGGACGTCGCTCTTTGCGGCGATGAGTTATCTCGGGCGGCCGGGGCGACGGGCGCATGATGAGCGCAGAGTCGAAGAGGCGTTTGCTACCGAAGGGCCGGCGCTCGCCTGCTTGTCGGTCCGAAGTGGTTTTGACCTGCTTTTGTCGAGCGTTGATTGGGCGGTGGGCAGTGAGGTGATTATGACCGCCATCTCCATCCCGGCGATGGGGCAAATCGTGGAGCATCACGGGTTTGCGCCGGTCGCGGTCGATGTAGACACGCGCCTCGTGCGACCGCGCCTGGCCGATATAGAGGCGGCGATTGGCCCGCGAACCCGCGCCATTGTGGTGGCGCATCTATTCGGAACCTGGGTCTCGCTCGACGAGATTCGCGCGCTCGCCAGGCGCCACGACCTTCTGCTGATCGAGGATTGCGCGCAATCCTATGAGGGGCGACCGCGCGCGACGAAGTCGCTGGCGGATGTCTCAATGTATAGCTTCGGGAGCATTAAAACCGCGACCGCGCTCGGCGGGGCAGTGATGGTCGTAAAAGACCCGGTGTTGCTCCAAAAGATGAGGCTCGGACATGCCGAATATCCCGTCATGTCGACGCGCGAGTTTGGCGCAAAGGTGTCCAAATATATGGCGCTATGCGGCTTGTCCTTGCCCGTGCCTTATGGGGCTTTTGTGCAGTTGCTGGAAGCCTCGGGCAAAGAACATGACCTCCTGATTCGAAATATGGTCAAGGGGTTTTCGGGGCCGAGCTTCTTCCAATCTATTCGTCAGCGCCCCTGCGCCGCGCAGCTTCGCCTGCTCGCCCGGCGCCTCGAAACCTACGACCCACGGCGCGTCCTCGCGCGCCAGGCTCGCGGGCATCAACTGGCTGACTTGCTCTCGCCCGAGCTGCTCTTCTACGGCTGTGGCACCCGCGCGCATAGTTATTGGCTCTTCGCGCTGGTGGTCGCTAATCCCGATGAGCTTATCAATGCCCTTCGCGCGGCCGGGTTTGACGCTACCTCAGGCAGTTCAACACTCGCTGTGGTCGCGACGAGGCGCCCCGACGCGATGCGGGTTTCCGAGGCTTGCTATGGGATGGAACATGTCGTGTATCTGCCGCTTTATCCGCAGATGCCGGCGCGAGGGCTGGAGCAGATGGCGGGTGTCATTAATGAGGTTGGGCAAGCGGGGCTCGTGCCCGGCGGGGCGTGCCAATCGAATGATTGCGTTTCCGCATCGGTGCATACTTAATGGCGGCTCAAACGGACGAATCGATGGACCCAACCCTCGCCGAATATACCCACCCCACTCGGCATCGCTCGCGGGTGCATCGCCTTAAAGTAATAGGGGTTACGGCTCGTCGGTTGCTGGCAGATATGCTCGACCCGAGGAGCATTTGCCACCCGTTGGCCAAAGATTCCGGGTGGTCGACGGTCGCAGAGTCGCGCAGTCGGGTGTGGACCAATGATGCGGTCGGAGAATGGCGTCTGGAGGCGGGGAAGGTCGAGAATCTTCGGGTGGCGGTCGGTGATGTTGAGGCGTTTCGCGGTGCGCTTCGTCGTGAATTTGCCCGACCATCGGTCCGTGTGAGTTAGAGGGTTGAAGATGTTTTTGTGATTGCCGGGGGCGACACGCAGCGGTTCGTGGCGCTGGGCTTGCAGGCTCGCGCGGGCAGCTTGACCTTATCCGCCTGGCGTCACTATCCTGCACGTCTGGTAGAACCATTGGGTGAGTACAGCCGAGTTGCCCAAAGGACGACAGGTTCACGTCCTGAGCTTTGGGCCGCAGTCCGACATGATGGGGTGCGTACTTCAATTAACCTTAAGGAATAATTATGAAATTAGTCGAACAATTGAAATCGGTGCTGGATGGGTTGAGAGCGGATCCTCGCATCGAGGTGCTGGAGCATCCCAATGCTCCATTTCCCATTTCCACCAAAAGGATTGAGCGGCTGGAAGACGAGATTGGCGGTCCGCTCCCCGAAGCGCTTAAGGCGTTTTATCTAGAAGTGGGAAGGTTTAACGTGCAGTGGCGGAGCTGGGCCGAACCGGATATCTGGGGGGGGGTGGAGCTGGGCACATCATTTATCAAAGGTCGGATCTGGGTGGCCCATGACCTCTATTATTATCCCAAGAAGGGGTATTTTGCGGTCTCCGTCAATGCGGCCAAGCCGGGGTCGACCTCGACGCGAAAGACCACGCGCAAGCTGACGGAGTCGTTTGAAGAGGCCTACGAGATCATGCTGCGCGCGCGTGGTGCTCAGGGGTGGGCGCAAGCCTACCTGGGGTTGTGGACCGGCACCGGGGAAGAGGCGAAGCGGTATTCTCCCCGTGAAGGTCTGTTTCAGGCCGCAGTTCCGGCGCTATTCGATGATTTCGAGCTCGATAACTTTGGGAAAGCGGCGAGCATCCCAGCGGTCACGGACCTGCCCTCATTGGATGGGCAGCGCTACGATTTATCGGGAGATAACGCGGGCCTTAGCTTTGCGTCGCGGCTCAAACGCCAGATGAAAATTGTGTCACAATCCCAGAGGTTTCGGTTCTTTGATGTGCACTTCAACCCACCGGTGACCCAGGAGGAGATCGACCAGGTCCACGAGACGATGGGGTTTGAGCTCTCTGAGGCCTTTTTGAACTATTTTCGCTCCTGCAATGGCTTTAAGTTCTCGGCCGTGGCCGGGCGAGCGGGTGCTGATAAGGATGAGGAGGAGCTGTGCGCGCTATGGACCAACTATTATGAGAAGGGCGGTGCGCACGCCAGCGTAAATATCCCGACCTTGGCCGAGATATTCACGCCCAAGGCGATGCCGCCGATGGATGGGCGAGAGTGGACGCGCTTTTTCGCCTATCTCGACGACCCGCTGCCTGACGGGCATGCCGGAAAGACTCAGAATATGTTGGCCGTGGATCTTAACCTGGGCACGAGCGATCCTATCCTGCGCATGGCCACCGATTACGGCGCGGAGCCCGAGAATAATGCTCCGGTTGAGGCCTGTACTTATTTCGAATGGTTAACCAAGCAGTTCGGGGAGTACAATGAACTAAAACATCTCTTCAAGCAGTATAGCCATTCGGTAAGTGGGCCGATTCATAAGTCAACGCCCGAGGAGCTCGACCAGTTCTGTAGTACGGGGGACCACTTGTCGTCTGCGTTCACTCTTTCCTCGATCTATTGGAATGATGGGCGGATCGAAGTCCCGGAACCCTAATTTTTATGAGCAAGGCGCGCTGGCCCTCGTTTTCTTCATCGGCCGGCGCGCCCGACTCGTCGAACGCTGTGGTTGAGGCTTCCGCGGTCGGGCGTGAATCAATAAGCCTGTCAGAGAATGCCATCCGTCGCATTCATCATTCATCAAAGTGAGGTGCGGGGAAAAGGTGGTTTTGCCATTAGTCGTGGCATTGTCGAATACCTCCGAAAAGCCTAAGTTAGATGGCCTAAGCCAATTGCAAATTAGGTCTGATGACAGAGGTTTTTACCATGTCGAAACCCAACTATATCCTTGCGATTGATCTGGGCACCTCCGGCCCGAAGGTCGCGCTGGTAAGCGACGCCGGGGAGGTGCTGGGGTGCGAGTTCGAGGGGACGCGTCTGATGCTGTCGCCGGGCGGCGAGGCGGAGCAGGACCCGGTTGAGTGGTGGGATAAGGTGTGTGTCGCGTCGAGGCGTCTGCTCGACCGGGGCCTGGTCGCCGATGAGCGCATTATCGCGGTGGCGGTGACGGCGCAGTGGTCAGGGACCGTCGCGGTGGACGCGCGTGGGGAGGCCATCGGCAATGCGATTATTTGGATGGACTCGCGGGGTGCGCGGCATGTGGCGAAGTTATTCGACGGTTTGCTCAAGGTCGAGGGCTACGATGTCTTTAAGGTATTGCCCTGGATCTACCAGACCGGGGGGATGCCGGGGCTGTCGGGGAAGGACCCGATCGCGCATATTCTCTTCTTAAAAAACGAGCGCGCCGAGGTATACGCCAAGACCCATAAGTTTCTGGAGCCTAAGGACTATCTCAACCTGAAGCTCAGCGGCAAGTTCGCGTCGGCCCAGGACACAATGGCCTTGCATTGGCTGACCAATAACCGCGACCTCTCCAACGTGCGCTATCATCCGGGGCTACTTCGACGCAGCGGCATCGACCCGGCGAAGCTCCCCGATATCCACAAGTCGACCGACGTTCTGGGGACTATCCTGCCTGAAGCGGCTCGCGCGCTGGGCGTCGGCGCGCATTGCAAGGTGGTGATGGGGACGCCGGATGTGCACTCGGCGGCGATCGGCTCGGGCGCGGTGCAGGACTACGCCGCGCATCTCTATATCGGCACATCTTCATGGCTCACCTGTCATATGCCGGTGAAAAAGACGTCGGCCAAATATAATATGGCGACGCTGCCGTCGGCGATTCCCGGGCGCTATATTATCGGCAATGAGCAGGAGACCGCCGGGTATTGCTTGACCTATTTACGGGATCATCTGGTGTATCCCGAAGACGCGCTGGGCACCGGCGCGGCGCCGGCCGACGCCTACGAGCGACTATGCGCGTTGGCTGCCACGGTCGCCCCAGGTAGCTCGAAGCTGATCTTTACGCCCTGGCTATTTGGGGAGCGCACGCCGGTGGAGGACCATACAATTCGGGGAGGATTCTTTAATATGAGCTTGCACACGACGCGCGCCGAGATGGTGCGCGCAGTCTTTGAGGGCGTCGCCTATAACTCCCGCTGGTTGATGGAGGCGGTCGAGAAGTTCACCGGTCGTCCCATCGACGCGCTCAATATGATCGGTGGCGGCGCGCGCAGCGACCTGTGGTGTCAGATGCACGCCGACGTGCTCAATTGCGAGGTCCGCCAGGTTAAGGACGCCATTGAGGCGAATGTGCGCGGCGTGGCTCTGCTGGCGTGTGTGTCGCTCGGGCTCTACGCCTTCGAGGATATTCCCGACAAGGTTGATGTGCAGAATACCTTCAAGCCGCGCCCCGCGGTGCACAAGGTTTACGACGAACTCTACCAAGAGTTCCGAAATATCTATCGCGCTCATAAGTCGATACATAAACGCCTCAACAGCGATTGAGCGTGAGTGAGTTTCTATGCTTTAGCTCATCAAACTCTCCTTCGGTGCCATTACCACATCCAGTTTGCCATCGAAGCTGCGGTCGGTCATACGCTCCGCAAAGGCTAGCGCGTCACAGTCTCAAGGGACGGACGCTTTATCTGATCACGTCGTAGCGGTCGCGAAAGGCAACTCGGAGTGGCGAGTTCGTGTCCTGGGACAGGAGGAGCGCGTTGAGGTGGCGGCGAGTGAGACATGTGGGCACACTCGATGAGTGTGCGGACGAGGTGAGTAGGCGTCGGGGGGCTCGGTGGCTGCTAGTGTAGGCGCGCGAGTGAGACTTCTTGACCCACTTTTTTGCATGTCAGGTGGAGGGAGTGAGTCTTCTTGTCACATATTTCGCCACTGGCTTGGCAGTGCGTCGGGCGGGGGGAGATAACAGTGGAACGCGTGCGCCCCCTGAAGGCTAGGGGGCGCACGCGTGAACTGGGTTTACTTATCAGGGGAAGGTGCTCAAACGGGGACGAGACTATCGATGTGAACCTCGGACTCGATAAGGGCTGCCTCGGGTTCTTGGCTGACGGATGTTCTAGCGCGCCGGCGAGCGGCGTAGGCCGGGTCGCGTCGTTTGATGAAATGGCGTGCGTCGTCCTCGCGTTGCATACGCGTCAACAATGATTCGAGCAGCCGAATATGAGCGCTCTGAGCACGGTCAAACGCAGCGCGTGATTGGCCAAGTGCCCGGGTGGCGATCAAATCCTGATGTGCTTCGCGGTGGAAGTTTGAGATAGACTCGATCGCGGGCCGGAAGGCTGCCTCCAACTGCGGAAGGTGTCCGAGCACTTTGAGTTCATCTTCGGCTTGATAGGCGCTAAGGATGCCCTCAAGCGCTTCGACTTGCTTGTCGAGCCCAAGCCGAGCGATGTCGGACGAATTGGATTGATAGTAGCGGTCGAAAAGGCGCTGGCGCCGGTTGGCCTCACCGGGGTTGAGCGGCTGACCCGGCGGAGGATTTAACAGCGCGTCATGGGTACGGCCGCGGTAATAGCGGTAATGTTCCAGCGCGTCGGTGATGAGTTGTTGAGTGCGGGCGCGCTCGGTGTCGGTCTGGCTCAACTCCAGGGTATTGTGGGCGACCTTCTTAACGAGGTCGGCTCGGGCTTCGGCGAGTTCATCGCGCGAGGCGCTCAGCGCGGACAGGTAGGTGGCGTCATCGGTGAGCACAGATGGGTCTGCGAGCGCGTGGATATCGTGGCGCGATTCAAGTAATCGGATATTGTCCTCTTCGGTCATACTCTTTCTCCTATAAGAAAGGTGTAGATGGACCGTGAGTACTCCTTAATACGCTCCCGGCGAGTTGTTTACAGATCGGTGATACCATCATAGCGCGAAGCGCAGATTTGTAAATTGTGTTTTTCCCTCGCGAACCGTTTTCTGCGCGAGGCCTCGATCGGACAAACAACTTCCCAAAGTGAAGAAAAGTCCAAAGCCCGTTGAGCCTGGCCGCGGGTATTCGGTGGGTATGCGTCATAGAATTGAGCGCAGCGTGCGTTGTGTCTCGTGGGTGAAACGCTTAGATTAGGTGCCTACCCAGATCGAAAATTCCTCTGTCGGAGACAAGGCGATGAACCTCGACGCGCTGCAAGAGTATCGAAAAAAGTACCCCGGACTTTTTAATCTGCTCGAGAAGACCCTCGATAGATATCCTCGACTGGACGCCGTGCTCAAGACCCCTGGGGTGGTGAAAGCCGAGATCGACGCGCAGCGAAAGCAGGTGCTTGAGGTCATCGGTGCCGAGATGAAGCCGTATCGCGAGCAATACGAGACATTTCGAGAGCTTCCGGCCAAAGGACGCTCGCGAGAGGATGTGCTGGCAGAGCTTGAAGAGATGCGTGCTCAGGAGAGCGGTTCGTGGAAGGAAGGCTTTGTCTCCGGGGCGGTGTATCATGGCGACAAGACCCATATCGACTATCTTAATGAGGCATATAATCTGCACTCCCAGTCGAACCCACTGCATACGGATTTGTGGCCGAGCGTGAGTAAGTTTGAGTCCGAGATCATTTCGATGACCGCGCGTATGTTGTCTGAGGGCGCGCCCGAATCGGTGCGTGAAAATCTCTGCGGGGCGGTGTCATCGGGGGGGACCGAGAGCATTATGTTGGCGATGATGACCTATCGAGATATGGCCGAGGCCGAGCGCGGCATCACTTCGCCCGAGATGGTCGCGCCGGTGACCGCGCACGCGGCCTTCGACAAGGCCGCGCATTATTTTAAGATCAAATTGCGAAAGATACCGGTGGACGCAGATTATCGGGCCGACCTGCGCGCGATGAAGAAGGCGATCAATAAGAATACAGTCGTTGTGGTGGGCTCGGCGCCAGCGTTTCCCCACGGCATCGTCGACCCGATCGAGGAGATGTCGAATTACGCGCTCAAGCGCGGCATTCCGTTTCATACCGACGCTTGCCTCGGCGGCTTTGTGCTGCCGTTTGCCCGCAAATTGGGCTATCCGGTGCCAGCCTTCGACTTTAACCTGCCGGGCGTGACCTCCATCTCGGTCGACACGCATAAATATGGCTACGCGGCCAAGGGCACCTCGGTCATCCTGTATCGAAATCCCGAGATTCGACATTATCAGTTCTTTACCGTCACCAACTGGCCCGGCGGCATGTATTTTTCGCCCACCTTCGCCGGCTCGCGCCCGGGCGGGCTCTCGGCCGCCGGATGGGCCTCGTTGGTGCACACCGGTGAGGAGGGGTATTTGGAGGCGGCACGCGAGATCCTGGCGGTCGCGGATTATATGAAGGTAGAGATCGCGAAGATCCCCGAGTTGCGCATCCTGGGCGACCCGCTCTTCGTCATCGCCTTTGCCTCCGACACCCTCGATATCTACCGCGTCATGGAGCGCATGACAGAGAAGGGCTACTCCCTCAATGGCCTGCACCGGCCGGCCTGCGTTCATATCGCCATCACGCTTCGCCACACGAAGGAGGGTGTCAAAGAGCGCTTTATTGAGGACCTTAAGTCGGCGGTCGCCGACGTGAAGGCGAACCCCTCTGAGACCGGTAGCACCGCGCCGATCTACGGGCTGGCCGCCAGCATCCCGGTCCGCAGCGTGGTGGGGGACCTCCTGAAGACCTATATGGATGCGTATTATAAATTGTGAGTGGGGCAGGGCGTTTCTAATGCTCGCGTTGTCTTCATCGAAGCAATAAAAATGCGCGCACCCGGTAACGGGCGCGCGCATTTTCATTGCTCACTCAGGGAATCGCGTCCCACATAAACTCAGCGGCGACGAAGGCGCGCGCCGCCGAGACCCAGCAGGAGCATCACGAAGTAGACGGTGCTCCCGGGGGCCGGGTAGCCCGAGGTTGACGCGCAGCCGCATCCGTCGTCGGCCGGAGTGGCGTTCGGGTCGTTGGGGCCGGTTTCACCGGTGTCGGCGCCCGCGTCAGAGTCGCCTTCTTCGCCGATGTCGGTTCCGATATCTGAGCCGATATCTGACCCGATGCCCACGTCAGCGTCATCACCCACATCGCCATACCCGACGTCTTCGCCATAGCCAACGTCCTCGCCAGACTCCACGGTGCAGGCGCTGCTGCAACCGTCGCCGTCGTCGGTGTTTCCGTCGTCGCACTCTTCGACGCCGACCTCGACATGGCCGTCGCCGCAGGCGGCGAGTTGGCAGGTGTTTAGGCAGGCGTCGGTGTTCGAGCCGTTGCCGTCGTCGCATTCCTCGACGCCTTCTTGGACGATGCCGTCGCCACAAGAGGCCAGTCGGCAGGTTGAGAGACAGGCGTCGTTATCGTTGTCATTGCCATCATCGCAGGCCTCGCCGGGTTGCTGGAAGCCGTCGCCGCAGCTCGAGCGTACGCAGGTGTTCAGGCAGCTGTCGACATTGCTCAGGTTGCCGTCGTCGCATTCCTCGCCGGGCTGGACGACGCCGTCGCCGCAGGTGGCCAGGGCACATTGGTTGGTGCAGCCGTCGTCGTCGATGGAGTTTCCGTCGTCGCATGCCTCGCCGCCGTTGACCACGCCGTCGCCGCAGCGCGCGCCGGGGCCGGAGCAGTCGCTCGCGCAATAGCCGTAGGCGCCGTTATTTGCGCCGTCATCGCAGGTCTCGGTGCCGTTGATGACGCCGTCGCCGCAGGTGTTGGTCGGGCCGCTGCAGGTCGCGTTGCAGTTGCCGGGGCTGGCGTTTTGAGCGCCGTCGTCGCAGGTCTCGTTGCCGTTGATGACGCCGTCGCCGCAATGCGGGGCAAGACCGGTGCAGGAGGCGTTACATTGCCCGTAATTGCCGTTCTGAGCGCCGTCATCGCAGGTCTCGGTGCCGTTGATGACACCGTCGCCGCAATAGGGCGTGGAGCCGGTGCAGGTCGCGTTGCAGAAGCCGTTCGTTCCGTTGTTTGCGCCGTCATCGCAGGCCTCGGTGCCGTTAATGACGTCGTCGCCGCAGCGCGGTCCGAGGCCGGAACAATCGGCCAGGCAATGGCCATAGGTGCCGTTATTTGCGCCGTCGTCGCAGGCTTCTCCTGCGCCAATGGTGCCGTCGCCGCATACGCTGTCCGCGCCGTACTCAAAGGCGCCGATATCGTATTCAGCTCCGTTGAGCCCGTCGCCGTTGAAGGGGCGACTGTTGCCGACGAAATCATAGGCCGGGGCGTTGGCGGAGTCGCCGGTGTCGACGCACGGGCTGGTGGCGGTCAGGCTCAGGTCGGAGGGGGCGTTGGCGTAGAGCGGGTTGGCCGAGATATTGCCGGCCCCCAGGGTGGAGTGGCGGATGTCGCCGCTGCCGTTCCCCCATACATTCGAAAAGCCGACGTTGAGCTTGCCATAATAGCTGACGTTTCGCGTAACGCCGTAGCCTCCATTCTGGGTCACCAGGGAGTTATATACGTCGATCCCGGTATTTGTGGTTGAGGAGCAACTTAAATAGATGCCGTTGGAGCCGTTGCTGTGGACCGTCGAGCTATAGATGGTGGTCGTATTATTCTGCGAGCCAAGACACGTCGCGTACACGCCATAAGATGTGTTGTCTTGAAGCACCGCGTTGACGATCGAGGCTCGCGCAGTTGGGCCGACGCGCACGCCGTGGCGATTGCCGTGGGCGTGAATGGAGTCGAGGGTCGCCTCACCCTTTTCGACCATGACGCCAGCATTGGTGGCGTTGGTGAACTCGGAGGAGCGGACGCTCACACCCGCGGAGGTTTGGGTGGTGAGGCCGTAGCTGGTGTCCCGGATAAGCGCGTGGTTGATGTCGGCGGTCGCGGCTTCTTTGACGATGATGCCGTGCCAATACCCAGAAGAGCTGCCAATGCCCTTAAAGAGCACCGGGTTTGCGGCGGTGCCGTTGACCTGCAGGGCGCCGTAGACCCGAATCTCCGATTTGCTGACGATGTCGCCGCTTTGCATGATGTCGCTGCCCTCAAATTCGAGGGTGGCGCCCGCCTCGACCGTCAGCGTCTTGCCCTGGGCAACCGTGAGGTCTCCGGCGATGCGGTGCGGACTCGCCGCCGCGCTCAGCGTGGTGTCTTGCCAGAGGGTTCCGTAGAGCCCGGGGGTTGGCGTGTTGGTATAGGGCAGCGCACCGATATCGTCGCCGGTGCTGCTGGCAAAGCGCGCCGGTGAGTTTGAGGTCAGAGTCGGGTCGGAATCGGAGACGAAGAGGGGGTTGGCCGAGAATGAGCGGGCGTCCGTGGTCGTATGACGGAAGTCGCCGCTGCCATTGCCCCATGAGTTGACGTATTCCGCGTCCAGGTTGCCGTAGTAGCTCACGTTGCGTGTGATGCCGTAGCCGCCGTTCTTTGCCAGGACCGAGTTGGCGACGGCGATACCGCGGCTGGTGGTCGCCGAGCACGAGAGATACACGCCGTTGGAGCCATTCTTCCAGATCGTTGAATGATCGACGATGACCGTTTGGCTATAGCCTCCCTGGCAGGTTGCGTAGACGCCGTAAGAGGTGTTGTCGGTGATGCGGGCATATTCAAGGCGTCCAGCGGAGGTGGGTGAGTACCGCGCGCCGTATCGGTTGTCATGCAGATAGGCGTGCGAAATGCTCGGTTCACCGCTCGCCACATAGATGCCGGCGTTTGTATTGTTGCGCGCTTCCACGTTGCTGATGGTCGCTGAGGCGCCCGTGGCGGACGTCTCGATGCCGTTGTTCGCGTATTCGATGATGGCATGATCGATGGTCGCGGTCGCGGTAGACTCGAGCACGATGCCATACCAGGCGCCTTTGGATGAGGTGCCGTTGCTTGTGAACTTTACGGGTTGGGCGGCGCTGCCGTTGACGTCGACCGTGCCTTTGATGATCAGCTCGACACGGTTGGTGTCGCTGCCGGAGCTGAGGTTGTCGGAGGTCGCAAAGCGAACCTCGACGCCGGGCTCAATGGTAAGGGTCGCGCCGCTTTGGATCGTCGCGTCGCCCTGAACGATGTAGGGACTCCCCGCAAGGGTCCACGCCGCGTTGCCAAGGTTGCCCCCGGGGATCGTCGTCTGGGCCGAGGCGCTCGACGCGCAAAAGAGGCCGGTTGCCAGCACCATAAGGGCTGGCCAGACAGTGTGTTTTCTATAGGTGATGCGCATTAAAAGACTCCAGTTTTTATTTGTTTATGGCTTGCCGTCGAGAGAATGACGGAATGATCTGTGCGAGTCAATCAGGCGAAGAACCTGAGAGATATTCTTGACTTCACTTCCCTTAATTGCCATGTTTTTTGCTTGCGGGAGTTGCGTTGACTCCTGTGTCGTATTCCTCGCTGTATCGTCCCGCCGGAACTCCGTTGCATATTGGTCGGGACACCGCGTACCCAACCGTCGAGTCGTCGTTGTGCTCCTTATAAAGCTGATTTCTCGCGCCTTATTTGTCCTCTTATTCTCGGCAATGATGCTGCCCGGGTGCGCGCTCGTCGATGCGCTCTCAGGGAATAGTAGCGGTGCTGATGAAGACGTTATTTCGGAGACAGACGCTACGTCAGAAGACGTCAGTTCGGTGGACGTCAGTTCCGGGGACGTGGATGAGCCAGACAGCGGCTGGGGTGGGTGCGCGGAAGACTTCTATGTGGTCGCGGACGAGGCGGAGCCGGCGGGGGCACGATGCGCGCCATGTCCCGACGGCACCGTGAATAAGGACCCCTATGCAAGCGAATGTGTCGTGCCGCTCAAGAGCGTGTCGGCGGGGCGCGACCGTGGGTGCGGAATCCTGCGGATGACCGAGGCGCATTATTGTTGGGGGAATGTGAGCGATCCAACGCCACTCTCTTTCGACGATTCGAGGAAATTTCATTCCATCGATATCGGCGAGTTTGGCATCTGCGGCATTCGAGAAGCGACCCGGAGGGTTATATGTGAGCCGAACTCCTTAGAGAATGTACCGCTCGAAGTGATCGGGGTGCGTGTAGAGTCGGTCTCGGTTGGCTTCAACCATGCGTGTGCCATCCGAGAAGAGGATTCACGTGTCATTTGCTGGGGCAATAATGACTACGGTCAGCGCGACGAGATCCCCACGGAGACGAGGTTTAAGTCGATTTCAGCCGGCGACTCCCACACCTGTGGGATCGATGAGGAGGGTTATGTTCATTGTTGGGGCGACCTTCTCGGGGGCGAGTATAGCGGCGAGCCAACGGGCAATCGGTATGAGATCCCGCCATCGGACAAATTTCGCGCGGTTTCTGTTGGGTTCTCTTATGCCTGCGGCATTTTAGAGGCGGATGCCAAAGTCAAATGTTGGGGCGTTCCTCAAGGGGGCTCCAATATGTCGCCGCCGGAGATTGCTGCCACCTCCCTATCGGTAGGGCGGTATCATGCATGCGCCACACCTACAGCGGACGACCAGGGAGTCGTCTGTTGGGGGGATGGGGGCGACGATCTCGTGTTGAACTCTCCAGCGGGCGGTGAATTTAGGTCTGTGTCGGTAGGTTTTAATTTGGCCTGTGCGATTCGGGAGTTCGACAACAAGGTGAGCTGTTGGGGCTCGGATTATGCGGGGCAAGTACGCGACGCGCCCTAGCGCTAGTTGCGTGAGAGAGCGCCGCTGGCCCAAACTCTCAGGCGCCCGGAGCGTGCCCATAACTTAGTCGACGCGGTAAAACGATGTCTTAAGTGTTCCGTGGACGGGCTCTTCGGCGACGAATTCCCAACCCTCCCGCTCAAGCGATACTTCAAAGACACAGTCATCGAGCCGCTTCTCAGCGGCGACCTCGAAGAGGCCGAGGGGGCTCATTGCGCGTGGGGTAAAGGCATATGAGTCCGCATCCAGGGGGCGAACGACACACCCGTCGGTGCTCGCCGTGACCTGAGCTGCGGTTGTGGTATTGCACATCGGCTGGCCATCTTCGCCTACCGGGACGACTCTGAGGTGATGGGTCGAGCCGACCGGTGCCTGGAGTTCGAAGTCGATGATTGCGTTCGTTTGGAGGTGCATCAGTGCGAGGCTCTCGACCCTTGGCGGAGCTTCGAAGTCTATCGTCAGCGCAGGCGCCGCGGCGGCGGTCGCGAGTTCGCCGGTTAGTAGGGCTTCGCCGGGCTCATCCAGGCCTGAGAATATCGAGAGAAAGCCGTTGACGTGCAGCAGCTCTAGAGCCGGCGAGGAGGTGAGCGGAGGGTAGCCCGTACCGAATATGCGTCCGTCGTAGTTCGCGTTGCTGGGCAGTGGTTCGTGGCGAAACGCGTGTAGCACAACCGCTGGGTGGCCAGCCCAATAAGGCCCATCGGTGGGGCAACCCTGGCGAAGCTCCATGGTGTTGGGCGCCTGGACCACCAATGGCAGCGTGTCCTCAACCATCGCGTTGTCGCGTTGCACCTTCACGTGGATATTTGCTTCGCCCGGTTTGCTCGCGCTCACCCGGATGACGCCTGGCCCGAGCACTTGCGCGGACGCGATATCGCCGTCAACGCTCGCCGAAGAGACCTCGAGCGCAGCGCGGGATTTGGGCGATCTGATTTGGACATCAAAGCTTGTGGCGGGAGCCATTCGCAGGTGCACCGGTTTTTTCCACTGCAAAAGCTCGGTGTAAGGCGATCGGTCGAGTTCGCCGGTCGCGCTGCCACTAAAGAATAAGTCGCCGTTGGCGGAATTGCCATCTTTGCAGCCCGCCAGAGACGCGGCGAGTACTAGTCCGAGGGCGATTGGGCGTAGATGGAGTTGCATGCCTACTTCCTAAAGGTGAGCGCACGGTATGCAGGATGTCGCCGGTAGTGGGGCGTGTGATGCGTGGCGAGATAATCGTTGGAAATGGCGAATAATTCAATTGGCAAAAAGAAACGCCCCGCCGAGATGGCGGGGCGTTTCTTCTCTCATGGTTCTTCATTCTACAGGCCTGACGCCTGCTCTCGCGGTGGAGCGTCGGGGCCCGAAAGCCCCGCGCAGTCCACCTGGTGGATCAAAGCCCGCAGGCGGTAATCGCAGCGGCGGCACCGTCACCGGTGACATCGGCCGCAGCGATATTGAGCCCGCCACAGCTGCTCAGCGTTGAGCGGCCATTGAGGAAGAGCTCGGTGCCCGCGCTATTCTGAAGCGTGACATCCTGCAGGGCGATGGTGGTGTCGCGGTTCCACTGGCCGAGGCCCAGGTTCGCCGGGTCGATATCGGCAAATTTATCGGAGCTACCGCCACCGTCAATAACAACGTGGGTGAGCTTGTTGCCGGCAGCGATCGTGCCGCCAAATCGGATGCCTCGCCAGAAACCGGAGGTCGAGTCGTTGCCTTCGAAGGTGATCTTGGCATCCGCCTCACCGATTGCCGTCATCGCGGCGCCGGCGACCACTTCGAGGCCTTTGTTTTCGTGGAATTTGAAGGTCGCGCCGGGGTCAATGGTCAGGACCGTTCCTTCACCTTTGACCTCGATATCGTCCTTGGAGACGTAGGGAACGCCGACATTCGGCCAGGTCGCGCTTTGCTCGAGCTTACCGCCAATGATCATGACGATATCCTGATCATTTCCAGAGTAGTCGGTGGTGTCATCGAGTCCGCCGACCGCTTTGGCGTCAAGCTGTGCGGCGCCGCTGGCGTTGCCGGTGATGGTATTGCCAGCGAAGGCGGTGAAGGTGGAGCGAGCGTCGGCGAAGAGGCCCCACTTGCCGCTATTTTGCAGGGTCGTGTTGGTGACCGACAGCTTCGTGGTGCCGTTCCACAGTCCCAGCATCAGGTTGGCGGGCTGGACGTCCGAGAAGTTATCTTCGCTGCCACCGCCATCGATCACGACATGGTCGAGCTTATTAGCCCCGAGGTTGGTCCCCGAAAAACGCACGCCTCGCCAGTATCCCGGCGTCGCGTCTTTGCCTTCGAAGCGAATCTTGGCCTCGGGGGTGCCGACCGCGGTGAGGCTGGTCCCGCCGCTTACCGTCAGGCCAGTGTTCTCGGAGAATTGCAGCGTCGCTCCCGCCATGATTTTAAGGGCGGTGGAGTCGCCGGAGACCGTGAGGGTCTTCTCGGCGAGGTACGGCACGTTGATGCCCGGCCAGGTCGCGCTCTGGGACACCTTGTCGTCAGAAATCTGGACGATGTCTTTGGTGTTGCCGGAGTAGTCGGTCTCGGCGTCCAGGTCGCCGATTACGCTCGCACTGAGAACCGCGGCCCCTTTGGCATTCCCGGTGATAGTGTTTTCGCTGAACTCCGAGAATTTGGAGCGATCATTAGCATACACACCCCAGTTGGCGCTGTTGCGCAGGGTTGTGTGGCTCATCGAGACTTTGGTGTCTTGGTTCCAAACGCCAAGCATGAGGTTGGCTGGCTGTACACCGCTGAAGGTCGAGTCGGCCCCGCCGCCGTCAATGGTGACGTAGGCGAGTTTGTTGTCGATGCTGTTGCTCGCGGCGAAGCGAATCCCGATCCAATAGCCTGGGGCATCATTCTGCCCGGCGAATAGGATGCCTTTGTTGGACTCGCCAACCGCCGTGAGTTTGCCGCCATCGACTTCCATGCCGGTGCCTTCGGCGAACAGGACGATGGAGCCGGGCTTGACCGTCAGGTGGCCACCTTGGCGAATATCGATGGTCTCAGTGGCCTTATAGCAGCCATCTAGGGACACTTCGGTTTCGATCGGGGTCTCGATGACCTCGTAGGTTGTACAGTCGTTGGGCTCCGGGGTGTTATTGCCCGGCGTGTTGTTATCGGGGGTGTTATTGTCCGGCGTATTGTTGCTCTGGCCGCCACCGCCGTAACTGCATGCGTTGGTGGCTACCCATTCGCCGCCCTGGCATCGCTCGGGTTGCAGGCCTTTGTCGTCTTCGCCACAGACCGCTGCGCGGGTGGCGCCGTCCTCACAATTCTCGAGGGTGCCCCATCGGTCGTCTTCGTGACGGGTGCCGTCGGAGTTGGCGCAGAAGCTGGTCGAATACCAGCTGCCGTCGACGCAGGTTTGGGGCTGGGAGCCGCTTTTGTCGTTCCCGCAGGTGAATGAGCGCTGCTCGCCGTGCACGCAGGACTTCGCTCCGCCATCATCATCGCCGCAACCGCTTGCGACCACGGCCCCGCCAAGGATCAATAGGTTAAGCGCCCAGAGCTTATAATTTAGCGATAATTTGGATTTCATTGCAGTGTGCCCTTCGTTCGATGTTATTTAAATTGGCTGTCACTTCTTAATACGTCACCTTGGCCGTTAATCATTATGATGTGGTCGGGTGAAATCGCGTGCAATGCAGTGGCTGATATTGCAGGCAATCTTCGGGTTTTGAGGTGCTGCCTTCCACCTAAAGTTGTTGGCCTTGATTGACTGAGACGTATGCGGCCACAGATAATTCAAAAGGCCACACAAATCAATCGCGGACTGCGTTTGGGGCGCGACGCGCGGCGCAGGTGCCGCGTCGAATCGGCGACTTAATGCGTCATGGGTGTGGGTTTTTGCAGGCGCTGGCGCTGGTCGATATAGGCGACGGCGGTGGCGGCCAGGGTGATGATCAGGGCGACGACGAGTCCGGCGATAAAGGCCTGGGACCAGTCATTGGTGGCGTGATAGCTGGCGAAGGCGGTGGCGGTCAAAATCGAGATGCCGACGGTGGCGCCGATGCGTTGGCCGGTCTGCATGATGCCGCCGGAGCTGCCGGCGTAGCGAACCGGGACTTCGTCGAGGGTGAGGGTCTGGTTGGGGCTGACGACAAAGCCCTGGCCGATGCCCAGGACGCCGAGGCTTCCCCACAGGAACCATTCGCTGGCGAGCCCTTGAGAGCGCAGCCAGACGACCAGGATGCTCAAGGCGATGCCGAGGGCTGCGAGATACATGCCGCCCAGGACGACGGCGCGTCCGCGGGTGTTGACGACCTTTCCGCCCCACAGCGCGGCCAAGCTCGACAGGATGGAGCCGGGGATGCCGACCGAGCCCGAGGCAAACGCGGTGTGTCCCAGGCCGCTTTGTAGGTAGAGCGCGACGAGCACCCAGATGCCGGTGTTGCTGGCAAAGAACAGTGAGATCATCAGGGTGCCGTTGGAGAAGCTTTTGACCTTGAAGATTGCAAGGTCGACCATCGGCTGCAGGCCAAGGCGTTTGCGGCGCTTCTCCCACCATACCCACACGGCGAAGAGCCCTAAGCCCAGCGGCAATGAGAGCCATACGAGCGCGGCGCCGCGTCCCTCGACGAAGGGGAGCATGACGCAGAGCACGGCAAAGCCGAGCAGCAGCGCGCCGACGGGGTCGAGGCTGCGCTCGGCGTTGGCGTCCGGGTCGCGCGGCGTCCACAGCGGGCGCGGGAGCCATCGCCAGGCCAGGAATGTGGCTAAAATACCGATGGGGAGGTTGATCAAAAACGTCCATCGCCAGCCGGTCTCGACGCCAGCGACCATGATGATATAGCCGCCGGTCAGCGGTCCCACGACGAAAGATGCGGCGGCGGCGGCGCCAAAGATGCCGAAGGCGCGGCCGCGCTCGGTGCCGCGGAAATGTTGTTGTATCATGCCCACGACTTGGGGGGCGATTAGACATGAGCCGACGCCCTGGACGGCGCGGCCGATATTGAGCAGCAGGGCGCTCTGGGCGAGCCCGCAGGCCACCGATGAGGCGGTAAAGACGATGATCCCGATGATGAAGAGCGGCCCGCGTCCGTAGATATCGCCTGCGCGCCCCGAGGTGACCAGGCCCACGCCAAAGGTCAGCGCATAGCCGGCCAAGACCCATTGGATCTCGGCGTCGCTCGCGCCGAGTCCTTCCTGAATGGAAGGCACCGCGACGTTTACGATGCCTACGTCGATCAGCGACATGAAGAGCACGACAATGAGGAGACCGAGGAGGCGCCAGCGGTGCGGGTCGGGGGTGTAACTGGCGTCTTCCATCAGGAGACTTGGTGAGGATTGTGTCATGAGCTTGCTTCGGTTTTGAGCACGGCGGCAGAGCCGCCTTGGCGTGGGGCCGAAGGGATCGGCCCGAGGACAACACGCCTTGGTATTTTGGGGCTACGCCCGGCGGGGTTTTCTGTCAACCCAAAGGGCGGAATCTGGGTGCACCGACGTATTCGCTGGCCTTGCCCGAAGTTGGCCCTGGTGTCTTCTTGCATCACGATAAATCTGAACTTCGCCACGGATCGCCTTTGTGCAGGGCGGTGGGTTTGGACTAGGATATCCGAGAAATCAATGCCTTTCTCGGGCCGCGCGATACGCGGCCCACATATATGCAAGCCACCGCCCAAGGAATCTAGATGGACGCGTTGAAGCAGTTTTTAGAGAACGCGAGTTCGATAATCTGGGGCCCCTTTTTGCTCATCCCGCTACTTTTGGGCGTGGGTGTTTTCCTCACGCTTCGGCTGGGGGGGATTCAGTTTCGGATGCTCTTTCCGGCGCTTCGGCTCGGGTTGATTAAGAGGGCGGACCCGCAGGCGAAGGGCGATATTTCGCAATACCAGGCGCTGGCGACGGCGCTGGCTGCGACGGTAGGCACCGGCAATATCGTAGGCGTTGCGACCGCGATTGCCATCGGCGGGCCGGGGGCGTTGTTCTGGGTGTGGGTGACCGGTCTGGCCGGCATGGCGACTAAATACGCGGAGACCTTTTTGGCGGTGCGTTTTCGGGGCACGGATGAGGCCGGCGAGAAGTCGGGTGGGCCGCAATATTATCTGGAGCGGGGCATTCGCGGGCGGCTCGGGAAGGTGCTGGGGGTGTCTTTTGCGGTATTCACCACGATTGCCTGCTTTGGCATTGGCAATATGACCCAGGGGAACGCCATCGCCTCGAATCTTGAGGCGAGTTGGTCGCTTCCGGTGGGCGCGGTCGGCGTGGGTCTGGCGCTGATGACCTTCGTTGTGTTGGTGGGAGGCATCAAATGGATTGGGCGGGTGACGGCGACTCTGGTGCCACTGATGATCGTGTTTTATGTCACCGGCGGTCTATATATTTTGGCCGTGAATGTGTCCGCGCTACCGGCGGCGCTTTCCCTTATTCTGAGCGACGCGTTCACGGGAACCTCAGCGGTGGGCGGGTTCGCGGGCTCGACCATTCTGATCGCGATGCGCACCGGCGTGGCGCGAGGGCTGTTCTCGAACGAGTCGGGGCTTGGGTCGGCGGCGATGGCAGCGGCTGCGGCGAAGACGACGCATCCGGTGCGCCAGGGACTGGTCGCCATGACGCAGACCTTTATCGACACGATTATCGTGGTGAGCATCACGGGTTTGACGATCGTGGTCACCGGCACGTGGCAGCAAACCGACCCGGTCTCGGGTGAGCAGATCAGCGCGGCGGTGATGACCGGCGAGGCGTTCGCGCATGGATTGCCCGGTCAATGGGGGCATTGGGTGGTGACCATGGGGATTGTGCTCTTCGCTTATTCCACGATTCTCGGTTGGTCCTACTATGGCGAGCGCAACGTGGAGCGGCTGGTGGGGCGTCGCGGGGTGATGCCGTATCGCGTGCTCTATTCGATGGTGGTCTTTGTTGGGTGCACCTCGGAGCTGACGACGGTGTGGACGTTCTCGGACGTGGCGAACGGCCTGATGGCGTTGCCGAACCTGGTTGGGCTTATCCTATTGTCCGGGTTGGTGATGCGCGAGACGAGCTATTATCTGCGCCACGACCCGACCCTGATCGCGACGCGTGATGAGGTCGAGGCGTTTATGGCGGGTCGGCCCGGCTGGGCCCAGTGGAAGGCCGGCGACGTCATCGGTTCCTCTCGTCGGGGATTGGGGCAGCGTGGGGGCGAATAAATTCGCTCGAATTCATTGCTCGGGGATCGTCTTCGGGCTAGCTTGTTATTATCCGACTGACCGAATGTTCCTAATAAAGATGAGTTTGCGATGAAACGATCGGCTCTGAAGCGAAAATATATCTCATTGCTCGGGGCTTTGCTGCTCGTGGCATCTGCGGCCGGCTGTGATTATAGCGGGGCCGACGATAAGCTGGCGGATGCAGGGCCGGACGCTGGTGTGTTGGATACTGGCGGTCGCTCCGACGCAGCGGGTAGCGATGCGACCGGCAGCGATGCCACCGGCAGTGATGCGACGGGCAGTGATGCGACGGGCAGCGACGCGACGGGCAGCGACGCGACGGGCAGCGATGCGACGGACGTGGTTGATGACGCGGATATAAGCGACACGGGGGATGCTAGAGATGCCGACACGGCGGACACGACGCCGGACCCGGTGGAAGACCCCTGCGAGAACCCCATCGCGCCGGGGCCGATTCACGATATAGATATTTCGGCGACGGTCTTTGTGGGGCCGGTCCCCGTGTCGGGCGCTCAGCGGCCAGTCGAAGTCGATAGCTACGCGGCGTATCAGAGCCAATTTGGCGTTGGTTCCACCGCCGGTCCGCCCGCGGACGCCGATGCGATGGCCTGGTCAGTCTATCTCTACTTCGAGAACGGCGGCGAGCGGGCCTTTGTCGCACCAACGGCCTCGGATGTTCCGACATCAGTGGAGCTTGAGCGGCTCGCCGGGATTGGTGAACCCGCGATGATCGTGGTGCCGGGGCTCTCCGGGATCCAGGACGCCGGCGAGCGAGCGTTGGCCTATGGGCGCATGGGAACCTTTATTCAGGGAGCGCAGGCCACTGATTTGTTGTGGATCAGCGACCTACCCGCAGGGTTAAGCGTCGAGGAGATTACCACCACACAGAGCTTCAACGCGCCGGTGACCATTCATAGTAACCGCGTCGCGCTATACCACCCGTGGCTTAAAGTCAGCACCGCTGGGGCGACGCCCCTGGAGGTCGCACCATCCGGAGCGGTCGCCGGGGTCATCGCCCGCCTGGGGCTCGAACGGGGTATTTGGACGGCGCCGGCGGGGCCAACCGCGACTTTTCAGAGCATCGATGGCTTCGCTCAGGCCCTCGATAATAGCGAGATTAGTGATCTTCTATCTTTGAATATCAACGCGCTGCGCGTTTTGTCGGGCGCCCCGGTTATCTGGGGCGCGCGCACCCTTGAGCGCGACGATAACCATATGAAATATGTGTCAGTGCGCCGGTTCGCCACTCTTATCGACGCGAGCATGCGCGCCGGGGTCCGCGATATTTTTTGGCGCGTCAACGACGCGAGTCTCCGCCAGGAGTTGGAGGAGCGCATGGATGACTATATGAGCGGTCTCTTTCGAAGCGGCGCCTTTGAGGGGGCGAGCGCCGGGCAATCCTATTTTGTCCAGGACTTCGTCAACTCAACATCGATGCCCGATATTCAGGCGGGCAAGCTCACCTTCGAGTATGGCTTTGCGCCGATTCGGCCGGCTGAGTTTCATCTGGGGCGCTTCGAGCGCACCGTTGGCTCCTGCTTGTCCGACAGCCCATGAACGATGCGCTTTGAACTTCAACATCCCGACGCCCCGCACCTTCGGGCTGAGTACGGCTGCGACGAAGGTGCGGGGTTCTTCTTCGCCATCTATGCCCGGCAAGAGATCTACCGCGGCTATGACATAAGCCGCGAGGATTCGCGGGCTCTTGAGCGGGTCCTAAACGCGCTGGTCGCGCATGGTTTTGTGACGCGGACCAGCGTGGAGGAGGCCGAGTATTGGCTGCAATATTATTGGGTCGACGAGATTGAGAACCCGGCGGCGCGGCGTTCGGCTCGGATCATTGTGAACCTGATGCGCGCGTTGAAGAGTTGAACTTCGACCCGGCGCTCGCGGGCTCTAAAAGAGTTCGTTCAAGGGTGTGCGGGAGTTCTTCGAGGGGCGGTCGGGGTCGCGAAAATGGTCGAATTTTAGGGGGAGGCGCACGCCTCGGGCGGAGATGCTGATTTTTAGCAGAGGCGTGCCGATGCGGAGCGCGGGCTCATCGCCTTTGCTGAAGCGGTCGTTGGAGACGATGATGCATTTTTTATTCTTGCGCGCGTATTGTAGCAGCACATCGTCGGCGGATTTGCCGTGGGTTTCGAAGAAGCGCGGCTTTCGGCGCTCGACCTCGGCGATGAACTTAGGCTGGTCGGTTTTATTGAGTTTATAGCGAAGGTTGGCGTCGCAGAAGACCTTGATTTTGGCGTTCTTAAAGCGATGCTCCAATACACGCAGGACCTCCATCAAATAGTCTAAGCGCACCTTTGTCGTGCCACCTTTAGCGTCGCGATGCGCGAAGTTGCTGCCGTCGACCAGCAGCGTCCACCCCGCGGCGTTGAGGCGGGCTTTGGACGCGCGACGCTTGGGGCGAGCGGGTTTTTGGGGCCTGCCGGGTCGCCATTGCAAAAGTCTAAAGACGACGCGGCCGATGATCGCGAGCAGCAGGGCGATGAGGATGATCTCGAGCAATGAGAGCGGCATCGCAGGCATATATTGGGTCAGGTCCATCGGTGCTATCTCTTTGGTGGAGCGCGCGACGCGAGGTAAAGCGGGGCGTTGTAGGTTCCGGGCGCGTCTTGTATTGCAACGCGTCGGCGATGCGTCATTCTATATCGCATCGTCGGACAAATCCCAAAACCCGCAAAATCATCATGAAAGACTTTGAATACAATATAGATATCGCCCCCTTTACTACTTTCGGGGTGCGGGCGAGAACGCAATATTTCGCGGCGTTTTCCTCCGTCGAAGCGCTACGCGCGCTGCTCAGCGATGTCGGTGAGCGAGAATTGCTCATCCTGGGCGGGGGCAGCAATATGCTCTTTGTGCGCGACTTCCAGGGGGTCACCCTGCGCAATTTGATCACCGGGATTGAGCGGGTTGACGAGGACAAAGACTCGGTCGTTTTAAATGTTGGCGCGGGGGAGAATTGGCATGAATTCGTGCTCTTCGCGATCGCACAGGGGCTGGGCGGCGTCGAGAATTTGTCGCTTATCCCGGGGAGCGTTGGGGCGAGTCCGATTCAGAATATCGGCGCCTATGGGGTCGAGATTAAGGACGTTTTTGAGTCGCTGGAGGCGGTCGAAATTGCCACGGGCGCCGCGCGCACTTTCGACCTGGATGCCTGCGATTTTGGGTATCGCGATAGTATTTTTAAGCGGGAGCTAAGGGGGAAATATGTCATAACCTCCGTGAGTTTTCGCTTATCGAAGGCGCCGGTGCTCAACACCAGTTATGGCACGATTGAGCAGGAACTGGCGGCGCGCCAGATCGCGCAGCCGACGATTAAGAATGTGAGCGACGCGGTCATCGCGATTCGCCGCTCCAAGCTCCCGGACCCCGCCGAGATCGGCAACGGCGGCAGCTTTTTTAAGAACCCGATTATCCCGCACGCGCAATTCCTTGCGTTGAAGAAACGCTTTGAGGAGATGCCGTCTTATCCCGTCGATGAAGACTCGGTGAAGGTCCCCGCGGGTTGGTTGATCGACCAGGCGGGATGGAAGGGGAAGACCTTCGGGGCTTGCGGCGTGCACAAAAGGCAGGCGTTGGTCCTGGTGAATTATGGCGACGCGACGGGGGCCGAGATCTATGCGTTATCCGAGCGAATTATCGACGATATTTTTGAGCGCTACGGGATTCGCCTGGAGCGGGAAGTCAATATGATCGGTTGAGGCGGGGCCGAAGCGAGTGGGTGCCCCCGACGACCGAAGTCGCCGGGGGCGGAGCCTAGAGCGAGCGTACGAATTCGAGCAGCGCCCGGCGCCCGTCATCGTTGAGCGCCTCGACATAGCGGCGCGCCGGGTCGGCTTCGCCGCCGTGCCATAAGATCGCCTCTTCCAAGTTTTGGGCGCGCCCATCGTGCAGGAATCGCGCGTTTGGGTTGAGCGATTCGACTAGTCCCAATCCCCACAAAGGCGCGGTTCTCCACTCCCGCGCGCCGGCGTTTCCTTCGCCGGCGGGGTCGCTTAAACCTTCGCCCATATCGTGGAGCAGCAGATCGGTGAACGGGTGCAAGATCTGCTCGGAGAGCAGCGGTCGGTCCGGCAGCGCGCGCGTGACCAACTTCGGGCGGTGGCAGCCGGTGCAACCTGCGGCGTCAAAGTGGCGCGCCCCGGCTTCGAGCGTCGCTCTGCCCGCGTGGCGCCTTACCGCCGGAACCCCGATATAGCGCTGGTATTCAACCAGGGCGGCGAGCCCCTGTTCGTCGACTTCGGGGGAGCCACCGCTTGGGCTTTGCAGGCAATCGTGCTGAGACGCGCTGCAATTTTCGGCCATGACTTCGGGTGAGGTGATGCCCATATCCTGGGCGAGCGCCATGGCGCTTTGTCCGCGCAGCGTGGGCTGCAGTGCTTTCCAACCGAAGCGGCCGAGGCGGCCGTCGTCGAGGATATTCGGGCGCCCCGAGATGCCGTCGCCGTCGGCGTCCTCGGGGTCGGCGGCCTCCAGGATGGTCGCGTCTGCGACGAGATCCAATAAACCCAGACCGACCAGATGCGGCGACGCACGTCCGAGCGCGCGCGTGTCGGGGTGCAACGCGCCGTAGCTTGGGTGTGGCTCGATGGAGAAGCGGGGCGCGCCATGGTTGTTGTCGCTGCTGGTGGCGGTCGGGTACCAAGACACGTGCCCCTCGGCGGCAACACCGGCGATGCTTCGAGGCTGGAATTGCGGGCCGAAGACGGGATCGGGGAGTCTTCCCTGGTCGGTTTCGCGGACAAGACGAATCAACAACCCTGGGTGGACCTGGCCGTCGGGGCCAAGCGTCGCCGGGCGCCCCGACGATGGGTGGCATCCCGCGCAGGAAACCTCGTTAAAGTGAGGACCGAGTCCGTCGATGACGGGCCGCGAACTGGGCGCAGGCTCCCATTCGGCCACGAATAATTCGCGCCCCTGTGAGAATCGTAGTGTCTGCTCGAGCCCCAGGGTGTCCGCCAGCTCCATGAATCGCCACTGAGTCGAGTCGCTGGTTAATGCGCCGCCGGTCTGCTCCACCGGTGGCAGTAGATGTTCGACCGATACCGGCGGCGTCGAGGTGTCGGAGCTATCCGAGCTCTCCCGAGTATCGCTGGCGTCGCCAGCATCCGGACGCGAAGTTGCGTCTGCGAGGTCGCTGGTTGTGTCAAAGTTGGCGTCCGTGGTCGACGCTGGCGCCGGCGCGTCCGAGCAACCTGCCCAGAGCGCCGCCGCGACCGCCGCCCACGCCAACCGCTGAAGGTGGTTGAGGTGGGTAGTGCTCATTCTGCGAACTCCACGAGCACTGGGATTCGGTAGCTCCACCGGTCAATCGAACTTTCGCCGGCGCCCAGTGAACCCTGAAAACTCCAGCCCCAGGCAAAGACGCGGCCATCGGCCCGAAGCGCCACTGAGTGCAGCGCGCCGACGGTGACGTCGACCAGGTTCTCGACGCCGAAGACAGGTTCGACCGGGCCTGTGAGGTCTTCTTCGGAGGGGATGCCCAGGTTGCCAAACCCGTTTTGCCCCCAGCCATAGACGCGGGCGTTGTCGCCGTACACGAAGCTCTGATTGGCCCCGGCGAGCACGCCGGTGACGGTCATATTCGGCGACAGCAGCGTTGGCTCAAGCACGTCGTCCTCGAAGCCGCCGATGCCCTCGGGGCCGACCTGGGCCGAGCGGTTGAGCCCCCATCCATAGAGCTGCCCGTCGGCGTTGAGCGCGAGCGCGTGGTCCTTGCCTGCGGCAATCTCGACGATGTCCGCCAGCGCGTCGATCTTGGTCGGTTGGCTGTGTGGGTCCCGGTCGCTGGTTCCCAGACCGAGGTTCCCATCGGCGTTGTCGCCCCACGCGAATACTTCGCCGTCTTTTGTCAGGGCATAGGAAGCAGAGGATGAAGCGGTCATCGCGATGACCTCTTCGAGACCAATGACCTCGACGGGGGTGTCGCTCGTGGTGGTGGTGCCGTCGCCGAGTTGACCGTCGGCGTTGTCGCCGCAGGCGTAGGGTTTGCCCTGGTCGGTCAGCAATAGCGTGTGATCGTAGCCGCGCGCGATCGCGACGACGGTGTGCTCGAAGTCGACCTTTTCGGGGGCGTAGCGATGGGTCTCATCGAGGTCGCCGTCATTGGCCTCGCCCAGGCATAGCTGGCCGTCGGCGTTGTCCCCCCAAGCGTAGACCTCGCCGGCGGCGTTGAGCGCGAACGAGCTATTTTGGCTAAACACGATGGAGATGACTTCGCCCGGGACCTCGATATGGTGTGCGCTGACCGGATGCGCGGGATCGGTGTCGCCGAGCGATGAGTCATACCCGAGGCCAACCTGACCGCGGTTATTTCGGCCCCAGGCGTAGACTTCGGAGTCGAGCAGCACACCGCTATGCGCGCCGCCAGCGGCGGTCTGAGCGCCGAAATACAGCGCGTGCGATAACTCGGCCTGATTGCCCGCAGCGTCTGTCGCGGCGACCGTGATTGCGTTCGGTCCCGGCGCCAGGTCGACCATCGCGCTGAAGCGTCCATCCGCGCTGAGCGTAGCGGGCGCGGGGGTGTCCCCAACGCTCAGCGTCACGGACGCGACGCCAAGGTTGTCGGCTGCTTGGCCGGTGATCATGACCCGGCGAGCGAGCACTGAGCGGGCGTAATGCGGCGATAGTCCGCTTAAGGTTGGGGCCTCGGTGTCCTCGGCGCGGGTGATTGAGATGCGCGCTTCGCCGCGCTCACCATTGTCGGCGATGACCTCAACCGAGATGTCGTTGGCGCCGACCAGAAGCGGGATAATCGCTTCGAGCTGATAGCCACTTGTCGTGCTCGTCAGGCTGACGTCTTCGACCGGGCTGTCGTTGCGCGACACATGGTGCTCGATGAGCGCGCCGTCGAACTCGATAGCCGCCTTCAGGGGGAACTCTTGGGCGTAGAGCATCGTTTCCTCAGGGGCGTCGATCGTGACCACCGGGGCATCCGCGGCGTCTTCGAGCGCGTCCGGCGCCTCCGTTGCGTCCGATGCGTCTTCGCGCGCGGCCGGGGGCTCCGCGGTGTCATGGCTTCCCGCATCATGCGCCTCGTGGTGTGCATCGTATTTGTCGGCATCAGCATCGCCGCCACAGCCTACCAATGACGCGCTCAGTGCCGCGACAAAGATCCATCGAAATACGTTCTTGTTCCATCTCATCATCGACTCTCCGTGGGTCGTTATTGTGTTCGAATACATTACGCAAAACTTGCGTGGGGCGGCTCATATACGCGTCTGATTGGAAATGCAATTGATAATCATTATCAATTAGGTTCCATCTCCGCGGTGCAGTCAGCCGCTGGGAGGTTTCGAATCTTGGGCGGGCGTTGTAATGGTGGGGACGGGGCTCGGGCTCGCGAGTCATCCCCGACGAGTGTTCGGTGGAAATCGGAGTAGGATCATGCAGGCAAAAACAATCAATGAAGTTCTGGATTTCTGGTTCGGCGAGCTCGATCCTCAGGGGTCCGCGAGCCCCGAGATTATCGAGAGTTGGCGCCAGAAGGTGGCGGCGTTTGACCAGGAGATTCGCCGGCGTTTTGAGGGGCTCTACGAGGCCATTGTGGCCGGCGAGCGCGAGGATTGGTTGGAGACGCTCGAAGGGGTGATTGCGTATGTGGTCGTCATCGACCAGCTCTCGCGCAATATGTATCGGGGCAGCGCGAAGATGTATGCCTCGGACGCGCAGGCGCTCGGCGTGGCGCTCGACGCCATTGACCGCGGCCTCGACAAGCAGGCCGTGTTCGCCCACCGTAATTTTCTCTATATGCCGCTGATGCATAGCGAGGAGCTGGAGCTGCAAGATCGCTGCGTGGCGCTGTACCAGGCCTGGCATGAGGAGGTCGAAGGCGCCCAAAAAGAAGAGATCGCAAAGCGCATTGGCTTTGCGAATCGACACCGAGACGTGGTCGCCCAATTCGGGCGTTTTCCCCACCGAAACGCCATCCTCGGGCGAGAATCAACGGCCGAAGAGGTGGAGTTTTTGAAGTCGCCGAGCGCCTGGTTTTAGACGCAAAAAGGCCCGGAACCACGTGGTTCCGGGCCTTTTGGCTGGGGGCTGATTATTGTTCAACGCGCATAATATATTGCTCGTCGAGGCTTTTGGGCTTGCTGGCCGAGCCGCCGGTGTACATCGCGGTCAGGTCGCTGGAGTAAAAACTTCCGAGTCGAATATAATAGGTCCTGGCCTGGCTGGCGTTGAAGTTGCGGATGGCGAGGGCGCCGATATTGGGAGTTCTATGGTTGTGAATTTCGGCGAGCAAGGGGTTGTAGATGGCGATGCTCATGCGCATTGGCGAGGTTGGGCGGGCACTGCTGCTCAGTCCGCCGCCGGTGCTTCGGCAGCCATGTCGAAATAGACGGTGCTTCCCTGCAGTTCGGCGTGAGTAAAATACGGGCCGTCGTGGGCTTGGCCGTTCACATTCACGCCGACGACATAGGGGGTCTCCGGGCCTGCGCCAGGGGCCTCAATGCGCAGGGTTTTACCGTCGCCCAGGTCGACTTCGATCTCGGGGAAGAGCGGCGAGCCGAGCATATAGGTGTCGTGGCCGGCGACCGGCGAGAAGCCGAGAGCGCTGAAGATATACCAGGCCGACAGGGTGCCGCCGTCGTCATTGCCGACCAGCCCGTCCGGGCCGCTGCCGTAGGCGGTGGATTGGATGAGGCGCACCCATTTGCCGACCTCGGCGGGGCGGTCGGTGAAGTTGAATAGGTAGGGCGCGCCGATATCGTGCTCGTTGCCATGCCAATATTTGCCATCGGGGAGCAGCGGTAGATAGTCGTCGGTGTTGATGCCTGCGTCGTCGAAGAATTTGTGGAGTTGCTCGTAGAGCGCGCTTGGGCCGCCGAAGGCCTCGCTGAGCTGGGTGGGGTGCCAGATCGGGTAGAATCGCCAATGCCAGGCGTTGCCCTCGGTGTAGTGGTCTTCGCTAAAAGCGCCGTGGCTCATCATCACGACGAAGCTGCCATCGGCGTTTCGCGGGGTCATGAATTTCGTCGTCTCCTCAAATGTATTCTTCCAATTCTCCGAACGCTCACGCAGCGCGCTCGCCTCGGCGCGGCCGAGGTGATCGGCTAAATTGGCGAGCGCCCAATCGTTCCATGCGTATTCCAGGGTGCGGGAGACGGATTGGCTAAATTCGTCGTCGGGCACGTAGCCAAGCTCGAGGTAGCGAGCGACCGCGCGCCGGCCGGTGAAGATCGAGCCGGGGGGCGTTTGTTGGGTCGCTGTGATGAGTAGGGCGTCGAATGCCTCCTGGTAGTCGACGCCGTCGATTCCCTTGAGCGCGCTTTCGGCGAAGAGTTGGTCGGCGGGCGTCCCCAGCATGCTATTGGTATAGGTCTGGAGCGCCGGCCAGCGCGGGATAAAGCCGGTGGCGCGCTTCATCGCGAGCAATGAGTTCAGGCTATCGCGCTGCAGGTCCGGGTCGATGAGCGTGAGCAATGGGTGGAGGGTGCGGAACGTGTCCCACAGCGACAGATCTGAATAATATTTGGAGCCGTTGACCTGGTGAATCTGGTCGTCCATGCCGCGGTAGCGCCCGTCCGCCCCGTCGAGTCGGGTCGGCATGCGCCACACATTATAGAGGGCGGTGTAGAAGATGCGCAGGTCGTCTTCGGCGCCGCCGCGCACGCGCACGCGCCCGAGCTTGTCGAGCCAGGCGGCTTTGGCCTCTTCGCGCACGGCTTCAAAGGTCTTGGCGTCGAGCTCTTCGCTTCGGTGCAGCCGCGCCTGGTCGAGGTCGACGAAGGAGAGGCCGACGCGCAGCTCAACCTGCTCGGCGTCGCTGAAGTCGAGCACCGCGCCGCCTTCGACTCCCTGAGCGCTCGACGCGCCAGCGTTCACGCCGCTGTCATCCCAGGTGGAGACCGCGGTGGGGGCGGAGTCGCTGGTCGCCGAAAAGTAGAGGGTGAACGGGCCGCTTCGGGTCGCGAAATCACCGCCAAAGACCACATGACCCTCGATGGTCTGGCCGTCGACCGCCATCGTCACCTCGGTTTCGGCCGAAGTAACGATGCTCGAGGCCGGGTTGAAGAGCAGGGTGATGCCGCCGGCGTCGCTGCGATAGCGATGAAAGCCCGCGCGAAGTGAGGCGGTAAGTTCGACGGTGACGCCGGCGTCGGGGAGGTGAACTGAATAATAGCCCGGAGCCGCCTGCTCGCTGTCTTTGTCGAGCGCGGTATATTGCGCCCAGGGCTTGGCAGCGTCGACGGTCGCGACCGGCAAAACGCTCAGGTTTCCAAGCCCCGGTGCGCCGGTGCCCACCAGGTGAAGATGGGTAAATCCGCGCACCTCCGGGTCATCATAATGATAGCCGCTGAAGTGGGATTGGGGGTAGTATTTGCCATCTTTCGAGGTGTCTGGGCCGAGCTTTACCAGTCCGTTGGGGACCTGGGCGGTCGGGGTGAGCGCGGCATAGCCGAAGCCCAATCCTCCCGTGCCGATAAATGGGTCGACCAACGAAAAGGCCCGCTCGGCGTCGACCCACTGCGGCTTTGCGTCGAGCGTATCAGCGACATCAACGGCGTCGGCGGTCGTGTCCGGTGAGGCGTCCGATATATCGGCCGCGGGCGTTGAGTTTTCGTCGCTGGCGCATCCCGCGAATACCGCGAGCGCGAAGAGGCTAAAAAGGAAGATGGTCTTTGGGTTCATGAGGGACGTCCGGCGCAGTCGAAAAAATGCGGTGAGCCATCGGAGGCTGAAGTCTAAAAAAGAAGAGTTCTTATGTTGCCATCAGAGCGTCGATAATGCATCCTAAGTGAATCAATTCACCACCTGCCTGCTCGTGATAGTAAGACGCGAGTATTTGTTCTTGGAAGTAGCTTCGACGATAGTATCGGTGATTCGTCGGGTTTTAGTGAAGAAGACTCTGGGTTCTTGGGGGAATTCGGGGCTGAATTGGAGGAATTCCACTTTTTCACTTTAACGACGAGTTTTCTCGATGAACACATCGTTGCGCCTCAGTCGAAATCTTTTTCATCCACTCATTCTGGGTCTAACCATCGCCGCAGGGGCCTCCTCGGGATGTGCGCTCTACGACGCGTTTGGCGGCAGCACGGGCGGCGAGCCACAGGACGCGTTCGGCAATCTTGAGGATGATTTCGATGCTCAGGATACTCAGGATGCTCAGGATGTCCGAGACCGCTGGGATACACTCAATGATACCCGAATAACGCCGGACACCCCTATCGAAGGAGATACGCAGCCGCCCTTCGATGTCCTGGTCGCGCCGGACGCGGAGTCGCCACCGGATACCGTTGATGGCGGCACGGATACTGCGGCCGAGGCTGGGCCGAGTTGCACCGATACGGCGGTGGATTTTGAAGTCGTCCAGCCCAATATCTATATCATCCAAGATCGCACTCGCGATTTCGACCAAACCGGCAATTATAATTCGCTCAAGGTAGCCCTGAACCGGGCCGCTGATAAATATAGCGGGAGGATGAATTTTGGTATGTCGATATTCCCCGTAACTGGACCGCTGGCAGGTTGCGGTGGGTCCTGGGGGGAGAGCCTTGCGCTCGGCCAGCACAGTGCCGAGGCTATCAAAAGCTCCTATGCTTCAATGGGACGTGTTGCCCTGGTCCCCATGACTTCCACGGCAACTCTCATCGCCCTGGACTCGGTTATGTCACAGACCGTGTATAGGCACGCGAGCGACGCCTCTGTTCGATATCCGAAAAATATCGTGGTTCTCATCAGCGACGATAAAGCGATAAGTTGTGGTAATTATATAATTACCGACTATTTGCCTCACTTTAACCAAGACAGCAGCACTTCTCTTGCGGTGATTGGGTACGGCGCTGACACGAGCAGCATGGATAATTATGAGTCCTTATCCCCTCAATTGTCCTATTATTACCCACCTGATGGAACGGCCTTGTTTCAGGCGCTCGACGAGATCATCGGCAGCATCGTGGACTGTCAAATTGAACTTCAAATATCGGAGGCAGATCGAGCGAGGCTTCGGGTGAAAGTTGATGGTGAGCAGGTTCAGGCGGACGAGCCCGATGGGTATTCGCTGAATATTGAGCGAGGGATATTAACGCTTCGCGGAGATGCCTGTGACTCGTTGCTCGAGCTTTCACCTGAGCTCGACCGTGGGGAATCTGTCGAAATTTCATTGGCCTGCCCGAACCCCTAATGCAAATCTGCAGCCCTCGACTCCTCGAAATTAGTGGGGAGGCGAGGGCTTTGAGGCCCGCGACCTGCCGGTTAATTCGTGTTCTTTCTGATCGGCGTATTTTCTCACCTGGGACAATAATTCTTCGAGGGGCGAGCCGCTGCCTGCGCGCTCGCCTCGGGTGGGCTCGTCGTCCTCGACGAGTAGGATATTGCGGAGTCTACGCGAGGGCTTTCAGTAGCCGTCGAGGATGTCGACGAGTTTCTGGCGGTTGATGGGTTTGAGAAGATAGTGGTCGGCGCCCAGGGCATAGCCCCGCGCGCTCTCGGCGACCATCGTCACCATGATGACCGGGATGTCGCGCAGCTCCGAGTTCTCCTTGAGCCGAGACAGCAGGCTCCAGCCATCCATCGAGGGCATCATCACGTCGAGGGTGATGATATCGGGGCGCAGTTGTTCGGCCAGCAGCAAGCCCTCCGAGCCGCTGGCCGCGGTCGCCACCGCGAAGCCTTCGCGCTCCAAGATCCGGCGCAACAGATCGCGCATGGTCGGGTCGTCGTCGATCACCAAAACGGTGTCACCGGCGGCGGTCGTGTTGGTCAGTAGTTGGGGCGCGGGGGCGTCGAACTCAGCGGCGGACAGACGGCCCGAATCGCCGTCGGTGCCTTCGGCCGATGTCTCCAGATTGGCGCGAAGCCGCACGCGAAAGAGGCTGCCCTGGCCGAGGGTGGACTCGACCTCGACCTGGCCGCCCAGCAGCGCGGCGAAGTGCCGGGTGATGGTAAGCCCGAGGCCGGTGCCGCCGTATTGGCGCGTGGTCGAGTTGTCGGCCTGAGTGAACGCCTCGAAGATCTTCTCCAATTGTTCCTCGCTCATCCCGACGCCGGAATCTTCGACCTCAAAGACGATATGGGTGTAGTCCTCGTCGGGCTTCGCGCGGATGTCGATACGCCCTTGGCGCGTGAATTTGCAGGCGTTGCTCAGGATATTGAATAGAATCTGGCGGACCTTCGTGATGTCCGAGTTCATGAAGCCCAGGCCGGCGTCGAGCTCGGCGGTGACGGTATTGTTGGACTTTTTGGCGAGCGGCGCGATGGTGCTGCGGATATCGTCGATGAGCGAGGTGACCTCGAAGACTTCCATATGGATATTCATCTTTCCGGCCTCGATCTTCGACAGGTCGAGGATATCGTTGATCAGGGCGAGCAGGTGGGTGCCGGCGGTGCGAATGCGCGTGAGGTCGGGGAGAAACCCGGTGACGAGGGCGATATTGTCGACCTCGTCTTCTCTCATCAGCTCGATTTCTTCTGTGATCATCTCGGAATAACCGATGACCGCGTTGAGCGGAGTGCGCAGCTCGTGGCTCATATTGGCCAGGAACGCGCTCTTGGCCCGGCTGGCCTCGATCGCCTCATCACGCGCGCTTCGCAGGGCCTCGTTGGCGACCTTTCGCTCGGTGATATCGCGAAGCACCATCACGATGCGCGCGTCGTGGCGCCCGAAGGCAATCTCCAGCGGGACCGGTTCGCCGTCGCATCGCAGGCCGCTGAATTCTAGGGAATCCCCAATATTTTGCGCGTTTCCTCGCATCGCGTCCACGAGGGCCTGGTCTTCGAAGTCAGCGATCAGCTCTCGGATATTTTGACCGATAATATCCTGTCGCTCGCCGCCGAAGATGCGGGCGGTGGCGCGGTTGGCGCGAATGATCTGTCCGTCCGTGTCAATTGTTATAATCGCGTCGGGTGCGGTCTCGAGCACGGCGCTGGTCTCGGTCTCTTTTTGGCGCAGGGCGTCGGTCAGCCAGATTTGCACATTATTTTTGAGGTGCAGGATCGCGAAGGTCGTCACTGCGGTCCCAACCAGGGCGACACCGAATTGCATATGCGCGACCTCGATGCTGTCGATGGGCGGGAAGAATTGAATCTCCAATAGGGTAATGAGCAAAATGCCCAAGAAGGTGACCACCACCACCGCCAGCCAGACAAGGGCTGTCTTGTTTTCCTGAAAGAGCGACGCCAATAGGGGCAATACGGGGAGCCAGAGGATGGGCGCCGCATAGAGCCCGCCGCCCACGTAGATGGTCCACAATAGCACCGCATAGATGGGGGCCACGATGCAGTGCCCAGTCAGGCTCAGGTTGCCGGTTGCGCGAAGCACGAACGGGGCGCAGGCCACCAAGGCGGTGCCGATCAACAGGCCAATGGTCGACGCATACCACTCGGTGATGATGCCCAAGCCCGAGGCTACGAGGGCCCAGAAGATCGCGAAGAAGGTAATCATCACGCCGATGCGAGCTCGCCGCACCTCGACCCCGGTGGGGTCTGGAAAGTTGTCGGGGATGAAATAATCGACGGTTCGAGCAAACATGACAGGTCCTCGATAGCAATAATCCCTGGCGCTCAACACCTTCGAGGGATGAATTGGCTCGGTGGAATGCCCCCTTATTGTGGGCTTTGATTGAGCTTCTATACCGGAGAAAATTAAAAACCGCAATTTAGCGCTTGGCGACAGTATGATTTCCGAACAGAGATAAACGGCGGTCGCCTGTGCCTGGTTAGCCTCCTAACTTCGCACTCGCATATTTTCGCACCTGAGAGAGCAATTCCTCCAGGGGATTTCCGCCGCCCGCGCGCCCGCCCTTGGCGAGCACCTCGTTGGCGTCGCGCTGCAGCTGGATCTTCTCATCGTCGGTCAACTCCTTGGCGGTGACGACGATGACCGGCGTGTTCTGAAATGCCTCGATTTCGCGAAAGCGGCGCAGGAACTCGAAGCCGTCCATCTGAGGCATCATGAGGTCGAGCAGGACCAGGTCGGGGGCGAAGTCATCGAGCAGGTCCAGGGCGAGTTGGCCGTTCTCGGCCTCGCGGATCTCCCAGCCGCTGTCGTCCAGGGTGCGCCGGACCATGGTGCGATTGGGCTCGTCGTCCTCGACCAGCAGGATATTTTTGAAGTCCGCCGAGCTGTTGCGGTACTTGTTCAGGATGCCGACGAGCTTTTTGCGGTTGATGGGTTTGAGCAAATAGTGGTCGGCGCCCAGGGCGAAGCCGCGCTCGCTCTCGGCGACCATCGTCACCATGATGACCGGAATGTCCTGGAGATCGGCGTTTTCTTTTAGCCGCGACAGCAGGCTCCAGCCGTCCATCTGCGGCATCATCACGTCGAGGGTGATGACGTCGGGGCGCAGATGTTCGGCCAGCAAGAGGCCCTCGGAGCCGCTGGCCGCGGTGGCCACGGCGAAGCCCTCGCGCTCCAGGATCCGGCGCAGCAGGTCGCGCATGGTGGGGTCATCGTCGATGACCAGCACGGTGTCGGCGCCGGTATTTGGGGTGGCTTCTGCGGCGCCATTGGCGCCGGCGTTGTGGGTCTCCGAGGCGTCATGATGCGTGTCGTCGGCTTCTTCGCGCTCCATATTTGTGCGCAGGCGCACCTTAAACAGGCTTCCCTCGCCGAGGGTTGACTCAACCTCGACCTCGCCGCCGAGCAGGGCGCAGAAGTGGCGCGTGATGGTCAGCCCGAGGCCGGTGCCGCCGAATTGGCGAGTGGTCGAGCCGTCGGCCTGGATGAAGGCGTCGAAGATCTTGCCGAGCTGCTCCGGGCTCATGCCGACGCCGGTGTCCTCGACCTCGAAGATCAGGTGTTCGTAGTCGGTGTCGGGCGTCACGCGGATGGTGATGTCGCCGTCTTTGGTGAATTTGCAGGCGTTGCTCAGCAGGTTGAAGAGGATCTGGCGGACCTTGGTGGCGTCCGAATTCATATAGCCCAGGCCCGGGTCGAGCTCGACGTTCAGGGTGTTATTCGACTTGGTGGCCAGCGGCGCGATGGTGCTGCGGATATCCTCGATGAGCGCCGCGACCTCGAAGACCTCAAGGTGCAGGTTCATCTTGCCGGCCTCGATCTTCGACAGGTCGAGGATGTCGTTGATGAGGGCGAGCAGGTGGGTGCCGGCGGTGCGGATGCGCATGAGGTCGGGGAGGAAGCCGGTGACGGCCTCGATATTGTCGACCTGGTCTTCGCGCATGACCTCGATCTCTTCTTTGATCATCTCCGAATAGCCGATGACCGCGTTGAGCGGCGTGCGCAATTCATGGCTCATATTGGCCAAAAACGCGCTCTTCGCCCGGCTCGCCTCGATGGCCTGGTCGCGCGCGCTGCGAAGCGCCTCGTTGGCGACCTTTCGCTCGGTGATATCGCGAAGCACCAGCACGATGCGCGCGTCAAGCCGGCCGAAGGCGATCTCCAGGGGAATCGAGTTCCCCTTGCTGCATTGCCCGTCAAATTCGACCGACTCGCCCTGGGCGTGGGACTCGACGGCGCGCACCAGGGCCTGGGCCTCAAGGTCGGCGATGAGGGCGCGGATATTCTGGCCAACGATCTCGTCGCGGTCGCAGCTAAAGATGCGGGCGGTCGCGCGGTTTGCGCGCAGGATCTGGCCATCGGTGTCGACGGTGATGATCGCGTCTGGCGCGGTCTCGAGCACCGCGCTGGTCTCGGCTTCTTTTTGGCGAAGGGCGTCGGTCAGCCAGATCTGGACGTTATTCTTGAGGTGGAGGATGGCGAAGGTGGTCACCCCCATGCCGATGAGCGCGATTCCGAATTGCATGTCGGAGGCCCGGGTTTTCGGGTTGTCCGGGAAGGGAAAGCCAGTCAAGTTGGCGGCTATCAGGGCGATAAAGGTGACGACGACCAACCCAAGCCATACGACCGCGGAGCGGTTCTTCTGAAAGAGGGAGGCCAACAGCGGCATGATCGGCAGCCAGAGAGTCGGGGCAGCGTAGAGCCCTCCGTTGAGGTAGATCGTCCACAAAAGAACCGCATAGATCGGCGCCACCGTGAAGTGACCGGTCAGGCTCAAGTTGCCGGTTGCGCGCAGCACAAAGGGCGCGCACCCTACCAGGAGCATCCCAACCAACAACCCCAAGACCGACTCATAGGCCCCGGAAAGCACCCCCAACCCCGCAGCAATCATCGCCCAGAAGATGGTCACGAACGTGATCATGACCCCGATGCGCGCCCGTCGCACCTCGACTCCCGTGGGATCGGCGAGGTCTTGGGGGATAAAATATTCGGTCAATCGAGCGATCATTCGATGCCTCAAAACAGGGGTAGGCGGAAGTCCGTAGGGTATAGATAGGACAGGATCGAATTCAGCTCAGGCATATCCCAACCCTAGTTTAGTTTCGCTGTGGAAGGTTGGTAATATCAGGGAAGGCGGGGTTTGTGCAAATGCGGGGGAGGGGGGGGGACCAGCCTGATCGACTCAAGGGGCGCGGAGTTTGAAGTGCAATCATGAATAAATTACTTCTTGCTGCGTATTTGAAGGGGAACGGACATCGTTTCCGTTCCTCGTGTAAGGAGTTGAACTGTGAATCTAATGATGGAGAATTGGATGCAAACCGGACGAACACTACTTATTTTATTGCTTTTGTTTTCCCCGCTTGGCCTTGCCTGTTCCGATGACTCAGACACGAGTGAAAATATTGAAGCGGATGCCGGTGATCAGAGCGATGCCGGTGAAAAAAGCGATGCTGGCGACCAAAGTGATGCCGGCGAGGACGCGCACTCCTCACCGGACGGGGTCTCCGATGATGTCGGCGATGACCCGACTCCCAGCTTTGCGTTGAGCAAAAGCGAGACATCTTTTACCGAGAGCACCACCCATATGGTCTGGGTGGGTTCGAAACTCTACACTGCCTATTCGGAGAGATGCACGACCAAGTGTATCGAGGGTTGGGATACTTCTGGGGGGAGCGCGTCGAGCATCGATGATGCGCGCATGACCAGTCTGGATGAGTATTCGATGGGTGGCCTCTATGTGCTCGACGAGAATACGCTGCTGTACGGAACCAATTATTATACGCATCGAGTCGATATCTCGAGCGGAGTCGACCTGGGTGAGAGCAGCGGTCGCAGCGGCGAGCGCCAGGACTATGTGGGCCTGAGCGACGGGCGCATCGTGGGCGCCGAGACCAACCACGGGTTGGCGCTTTTTGGGCCTGACCTGAGCGTCGACGCGAGCCTTAACCTGCAGGATGATATCCGTTCGGTGACCAACTTCGGCGCCAATAAGGTGCTCGCCGGCGGCTTCCGCTCGGGGACGCTTTATGAAGTCTCGGTCGCCGGGAATCAGCTGATCGCCAACGACTCCTGGTCAGTCGAGGGCGACTACGTCTGGCGCTTGGATAGTCTGGAAGACGGGACCATCTTGCTCGCCGCAGGCACGGGTGGGTTGGGGGTCTTTGATAGTGAGGTCAATAATCTCGCCTATTTAAGTGACGGCAATGAAGTCTACGATATCGAGGTGATTGATCAGAACCACGTGCTGACCGCCGGTCAGGCCGGGGTGCAGTTGGTTGACCTGAGCGACCGAAGCAACCCGAAGGTGATTGATGAAATTCCGATGTCGGAGGGCGCCTGGCGGGTGGCGGCAAATCAGGATGGGGACCTCGCCATTTCGGACGACTCCGGTGATGGAGTGACCTATTTGGGGCGCTATCGCTGATCAAGCGTAGCGCGACAGCTCTCAAATGAAAACGCCGCCCTCACAGCCGTGAGGGCGGCTTTTTCATCGCACAGCATCAACTTCTCACCACCCATAATCCTTATGAATCCGCATACCTTCGCTATGCAGCAGTGGGCCGACGACCTGGGTGACGCCCTCCAAAATCGCGGCGGAGCGCACCGGGGTGTGGTAGCCGTTGAGCTCGGTGAGGTCGTGGCTCGCCACGCTATAGTAGACCCGGGCCAGGCCGGCGGCGCGGATGCCGCCGGCGCACATCGGGCAGGGCTCGGTGCTGGTGTACATGACCATGCGCGCGCGCTCTTCGACCGAGAATTTTTGGCAGGCAAGGTGGGCAAGGTGCAGCTCGGGGTGGCGGCGGATGTCGTTCTCGGTGACGACCCGATTGGAGTCGGTCAGCACGATCTCATCGTCCAGGACCAGCACCGAGCCGAAGGGGTGATCGCCGCGCTCGGCGGCCTCGTTGGCGAGTTCAAAGGCGCGGCGCAGGTGGGCGCCGTGGTCGAATTCGTCGAAGTTTGAGCTAAAGAGCATTTTTTACTCGTCTCGTGTCGGTGGGGCGTTGGGGGTCAGTAGCGGTATTGGGTGTGGCAATCGGTGCAACCCTGGATGACGTCGGCGTATTTTTCGGTGGTGAGCTTCAGGTCATCTTTTTTGGCAGCGTTGACCAGCTCGACCAGGTCGGCGTGGAAGGCTTCGTCGAGCTTCATGAAGCCGTCGAGGTCGTCGCTATTTTTGGGCGTCTTGTATTTTCCGGCGGCGAGGGTGCGCTCGGTGAGGTCGCGGGCGTCGTGGACGCTATAGATGGTGGCCGGGATATTCTCGAGTTGGTTGGCGATGATGAGGCTGAAGACGCCGATCATCGCGTTATTGAGCAGGAGCATCTCGTGCTCGACCACGTTGATGCCTTCGGGAAGGTCCTCGATCGATTCCGGGGTTTTGACCGCGTAATTATCGTGGTCGTGCCCGTGCTCTCCCTCGACATGACTGTGGTGGTCGCCTTTGGGCTTCTCGGCGTGCTCATCGTCGTGGTCATGGTCGTCATCATCATCATCATGCTTCTCTGGCGCTTGATTGTCTGCTTCGGCCGACGCCGCGCTGGGAGCCGGGTCGCCCGGTGTTTTTGCATTGTCGCAGGCGCTGAGCGCCCCGAGAGCCATCACCAACAATATAAGCAGCGTGCGATTCATCGCGTTCATATAGTGCCTCCGGGTCGTGTCGAGATGCGCGCGACATTTGGAGAAACCACGCGCGATAGTGTGGAGCAGACATCGGTGTATCGTGGCCAATCTACTCTTTAATCGTGCGAAGGGCCAACCCGTTATCTGGCGCCGCGAATCAGCCAGCGGGGAGGAGACTAAAACCGGCGGGGTAGGTGTCTAGACTTAGGGGCGTTCGCGCGGCCGCATTGCGGCTGCACCATCTAGGATTGAGGAGGCACACCATGGCCCATCGAGAAGTGAGCGCCGGAATTAGCGCGGAGCAATGGCCTGAGCTGCCGCTTGCGCAGTGGAAGGACACCTACGCGACGCTGCATATGTGGACCCAGATCGTCGGAAAGATTCGCCTGGCCTGCACGCCGAAGATCAATCATTGGTGGAACTCGACCTATTATATCACCCCGCGCGGCATGACGACGTCCACGATGTATCGGGACGGCGGCGCCTTCCAGATTGACTTCGATTTTATCGACCACCTGCTGCGTTTTGAGACTTCGTCGGGGCGCAGGGCAGATATCGAGCTGACCTCGAAGACCACCGCGACGTTTTATCGTGAGGTGATGGAGACCCTGGACGCGCTGGGCATTGAGGTCGAGATTTGGCCGCACCCGGTCGAGATTGAGGACCCGATTCCCTTCGCCGAAGATGAGCAACACGCCACCTATATACCGGAGCATGCCCACCGGTTCTGGCAGGTGCTCTTGGCCTCGGAGCAGGTCTTTCAGGAGGTCCGCGCGGGCTTCGTCGGCAAGAGCAGCCCGGTTCATTTCTTCTGGGGGAGCTTTGACCTGGCGCTGACGCGCTTTTCGCTGCGCGAGGCGCCGCCGCACCCGGGCGGCGTGCCGAATATGGCAGATTGGGTCACCCGCGAGGCGTATTCGCACGAATGCAGCAGTTGCGGGTTCTGGCCGGGCACCGAGGGCGGCCTGGCGGAGCCGGCATATTATAGTTACGCCTACCCGGAGCCGGACGGGTTTAAGGATTATCCGGTGCGCCCGCGGCACGCGTTTTATAGCGAGGAGTTGGGGGAGTTTGTGCTGCTCTACAAAGACCTTCGCCGCTGCGCGGACCCGGCGGCGGTGCTGCGCCAATTCCTGGAGAGCACCTACGAGGCCGCCGCCACTTGCGGCGCCTGGCCGCGCGACTTGCTCGAGCCCGAAGACCCGTCGCGCTCGCTGCGGGCGTGACCCGGGGCGAGCTGATGCGCCGCGTGGCCTACTTCTCGTTAGCGTATTTTCGCACCTGCGAGAGGAGCTCTTCGAGCGGGTTTTGCCCGGCCACGCGGCCCGCCTTCGTGAGGATTTCGTCGGCGTCCTTGCGCAACCTGATCTTTTCTTGGTCGGTGAGCTCTTTGGCGGTCACCACGATGACCGGCACGCCCCGGTAGGCATCGAGGGTGCGGAAGCGGCGCAGGAATTCGAAGCCGTCCATCTGGGGCATCATCAAGTCGAGCAGGACCAGGTCGGGCTCGAAATGCTCCAGCGCGTCCAGGCCCAGCTGACCGTTCTCGGCCTCGCGCACCTCCCAGCCATTGTCGTCGAGGGTGCGCCGCACCAGCTCGCGGGTCGGCTCGTCATCTTCGACGAGCAGGATATTTCGAAACGCGCTCGACGTGTTTCGGTACCGATTCAGGATGCCGACGAGCTTCTGGCGGTTAATCGGTTTGACCATATAGTGGTCGGCCCCGAGCGCGAAACCGCGCGCGCTCTCCGAGACCATCGTGACCATAATGACCGGGATGTCCTGGAGGTCGGGGTTCTCTTTGAGCAGTGACAGCAGGCTCCAGCCGTCCATAGAGGGCATCATCACGTCGAGGGTGATGATGTCAGGGTGCAGCTGCTCGGCGAGCAGCAGTCCCTCGGAGCCGCTGGCGGCGGTGGCCACGGCGAAGCCCTCGCGCTCAAGCATGCGGCGCAGCAGGTCGCGCATGGTCGGGTCGTCGTCGATGACCAGCACGGTGTGGCTGGCGTCAGTAAGGTCGAGCGCCTGGGGGGGAGCGTCGAAGGAGGGGGCGGAGTCTGCGTCGGCGAGTTCGGCGGCATGCAGGCTATGGGCGCCGCCCATATTGGTGCGCAGGCGCACCCGAAATAGGCTTCCCTCGCCGAGGGTCGACTCGACCTCGACATCGCCGCCGAGCAGGGTGCAGAAGTGACGGGTGATGGTCAGGCCGAGGCCGGTGCCGCCGAACTCGCGGGTCGTCGAGGAGTCGGCCTGCGTGAACGCTTCAAAGATGGTCTCGACCTGTTCCTCGCTCATGCCCACGCCGGTGTCTTCGATCTCGAAGACGATTTGCTCATATGTATCATCCGGCGCCACGCGAATGGCGATGCGCCCGTTGGCGGTGAATTTGCAGGCGTTGCTCATCAGGTTAAAGAGAATCTGTCGGACCTTGGTGGCGTCCGAATTCATATAGCCCAGGCGCTCGTCAAGTTCGACGCTGACCGCGTTATTGGACTTCTTTGCCAGCGGCGCGATGGTGCTGTGGATGTCGTCGATGAGCGCGGCGACCTCGAACTCTTCGAGGTGCAGGGTCATCTTTCCTGCCTCGATTTTGGAGAGGTCCAGGATGTCGTTGATCAGCGAGAGCAGGTGGGTGCCGGCGGTGCGGATGCGGTTTAAGTCGGGCAAGAATTCGGTGACCGCGTCGATGCTCTCGATGCCCTCGTCGCGCATCAGCTCGATCTCTTCTTTGATCATCTCGGAGTAGCCGATGACCGCGTTGAGCGGGGTGCGCAGTTCATGGCTCATATTGGCCAAAAACGCGCTCTTCGCCCGGCTCGCCTCGATGGCCTGGTCGCGCGCGTCGCGCAGGGCCTGGTTTGCGACCTGGCGCTCGGTGATGTCCCGGAGCACCAGGACGATGCGGGAGTCGTGGCGCCCGAAGGCGACCTCCAGGGGGAATTCGTGCGCGGCATCGCGCCGGCCGATATATTCGACAGGTTCGCCGAAGACGCGATTTTCAAAGGCCTCGCCCAGGGCATTGGGGTCGAGCTCGGCGATGAGGTCGCGGATATTCTGGGCGACAATATTGGGGCGCTCGCGCCCGAAAATGCGCGCGGTCGCCCGGTTTGCGCTTAGAATCTGTCCATCCGGGTCAAGGGTAAGGATGGCGTCGGGGGCGGTCTCAAGCACCGCGCTGGTCTCGGCCTCTTTGTGGCGAAGCGCATCGGAGAGCCAGACTTGCAGCGAGTTTTTAAGATGCAAGATGGTGAAGGTGATGATGAGCAGGCCGATCAACGCGATACCGAATTGGATATAGGAGACCAGCGGTGCGTCGGTGCGTTTGAAATTATAGCCCAGCACGGTCGCGGTCGTGATGGACGCGAAGGTCAGGCATACCGCGATGAGCCAGCCCAGCGCGGCGCGGTTCGACTGTAGCAGGGAGGCCAGAAGGGGCATCACCACCAGCCAGAGGAGCGCGGGGGAGTAGAGGCCGCCGGTCAGAAACGTGATCCACAGCAGCGTGGAGTACAGCGGCAGGATGATGCAGTGGCCGGCGAGGGTGAGGTTCGAGGTGGCGCGCAATACGAAGGGCGCGGTCGCGATCAGCGCGGTGCCGGCGAGCAAGCTCAGGCCGACGTGATAGGTGCCCGCGAGCAGCGCGACCCCCGCCGACATGCTCGCCCAGAAGACCGCGAAGATGGTGACCGTCACCCCGATGCGCGCGCGCCGCGTTTCGATGCCGGTAGGGTCCGGAAAGTCCTCGGGGATAAAATAGTCGATCAATTTAGCGATCATGGTGGAGCTCCCGCCAGCTACTTATTTTTAAAATTATAGGTGCTTCTACACATCCTCACGTGGCGTCGCTCAGCGCTTGCGTCGAGCGTCATTACCCGGACCGTCGACCTATCTTTCTGAAAAAGTAAGTGCGCGAGGTCATCATGCGACCGGCGCCGCGTCTGCGTCGTGCCGAAATTGAGCAGCGTTTGGCGCGATCCGCAGTGTTGAGTTTACTTTATTCAATGTGCAGGGTGCAACTTTGCATTGGAAACAAAGATTTTTAATTGCGCCCCCGGGCCTATCGAACCCGGGGGTGCAAAAACAACCTACGGCTCCATCGCGATATAACCTCCCCACGAATGGACCGCATAACCCATCACCCGGGCGCGTCGATACCCGGCGGTGAGCGTGTCAATTACCGCGAACGTGGCGTTATAGCCCTCTTCGTCAAAGGTCATGAAGTGATACTCGGTGGGCAGCGGGTTGACCTCCACGCCGAAGACCAGCGGGGTATTTGTCCACAGGGCGAGGTTTTGCTCGACGCCGCCGGTCATCGCTTCGCCGTCGTGCCAGCCAAAGAAGAAGGAGGGCTGGTCGTTCTGGTTGGGGGTGTTGTCGTAATAATTCATCAGCGCGATATAATCGACGGGGCTGTCGGGCGCGTTCAAAAAACTGAGCAGGGGTTTGTTGTAGTAGGCGATGTCTGCGCCGAGATCGAGGGATAGGGTCATATAATGGCCGGTCTCTTGTGCGTAGGCGTCGAGGGTGGCCCGACACGAGGTCATGATGTCCATCCAGCGCTGGGTCCACGCGGCGTTGTAGCCCCCGGGCAGGCGGTCTTGCCACCAGTGGCCGTCCCAGCGGGTGCCGCCGACGGTATGCGGTTCGATGTCGAAGTGGACGCCGGCGAGGCGCTCGGCGTTGAGCGAGGTCGTCTTATTGAAGGTGACCACGTCGCGGCAGACCTGCTTGGGCCACTGGGCGTTGGCGTCACTCGCCAGCCAGATGGCCTGGCCGTCGAGGTATTCGACCGCGATGCCGGCGGCGTGCGCGCGGGCGTTAAACGCGCGCAGATGCGCTTGCTCGCCCGGGGTCAGCAGCGGGTCGTAGGTGATCGGGCGCATCGCGTCGAAGATATTATCGCGCGAATAGGTGCGGGCCTCAAAATAGAAGCGATTGATCGCATGCGCGCTCGAGCCGTGCGGCGCGCTGGCGAAATTGATGAGGTTTTCGGCCATATTCCAGCGGTTGGTCGTGAAGGCGTGGGCGGTCTCGGCGTCGGCCCAGACCCACAGGGCGCTGGTGTCGTGGCGGCTCAAAAACTCTGGCTTTTCTGGGGGAAGTGGCGCGCTGGTATCGGGCGTATGCGCGGTGTCCGAGGTATCTGAAGTGGCGGCGTCCGCGGTCGCGTCGGCGGCGGTGTCGGGCGGCGAGTGGGTGTCTGCGGAGGCGTCATCTTTGGGCGAGGTGTCGCGCCCCGAATCCTGGGCGACGGTCGAATCCGGCGAGTCAAGCGCGTCGTGTGGGGGCGAGATGCCCTGAGCATCGCGCGCGCTCGCGTCCAGGTCCCCCGGGCCCGCGTCATGCCCGCGACCTGTGTCGGCTTCAAGGGTGGTGGAGCGATTCTTACCCGTATCGCTCAAGCAACTCGTCAATAGAATGCAGCTTACCAGAAGAGGCGCGGAGACGAGTCTCCAGCCAATTATTAGCTTCACTATAGAACTCCTAAAACCTGCTTGTTGCGAATCGAACTACAAATGGAGTTGAGGAAATCGCGTCGGTTCGCCCCGGAGAAACCGCGGCGCAAAGACCCGCTCCTTCTCGTCCTGTTCTAGGTCATCTGACTGAGCACGACCGAGAAAGAAGAGAACATTATTTATTCCTAAGTGCAAGTAATCGTTGGGTTTTGTGTGGGTTGCGTGATTCCATGGCGTGTCTAGGTTGCGTAGGTGACAGCCCTGCGAGGTTGTTCGACACACCTATGATACGCGACAGCTCGCCGGGTTGGCGCGCGTTGCGTGAGGCGCGCCGCGCCGACGCGGGCATCAGCGCCGCTTGGATCCTTGAGTAAGCAGGGGGAGTATATGGAACAGGCATTGAACGAACTCATCGCGTTTCTTCCCAGGCTGCTCGGCGCCCTGTTATTGGTGGCGGTGGCGGGGTTGGTCGCGTGGGGCGCGCGCTTTCTGACGCGCAAGGGGATGGAGAAGGCTCGAGTCGACGAGCGGCTCATGAAGGGGGACGCCAAGGACCCGTCTGCGCCGTCGTTGACCAAGGCGGTGTCCACGGCGGTGTTCTGGATCGTCCTGGTGCTCTTTTTGCCGTTGATCCTCGACGTGCTGGCCCTGCAGGGCTTGCTGGCGCCGGTCACCGCGATGCTCAACGATATTCTGGTCGCGTTGCCGGCGGTGTTCGGGGCGATCGTGGTGGTGGCGGCGGCCTATGTCGTCGGGCGCCTGGTGCGCGTCCTTGTCACCCAGGCGCTGATGCGCATGGGGTTCGACCGCTTTGGCGAGCGCCTCGGCCTGTCGTCGGCGCATACGTCGACGTCGGCGAGGGAAGCCTATAACCATGGTGAATATGCCGGGAACCTCGGCGACCATGAGCGCGCGCAGGTCGCGCGCGCCCACAGCGAGGAAGTCGACGGGATGGATATCTCGACGACCCCGTCGAGCATCGTCGGCTCGCTGGCCTTCGTCGGCATCCTGCTCTTCGGCGTGACCGCGGCGCTGCGCCTGATGGGTTTTGGCGCCCTGGAGGCAATCGTCGCCGACTTTATCGTCTTCGCCGGCGAGATTATCACGGGTCTACTGGTCTTCGCCGTCGGCCTGTGGTTGGCCAATTGGGCGGCTCGCGTGATCCACGCAGGCGACTCCCAGCACTCCCATATTTTGGGGCAATTGGCGCGCGCCGCTATTCTGGTTCTGGCCGGCGCGATGGCCCTTCGTCAGATGGGTCTGGCCAACGAAATCATCACCCTGGCGTTTGCGTTCTTTATCGGCGCCATCGCGGTCGCCGCGGCGATTGCCTTCGGCATCGGCGGGCGCGACGCGGCACACGAGCTGCTCGAGCGCTGGCGCCACCGCATCGAGCGCGATGATATGCAGCCGCCGCTTGCGCATTGATGGGTCTCCCACCGCCCACCCAAAGCCCCCCGCTAGCGCAACAGTAGATCTTCCCCGCTGGGGAAGATGTCGCGAAGCGACAGAAGGGGGGCTGCGAATCAGCGAAGCGCCGCCAGATCAAGATGTCGCGAAGCGACAGAAGGGCGAAACACGTCGATTCTACTCCATGTCGGACTATGCTATAGGCCCCGGAGCTTTACTTCCTATATATTTAGACCGACGAGCATTAAAATGAGCATCGAACAAGCCCTCCTCGAGCGCGCTGAGCACCAATGTGAGCTTTGTACTTCGACGACCCTATTGCGCCAATTTGACGTCCCCTCCGAAGAGCCGCGCGACGACGCGAGCATCGTGATTTGCGAGGTCTGCGCCAACCAACTCGCCGCCGAAGACGCCAGTGAGCTCGATTCGACGCATTGGTATTGCCTGCAGGGCTCAGTTTGGAGCGTGGTCCCGGCGGTGAAGGTCCTGAGCTGGCGCGTGCTCAATAAATTGCGCGGCGAGACCTGGGCGCGGGACCTGATGGACCAGGTCTATCTGATGGACGATGAGATGGCCTGGGCAAAGGAGGGCGTCGTGGAGGTGTCGGATGACGCGCCGCCCACGCTCGACAGCAACGGCACACAGATTAACGACGGCGACGACGTGACCCTGGTGCGAAACCTCGACGTGAAGGGCACCAACTTCATCGCCAAGCAGGGAACCCGCGTGAAGGGTGTCCGCCTGATCGACGGCGACCCCGAGAATGTGGAGGGCAAGGTCAACGGCATCACGCTGGTGCTCAAGACGAAATTCCTGAAGCGCGCCTGATCGCGAGGGCGGTTCTGAGGAGATAGTGACGCGCCGGCCGGACTCATCGCTGAGTCCGGCCGGCGCGTTTTTTCTCTGTGAAGTTTTAGGCGGCGATTTCGGCCGGGATATCGGTGGAGTTATCGCGAGGCAGGTGAACGCGGAAGACGCTTCCCTGGCCCAGAGATGATTCGACCTCGACCTCGCCGCCGAGAAGGGAGCAGAAATGGCGCGTGATGGTCAGCCCGAGGCCGGTGCCGCCGTATTGGCGGGTGGTGGAGGCGTCGGCCTGCGTGAACGCCTCGAAGATTTTTTGAAGCTGTGACTCGCTCATGCCTACGCCGGTGTCTTCGATCTCGAAGATGAGTTTTGCGTTATTCTCGGCGGGGCTGATCCGGACGGTGACGCTCCCCTCTTTGGTGAATTTGCAGGCGTTGCTCAGGAGGTTGAGCAGGATCTGGCGGACCTTGGTGATATCGGAATTCATGGTGCCGAGTGCGTCGCTTCGCTCGATGACGACGCGGTTATTTCCCTTCTTCGCCAGCGGTGCGATGGTGCTCTCGATCTCCTCGATCAGGGCGTCGACCTCGAATTCTTCGAGGTGCAGATCCATCTTGCCTGCCTCGATTTTGGACAGGTCCAGGATATCGTTAATGAGCGCGAGCAGGTGGGCGCCGGCGGTGCGGATACGGGTTAGATCAGGCAGGAAGTCGGTGATAACCTCGATATTTTCGACCTTCTCATCGTACATGATCTCGATCTCTTCCTTGATCATCTCCGAGTACCCGATGACCGCGTTGAGCGGGGTGCGCAGTTCGTGGCTCATATTGGCCAAAAATGCGCTCTTTGCGCGGCTCGCCTCGATGGCCTGGTCGCGCGCGCTTCGAAGCGCCTGGTTGGCGACTTTGCGCTCGGTGATATCGCGCAGCACCAGCACGATGCGCGAGTCGTGGTGACCGAAGGCGATCTCGACCGGAAACTCGCTTCCCGCGCGGGTGCTGGTGAGCTCCACTGACTCGCCGAAGCCGCGCGTCTTGAGCAGGGCGTTCAGCGAGACCGGGTCCAGGTCTGCCACCAGGTCCTGGATATTGAGCGCGAGAATCTCCTCCCGGCTGGCGTTAAACATGCGCGCGGTGGCGCGGTTTACGCTCAAGATTTGCCCGTCCCCGCCGACCGTGAGGATGGCGTCGGGGGCGGTCTCAAGGACGGCGCGCGTCTCGGCTTCCTTCTCGCGCAGCGCGTCGCTAAGCCAGATCTGGACATTATTCTTGAACTGAAGCAGGGCATAGGTGGTGCCCATCATGCCGATGAGCGCCACGCCAAATTGGATGTAGGAGCCGACGCGCGACTTCGCCTGGGGGAATGGGTAGTCCACCAGCATGCCAACGGTCATCAGCGCGATGGTCGCGCCGACGACAAAGACCCAGGCCAGGGCGTTGCGGTTGCTCTGGTAAATGGTCGCGAGCAGCGGCAACAGCGGCAGCCAGAGGATGGCGGCCGAGTAGAGCCCGCCGGTCGAATAAACCATCGCCACGATGGTCACGTAGGCCGGGATGATGATGCAGTGGCCAGCGAGGCTCAGGTTCCCGGTGTTGCGTAGGACGAAGGGCGCCAGGCTCATCACGACCGCGCCGATCAGCAGGCCAACGCCGACGTGGATATTTCCCGAGGCCAACCCCAGCGTACCCGCAACAAACGCCCAGAAATTGGCGATGATGGTGATGATGACGCCGATGCGCGCGCGCCGCGTCTCGACCCCTGTGGGGTCGGGGAAGTCATCCGGGATAAAGTAGTCGATTAATCGCTCGAGCATCTGCGGCCTTTCAACAGGTTCTGTCGAATTTATCTAGGGTTGCGCCTCAAGCAGGCGTGAGCGCCACTTAGCGGTGTTTTGGGGGTCCCCGCGCGCGACGAATAGACGCGCGAATGGCTACGGTTTCGGCGAGACCCTACTTTAAATGAGCGTCTTGAATCAATCATTAAAGTTGGATCTGGGCGGCGCAGGATTGCGCGCTTTTAAAATATGCTTTTGCTTGTTTGTGTGATGTGCTAATTCCCGTGCAATAATACCATTTAGGCAGGTTGGCGCGCGGAGGCGTGAGGGTTTGTCTTGTGGGGCATATTCAATGCGCCTTGTTTGTCGGGGCGCAATGGCGTTATGCGATTGTTCAACAATCGCATATTTTAATATTTTAACTTAGGAGAGGGACTGTGGACGAGTTTGTTGAGTTTAGCGAGCCTGCAGGGTGCTTTGCGACCATTAAGGATGCCTTTGCCAAGGTTGGCACTGGTTTTTTTCTGATCATTATCGCGTTCCCGCTGCTGTTTTGGAACGAAGGTCGCGCGGTCAAACGCGCCAAGGACCTGGCGGTCGGAAAGGGTTCGGTCGTCAGCATCGAGGCCGACAAATACGACAAACAACACGAGGGTAAATTGGTGCATGTCACCGGCCCGGTGTCGGTCGAGAAGAACGCCGTGGATACGGAATTCGGCGTCGAAGCGCCCGCAGTTGTCATGCGACGCGTCGTCGAGATGTATCAGTGGAAAGAGACCAAGAAGACCGAGAAGACCAAGGTGGAGGGTAAGAAAAAGAAGAAGACCACCTATCGCTACAATAAGGAGTGGTCGGCGACCGAAATTAACTCCTCGAATTTCAAAAAAGCGACCGACCATCAGAACCCCGCGATGCCATTTAAGAGCAAGACCTTCGTGGCGAAAAAGGTCACCCTTGGGGCGTATGACGTCTCGGACGGTTTGAAGAAAAGCTGGAGCGCCAAGGACGTCCACCCCCTCGAGGAAGATGACGTCGCTGGCTTCAAACCGATCAGTCGGGGCGAGGCGTCGCTTAACGGGAATGAAATTTATTATGGGGATTCGGCCAAGCCGCTTATCGGTGACGTTCGCATCCGCTATGAGGTCGCGCTCCCCGGAGAAACCAGCATCGTCGCCGGGGTGACCGGCAAATCGCTGGGCGCCTATACCTCCGACAAGATGAACTCTACGCTGGCGCTGGTCGAGATGGGTACGAAATCCGCCGACGCGATGTTCCAAAAAGCCGAGTCGGATAACGCGACGATGACCTGGATTCTTCGCGGTCTCGGGTTCTTCATGATGTTCGCGGGCTTCCGTCTGATCTTCGGCCCGTTCACGGCGCTGGCTGGAATGGTGCCGCTGCTTGGCGGCCTGGTCGAGATGGGCGCGTCGCTGGTGGCCGGATTCCTGGCGGTTGGCCTGAGCTTCGTGACCATCTCGGTGGGTTGGGTCTTCTACCGCCCCCTCATCGGCATCCCGCTGCTCCTATTAGGCATGGGTGTGCTCGGCGGCGGTGCGTTCCTGGCCTTTAAGAAGTTCAAGGAGATGCAGGCGAAGAAGAAGGTCAATCAGCCTACATTTGATGGGGCTGTCTGAGGCTTAAATAGCCGCAGCTAAAGCATCGAAGCCCGGAACGCGCGTGTGACGCGCGTTCCGGGCTTCTTCTATTTAGGAGGACTCATCGCGCTGTGCTTCATCCTCGTTCGCCGCAGCGCACACATCCGTATGCCACAGATCCGGGGCGTCGGCCGGGGCGTCGCGGGTCGATTATCTTTGCTTGCCACGCATTTAGCGGCGTTTAGGTTGGCTACGCACGGCATTTTGACGGCGTTCTTTTACGCATTTTTGTTCAATGATCTCAGGAGAAATCATGAGTCGAATCGCGACTTATTTAAGTGTATTGAGCCTATTTCTGGGCATCACGGGGTGCAAAGGGCAGGCGGTGCGCGACGCGGATCAGCTGGGGACGAATGTGCAGGGCGCTCGCGCTGGAGACAAAGGCGATGAACTCGGGGATTGGGACGGCGCAGAAACGCAGGAACAGGTGCGCGATGAGCCGTTGACCGAAGGGGGGCGCGACGACTTCGCGATGATTACGGTGCAGCTAAAGGCGCCGTATGGGGAGTATCTGGCCGACTCAAGCGGGATGAGCCTGTATATTTTTGAGGCCGATAAGGGGGGCGAGTCGAGCGAGTGCTATGACGACTGCGCCGAGGCTTGGCCGCCGTTCATCCTGGAGGGCGGCACGGGGTTGGCCGGCGAGCTGCGGGTGCCCGCGCAGATCGATGCCTCGATCGTAGGCAGCGTGGCGCGTCGCGACGGGAGCATGCAGATGACCTATAATGGCTTGCCCCTCTATTATTCTCAGCGCGACGAGAGCCCCGGGGACACCGAAGGCCAAGGGGTCGAAGGCTTTGGCGATAAATGGTATCTTATTGGCCCTAATGGCGACGATATCGATGATATCGATGATATCGATGATATCGATGATATCGATGATATCGATGATATCGATGAGGATGACGCTGAAGTGAGCGATGAGGTTAATTAAACTGGGCAGAATTTCGGAGTTGGCGCGAATCTCGATTTTGCGGCAGCCCTAAGGGTGTGCTACTCGGGAGGTCGCTCACGTCTCTTGGGCTATTTGATATGATGATGGGCGTGAGTTTTGTAATCTGTTGTATGGCGGATGTGAATGCTCAATAAGGCAAAGTCCGGGGTGGAGAATGTAGGCAACCGCGCGATCGCTTTTGTCGAAGAGCTTGGTCAGATGATGATCATGCTCGGCGAGGCGATCGTCTGGGCGTTTCGGCCTCCTTATCGGCTCCGTATTTGGGCGCAGGCCCTGGATATGGTCGGCGTGGGCAGCTTGCCCATCGTCCTATTAACCGGTGTCTTCTCGGGCCTGGTCCTGGCCTACCAATCGTTCTACGCCTTCCGAATGTTCAACGCCGAGAGCCTGGTGGGCGGTACGGTCGCGGTCTCGCTGATTCGCGAGCTCGGGCCTGTGCTCGCCGGATTGATGGTCGCCGGGCGAACCGGCAGCGCGATGACCACCGAGCTTGGCACCATGCGGGTGACCGAGCAGATCGACGCGATGGCGGTCATGGCGGTCAACCCCATCCAATATCTGGTGACCCCGCGCATCATCGCCAGCGTGCTGATGCTCCCGGTGCTCACCATGCTCTTTAACCTGGTGGGCATCAGCGCGGCGTATGTGCTGTCGGTCTTCGTGCTCGAGGTCGATCCGGGCATTTTTCTGAGCAAAATCCGTGACTTCGTCGCGCCCATCGACCTGCTCAAATCCGGCGTGAAGGCCGCCGCCTTCGGGATGGTTATCGCTTTGGTTGGCTGTTATAAAGGCTTTTACGCATCGGGCGGCGCCAAGGGCGTCGGCGAGGCGACGACGTCATCGGTGGTCACCAGCAGCGTGTCAATTTTGTTTATCGACTATATTTTCACGGTGCTGATGTGGGATTGAAGTAGATGAAACTGGAAAATATTATAACGCCTTTTAAGGTCGGCTTGTTGGTGATCGCCGCGACGCTGGGCACGATTTTTATGATCGTGCAATTTACCAGCGGCGTGGCCATGAACGAGGACGACCGCTATCAGGTCTACGCCTATTTCGACGATGTCACGGGTCTGGCGGTGCGCTCGCGCGTGGTCATGTCGGGCATCCCGGTGGGCTATATCAAGTCGATTCGCCTGGAGAATCAAAAGGCGCGCGTCGACATTATGGTCGACGAGAGCCTGGAGCTGCACGAGGGCGTCAAGAAGCCGGACGGCTGGAATAAGAACGGCGCCACGGTTGCCCGCAAGCAAGCCAGCCTGATCGGCGACTATTATCTCGAGCTGTCGCCCGGCACCCAGGGGCCCCCTCTAAAAGACGGCGACCAGATTGAAAATGTCGTCACCGCGGTGGGCCCCGAAGAGTTGATGGAGAACTTCAACACCATCACCAAGGATATTCAGAAGGTGACCGAGTCGCTGGCCGAGGTCTTCGGCGGCGATAAGGGCGCGGCTCGCATTGATCAGATGGTCGCGGACCTTCAGGAAGTCTTAAGTACGGTTCGCGTTTTCGTCGAAACCAATAGTGATAGCCTCGGGCGCATCGTGACCAACGCCGAGATGACCTCGGCGGAGGTGCGTCAATTCGCGGCCGTCGGCACCGAGTTGATGGAGTCGATGATCCGCGACGCCCGCGCCGTGGTTCAGGAGGTGAAGTTCATCATCGGGCAGTCCTCCGGCGATCTCCAGGCCGGACTCGGCACGCTTCAGGGCACCCTGTCGAGGCTGCAATCCACCCTCGACTCGCTCAACTATAGTCTCCAAAACGTTCAGGATATCACCGACAAGGTCAACGAAGGGGAGGGCACCGTCGGTAAGCTCATCAACGACCCGTCCATCGCGGATCGCACCGACCGAATCCTGGCCGACGCCGAGGAGTACGTCGACAGCCTTGCGCGCCTCAAGACCATCGTGGAGCTTCGCTCGGCGTATTATGTCAAGAACGCGCGCTTCAAGAATACGGTGGGCCTGAAGTTGCAGCCGGCGCTTGATAAATATTATCTGATTCAGCTGGTCGACGACTTTAGGGGCACCACCCGTGTGGTGCGCGACGACGTCAACACCACGCAGTCGGGCAGCCAGGACCCGCTCTACCGCGAGACGCGCGTCACCACGACCGACGAGTTTAAGTTCAGCGCGCAGCTCGCGCGCGGCTGGGAGATCTCGCCGTCGATGATGTTATTCGGGCGTTTCGGCATCATGGAGAGCTCCGGCGGCCTGGGCGCCGACCTCTATTTGACCGAGGGCTATGACTTCAAGATTGCCACCGACCTCTTTGACTTTGGCCGCAATACGAACCCCCGATTTAGAGCGCGCGCCACCTACGAATTCTTCGAGTTCGCCTATATTATGGGCGGCGTCGATGACGTCTTTAACGGCGACCAGCGCGACTACTATTTCGGAATCGGGCTTGAGTTTAATGACGAAGACCTCAAGGCGCTGATCTCAACGACCGGCGTCCCCACGCCCTGAGTGGGCGACGAGCCGGGCTTGATTTAATCGGCATGAAGGTCGGACTAAAAGGACGCAAACGCGCGTTAAAAACGACGCGCCGCCTTGCTGCCTCACCACCCGGGATCTTCCATGCGTTTTCACCGCCACATTAAAATCACTCGCCGCGCCGCGACTCGCGGGGCGGCGTTGCTGTGTCTGGTGCTGCTCGGCGCAGGCGGGGTCGCCGGGGCGAGTAAGCCCGGGTGGGCGCAGCAGAGCGGGGCGGGCGATGCGAGTGCTTCGTCGACGCGTCGCGATTCGCGGCGCGTTTTGCATGAGTATTTCGACCCGTGGAGCGTCAATCTCAGCGGCCAAACATCGGTCGGTGGTAGCGGAGCTTCCGCAGACGCCGCCAGCAGCGCGTTCATCGGGATGCCCGGGCAGCCGCCCGGGTTGTCGCTGGAGCCGGCCACCGATGAGATGATCCTGGGTAATCAGGGCCCGGTTGACGCCGGTAAAACCGCGACGCCCTGGGGGCCACTCGACCCGGGTTCGGGGGCGCCAAGTCGGCTTGATTCGGCGACCGACCGGGTGGACCAGCTTAATTATTGGGCTAATTTCGAGCCCAGCGTGGTGCCCTATAAGCGCGTCGTCGTGCAGAATCAGGTGCGCAGCGCCGATGGCCAATATTCCCTGCATCTGGCGCCGGGCCGCTATCGGAGCGTGGCGATTGAGGGCGGGGCCGAGCGGGGCAACGAGGACGTCTTCTGGGGCTCCTTCTTGCTGCGCGCGCGCGCCGGCGAGCGCCACCCCATCCCGAGCGTCGCTCCGCAACAGCGCATCCTGTCGGTGCAGGCCGCGCCGATGGTGGGGCTGCGGGTGGAGCGCGATGAGGCCGATAATTTCTATATCGTTCCGGCCAGCGATGGGTTGCTTCGCGTCAATATGAAGCTCGCCGTGCCTCGGGTGTATTTCGACGGTGAGCTCAGCGCGACGACCACTTGGCGCGAGTTCTCCCAGGCCGCCCAGGCGCGCGACGCTCGGTTGTCGCCGCATATCAAAGATGTCGCCGCCAATGTCCTTAAGCTCAACGGGGCGTCGCACCAGATGGCGCCGCGTGACGCGCTCTTTGCGCTTATCGAGTATTATCGTGACTTTGAGGCGCGCCCCTTTCCCGAATCCCTGGCCAAAGATGACCTTTATACGGCTATCTCGGCGGCTCAGATTGGCGTCTGCCGGCACCGCAGCCTCGCGTTCGTGATCTCGGCGCGCGCGCTCGGGATTCCGGCCCGCTATATCTATAACGAGGCGCACGCCTTCGTTGAGATTTACTGGCCGAAGTTGGGGTGGCGGCGCGTTGATCTGGGCGGCGCGGCCGAGCAGCTCGACTATAGCGGCCGCCGCGGCGGGGGCGTGCATCAGGCGGCCCCCGACGCGCTGCCGCAACCGCCGAATTATATCTCGGAGTTGGAGCGGATGGGCGCCGATATTCCGGGCTATCAGAGCGATGAGTCCGGCGACACGAGTGACGCCCAGGTCGCGGCGAACGGGCTCGACGCGCCCGATGCCGAGGAGCAATTCGCTGAAGACTCGGTCGGCGCGACCGATCAGGGCGAAGCCTTGAGCGGCGAGGTTGAACCCGGCACGACTGCTGCCGAAGATGATGCTCTCGCCGCGGCTTCGGAATTGATGCAGGATCGCGGCGAGTTGCCGACGGACGAGGCGCCGGCAATGAATGCTGAGGAGCACGCGCAGGATATATCCGACCAGACGGAACACGCTGGCGCCTCGGCGCCCCCCGAACCCGAGGCCGACCCGCGCCAGGCGGTTCGCATCGACGTCGTCGCGAGCAACCCGGAGATCTTTCGAGGCACCGCGCTTCAGCTCAACGGCAGTATCTTCAGCCTGCAGGGGCGCGCTATATCGCGCGCGTTGCTCAAGGTTTATCTGGGGCCGCTCGGCGCCGATTCCACCGATGGCCTGGTGTTATTGGGCGAAATCGAGAGCGACGCCGGCGGTCGGTTTTCCGGGCAATTTCCCATCGCCGAGGATATTTCGATCGGGCGCTGGTCGGTGATCTTGCGCTACGACGGCAGTGATAAATATTTGCCCGCGCAGGTTGATTGACGTTCGGGCCGGTTGCTCTAAAATAATCGAGTTCTCTCATTGCCAAATCCCTCGACTTTGGACGCGCATCATGTCGGAAATCGACGAGTTAGAAGCCACATCCGCCGCTGCAACCCCCTCCGAGCCCGTCGAGGAGGTCGTGGATTTCGCCGAGCTTAAGGCCGACGTCGCCGCCCTGATTGAATCAGGCGAGGTCGACGCAGCGATTCAGCGTCTCCAAACCGCCGGCGAGCAGCCGGACTCCACGCGTTATCTCGATGATAATATCTGGCTCTATCAGCAGCTCGCTGAACTTTGCCAGGCGTTTGACCGCGAGCCGGACGCGCTCGTGGCATATGAGCGCGCGTATTCGCTGGACCCGCGAAACCTCGCGGTTCTCCAGCCCTATGCGCGTCTTCTGATGCAAGAGAAGAAGTCGGGCGTGGCGGCGGAGGTGCTTCGCGCGCTGCTGGTCCATCATAAGACTGAGCTCGACGCGGCCGCGCTGGTCTGGGTCTACCGCAGCCTTGGCGCGCATTATGAAGAGAATGGGGAGCTAGAAAAGTCCCGTCACGCATACGAAAAGGCGCTGCTCCAGGACGCCGAAGACGCGCGCTCGCTCACCGGTCTATTGCGGGTGGTCGGCGCCGTGGGTGAACCCGGCGATGTCATCGAGGTGCGCCGCAAGCTGATCAAATCGCTCGACGACGCCTCCGCGCGCTCGATGGCCCTGGTGGCGATGGGCGATGATTGGAAGAAGACATTTAACGACGCCTGGCGCGCCCTGGATACCTACGAGGAGGCGCTTGAGGAAGACCCGACGAATACCCGGGCGCTGGAGTCGATCGCGAAGGTCGCGCGCGAAATCGGCGATTGGCGTCGGCTTAGCCGGGCGTATTTCACCTTGCATCGCCTCGCCGAGACGCCCCAGGAAAAGGCTAATTGGCTGATCGAATCGAGCACGGTCGCCCGCCAGGAGTTGTGGGAGCCCGAGAAGGCGTTGGCCGGCTTCCGCATGGCCTTGGAGCTCGACCCCACGCGCCTCGACGCGTTCAAGGTGGTCACGGCGCTGCTCGTTGACGCGAAGGATTGGGAGGGGCTCGAGGTCGCATATTTGCAATTGATCGCGGCCAATCAGGAGATCGAAGAGCCCGACCAAAAGCTGCTCATCGTGTTGTGGCAAAAGCTCGGCGACCTCTATCTCAATCACCTCGAGCGCCCCGGCGAAGCCCTCACCGCCTACACGCAGGCCTCGGAGCTGTTCCCGCATAGCTATGAGCTCCACGAAAGGGTCGTTGAGTTGGCCGAGGTGAACGCCGAGCACGCGGACCTGGCGCTGAGCCATCTGCACGCGATGAATGAGCTGGACCCCTCCAAGATCGAGACCTATGAGCGTATCGGGCGGGTGTTGCTGCGCCGAAAAGAGGTCGACGCGGCCTATCTCTATTTGCGGACCTATCAATTTTTGGGAGGACAGCTCGGCGACAAGGCCGCGACATTTGTCGAGCGCCTGAATTCGCCGATGGTTCGGGTCGCCAAGCGCCCGTTGAGCATGGATTTGCTCAAGCGCTTTGTATTTTCGACCAAGATGCCCGGCGATGTGTCGCGCGTCTTCGGCACGATCAAACCCGCGCTGACCGAATGGGTCGGCGAGAGCCGCAGCAAATACGACCTTAAGCGCCGCGACCGCGTGAAGTTAAACGACCCGCTCGCCTTCAATAACCTCTATCGCCAGATCGGCGCGTCCTTGGGCTATACCGAGCTGCCGGAGTTATGGCGAAAAGCCGACCAGCCCGGGCTTATCAACGGCGCGTTGGTCCCCGAGGGGATGATCGTGGGCGACGAGTTGCTGGGCAGCGGGCGCGAAAAACATATCGCGTTCAGCGTGGGTAAACAGCTCTTCTTATTCCTCGCGCCGTTTTATCTTGCGGCGATTCGCCCGCTGTCGGATATGCAGACCTTCTTCTTGCTCGCGGCGGTGCTGGTGAAGCCGGAGTTGGACTTCGAGAAGGACGAGGCGAGTAAGCAGGTGATCAAGCAGCTCACCAAGAATGTGCGCGGCGAGGATCTCAAGCGCCTGGAGCACGCGGTCAATAAGGTGCTGGCGACCCAGGGCGACATCGACGTGGCGACCTGGGTTGAGTCGGTCGAGGACACCGCCAACCGCGTCGGCTTTATCTATTGCGATGACCTGGAGGTCGCCCGAGACTACCTTGAGAACGAGCCGCAGCGATTCAGCGCGCGCACAGTCGAGCAGCGAATGGAGTCGCTGGCGGCCTACGCGGTGAGCCCGCGATACCGGACGTTGCGCCGCGAACTGAACCTCACCGTGGATTGATTAGGTTGTTGATTTTGCAGGGAAATTTGCTGTGATTTATTGCCGGGACGCTCACGCGTCCCGGTATTTTTTTTGCAAAAACGAATAAAATCACCCGCATGCAGGTTGACTTGCCGGCATTTAATCCCCTAATGCCATCAACTCTGTGAGTAGGGTCCTCGATTTGTCGAAGTCTGCACGTTAGATTTTCTACCATTTCTCAGACCGTGCTCGATGACCTTCAATCGATTTGGCCTCCATGAATGGCCCCCGGACGCGATTTAGTCGTGTGCGTAACAAATTGGACCCGGCAGTATGAAAGATATTCGTAATATCGCAATCGTGGCTCACGTTGACCACGGAAAGACGACAATGATCGACCAGATGCTTCGTCAGTCAGGCACGATCCAAGCGCATCGTGAAATGGCGGAGCGTGCGATGGACAGCAACCAGCTCGAGCAAGAGCGTGGGATTACCATCGTGTCGAAGTGTACCGCAGTTATCTATAAAGGCACCGAGATTAACATCGTCGACACCCCTGGCCATGCCGATTTCGGCGGCGAGGTTGAGCGCGTGCTCAAGATGGTCGACTCGGTCCTGCTCGTCGTCGACGCGTTTGAGGGCCCGATGCCCCAGACCAAATTCGTGCTTCGTCGCTCGCTGGCGCTCGGCCATCAGCCGATCGTCGTCATCAACAAGATCGACCGGCCGAACGCGCGCCCCGACGAAGTGCTCGACGAGGTCTTCGACCTCTTCGTGGACCTGGGCGCCAACGACGACCAGCTTGAGTTCCCGGTGGTCTACGCCTCCGGTCGTGACGGCTACGCCATGCTGGACCCCAATGAGGAGTCCGACGATATGACGCCGCTCTTCGACGCGATTCTTCGGGAGATTAAACCCCCGGGAGACGACCCCGAAGCGCCGCTGAAGATGCAGGTGGCGACCCTTAACTACGACGACTATATGGGGCGCGTCGCCATCGGTCGTGTTTTCGCCGGCCGCATGCGCGTGGGCGATAAAGTTGTCCTGGTTCGCCGCGATGGCACCAAGAGCAACGCAAAAATTACGAAACTCTTCTCCTTCGTCGGCCTGGAAAAGGTCGAGACCGAGATGATCGAAGCCGGCGACCTGTGCGCCGTCACCGGCATGGACGACATCCTCCCCGGCGAGACCATCTGCGACCCGGATCACCCGGTGTCGATGGATATGATCGAGATTGGCGAGCCGACGCTGTCGATGATCCTGATGGTCAACACCAGCCCGTTCGCCGGCCAAGAGGGTAAATTCCTCACCAGCCGTCAGATCCGCGAGCGTCTGGACCGCGAGCTTGAGCATAACGTGGCGCTTCGCGTCGAAGACACCGACCGTCCGGAGGCCTTCAAGGTCTCGGGTCGTGGTGAGTTGCACCTGTCGGTTCTGCTTGAGCAGATGCGCCGCGAAGGCTTCGAGATGCAGGTCTCGCAGCCCGAGGTTATCGTGCGCGTCGACGAGAATGGCAAAAAGACCGAGCCGCTCGAAGAGGTCGTCATCGAGGCACCCTCCGAGTACGCCGGCACCGTCATTCGCAAGATGCAGGAGCGAAAGGGCGAGATGACGCATATGATGCAGAACTCCGACGGCACGCAGCGCGTCGAGTTCCTCATCCCGTCGCGCGCCTTGATCGGCTATCGCACCGAGTTCCTGACCGACACCCGCGGCGCGGGCATCATGCACACGAACTTCCATTCCTACGGCGAGTATCGCGGGGATATCGAGCGTCGTCGCGGTGGTGCGATGGTCGCGCTTGAGCAGGGCGCAACGACCGCCTACTCGCTCTTCAGCTTGCAGGATCGTGGCACCATGTTCGTCGGCCCGGGCGAGACCGTCTACGGCGGCCAGGTCATCGGCGAGAATAACCGTGAGAACGAGCTGGTCATCAACCCCACCAAGGGCAAGAAACTCAGCAATATGCGTTCCTCGGGGACCGATGAAGCGTTGACGCTGGCTCCGCCGGTTCGCTTCTCCCTGGAGAAGGCCATCGAGTTCATCAGTGAAGACGAGTATGTGGAGATCACGCCGGAGTCGATTCGACTTCGCAAGAGCGTGTTGCACCACGGAAAGCGCAAAGCTAGTTCGCGATAAGCGAGCGGTAGCCTGAGCTGAATAGACCGGCGAGCGCCTCAGGTGCTCGTCGGTTTTTTTTGTAATGAACTCAGTTGCTTAGGGGGAGGGTGTGGGCCGGCGTCGCGCGAAATCGGGCCTGCCGGGGCCAAAGCCTATGGTAATTGGGGGGCGAAAGCCTATACTTGGGCTATTAGGCGAGGCGCGAAGAAGTGCTCGCCTATTGGACACTCTAACTCAGGTATATCCACGTATGAAGACCATCAAATCCGAGCCGAACTCCAGTCTGAAATCACAGGTCGACGAAGTCGTCGACGTCCTCAATGATGGCGGCGTTGTCTGCATGCCATGTGGTGGCTCTTATCGTTTACTGGCCGACCTCTATAATGAGCAGGCCGTGATGAATATGATGCAGGCGAAGCGGCGGATCGCCACGGCGCCTTCGCTGGTTTTTGTCGCCGAAGAGAAGATGCTCGAGCAGGCGGCGGCGGACGTGGACGCGAGCGCGCGTCCCTTGATGGATAAATTGTGGCCGGGGCCGCTGACGATTCGGTTTAACGCGTCGCGCGAGATTCCCAAGAAGGTACGAAAGATTCTGACGAAGGCGACCGGAAAGGTCGGCATCCGCGTGCCCGACGAGCAATTGCTGCGCCAGGTGGTCAAGGCGCTGGGACGCCCGGTGTTGGTGTCGAGCGCGAATAAGGAGAAGAAGCACGGCTCGGCGTCGCCGGCCCAGATCCGCAATACGTTTTTTGGGCGAATCTCGCTGTTTATTGACGCCGGCGACCTGCCCGAGGCGCCGAGTTCAACGGTGATCGAGGTCAAGAACGGAAAGATTAAAGTGCTGCGCGAGGGCAATATGTCGCTGGAACAGATTAAAGCGGCGCTATAGGGTTAGAGACCTCGCAGAGTCGGGCGTCGCGCCGGTCGCGGCGCCCCGTGGCGCGCATGGATGGCACTTAACTATTGAAGTTCGACCTGGCGAAGATGGATACGACACAATTTTTCGAACAAGCCAATGACGTTGTGGGCTCACTCTTTAGTGGCGGCTCGCGCTATCAGATCGAGAAAGTCGTCACGGTCGTTGTCTACGTGGTCATCTCGGCGGCGAGCCTGGTCTGGGCGTTCAGCGGCGAGGGGGCGGCGAACCAATTGGACGCCAGCTTCGTGGTCGGTCAGCTCAGCGAGATCGACGACCAGAATCTTCATCTCATCAATAATGGCAAAGACTGGAGCACCGTGCGGGTGGTGCTGAATAAAAAATATCTCTGGACCGCGCCCGCGGTGAAGGCGAATAGTCAGGTCACGTTAAACCCCGAGGATTTCAATTATTATTATCATATCCCGCGCTCCTGGGGCCGCCAGGGGTGGGAGAAGTTAGCGACGACCGAGAAATTGCCGGCGGGTGCGCCCGGTACGCTGAAGATTAAAGAAGTGGGTATCTGGGCGCGAGAAGGCCGCTCGGATATGAAGATTGGGTTGGACGGCAAGCCGGTGCCCGCGGGCGGCGCGAAGGCAGAGCGTCCGGCGAGCGCGGAGCGGGAGGCGGCTGAGTCGCCCTGAACCCGACGTTTGTTTTCTACTAAAGTGCGTGTTCCGATTTCGGGCACGCATTTCCAGTTTTAAGGAGGAAAATATGACCATCTGGGTGGACGCAGATTCGGCGCCAAACGCGGTCACGGCCATCTTGGTGCGCGCCTCATTGGCCCGCGAGGTCGACGTGGTGCTGGTGGCCAATCGTTGGATCCAAAAGCCGAAGTCCCTGCGCGTCTCCGTGGTCACGGTGGGCGCGGGCGACGATGTCGCCGACGATTATATCGTGGAGCAATGTGGCCCGGGAGATATGGTCATCACCTTCGACATACCGCTGGCGGCGCGGGCGGTGGAGCAGGGCGCGCGGGTGGTGACGCCGCATGGGGTGGAGCTCGACGCGTCGAATGTGCGTGAGCGGCTGAGCAAGCGCGACTTCGCCGAGCAATTGCGCAGCATGGGCATCGAGACCGGCGGCCCCGACGCCTTTAATAACGCCCATAAGGAAGCCTTCGCCAATGCCCTGGACCGCTGGCTCACCGCCCAGGGCAAATAGACGCAGATAACTCGAAACGGTCGCGGTCGTGGGGGGCGTCATAGTCGATGACGAATCCGCGCGCGATGATTCCGGTGGGGTTCACGGTCGGGTGGCTGCAATAATAGTGATGCTTGATATGGCGCAGGTTGACCGTCTCGGCGACATGCGGCGTCTGGTAGATATCGAGCAAATAATTCCACAGGTTGGGGTATTCCGAGAGCCGGCGGATATTGCATTTGAAATGGGTCGAGTAGACCGGTTCAAAGCGCACCAGGGTCGTGAATAGGCAGATGTCGGCCTCGGTGAGGCGCGCGCCGCACAGGTAGCGCTGTTTGGAGAGGTGCTCATCCCAATAGTCGAGCGCCTCGAAGACCTCGGTCACGGCCTCGTCGTAGGCTTCCTGCGAGGAGGCGAAGCCTGCGCGGTACACACCGTTATTGATGGGGGTGTAGATGGCATCGGTGATGCGGTCGATCTCGGCGCTCAGGTCGCTCGGGTAGAGGTCGAATTCGCGGGTGGCCAGCGCGCTGAATTGAGTGCTCATCATGCGCAGAATATCGCGCGACTCGTTATTGACGATCGTGTTGGTCTTCTTGTCCCAGAGCACGGGCACGGTGACGCGACCGGTATAATTGGGGTCGGACTTGGCATAGACCTCACGCAGATAGCGCGTGCCGTTGGCGAAGTCTTCGGTGGCGTCGGGGTCGTCGCCGGGCAGAAACTCCCAGCCATCATCGGCCATCAGCCAATGCACCACCGAGACCGAGATGACGTCCTCCAGGCCGAGCAGCGCACGCGCGATCAGGGTGCGGTGCGCCCAGGGGCAGGCCAGCGAGACATAGAGGTGATAGCGCCCGGCTTCCACGGGGAAGTCGGTGGAACCATCGGCGCGAATTTGGCCGTCAAAGACGGTGTCTTCGCGAATGAAATGGCCCTTGGTGTCGGCTGAATACCACTCGGTGCTCCACTTGCCATCGATCATTTTACCCATAAATTTTCCCTCTCTTTTATTATGTTCTGAATCAATATCCTCCGGCGAAGCATGCGCGTTCCGACGCGGATGCAGGGTAGAGCCGGTGCTCCAACCCGCCATTAAGGCCGATTTATCAGCGCTCGTGCCGGTCAAACTCGCCGAGCAAAAACGTCTCGACAAGGTCGATATAGAACGCTTCCGAGCGCGCGCGCCCATCACGGCTGCCAAGGCCCGGCTCGCCCAACCAACTCGGTTTGGTGCGGCCAGTCATATGCCAGGTGGTGAAGGAGGCGATGATAAATGAGACGAACGCTCGGGTGTCGATTTCGCGGATGATACCACGCTCCGAAAGATCATCGAAGATGCTGGCGATGGTCGTGATGGCCACCGATTGCAGGGAGTCTTCCAGCGGAATGATCTCGCTGGAATCTTCGAGGATGCGATAGAGCGCCAGGCGGATAAAGCTGAGGTTGGAGGCGACGAATTCGTGCATTTCAACGATGAAGTCATCCAATACATCTCGCAGCTCAGCCCGCGAGTCGACGCGGCGCAGTCGCATCAGTAAAGGATTGAGGACCGCCAAAAATTCCAGGTGTCCCAGGCGATAGACCTCGGCGAAGAGCCCGGCCTTGTCGCCGAAGTGATAGAGGAGGGTGGCCGCGTCGATCTCGGCGGCCTGGGCGATCTGGCGCACCGAGGTCGCTTCGTAGCCGGTGTCGGCGAAGAAGCGCGTGGCTTCGGTCAGGATGCGGGTGCGGGTGGCGCGGCCATTGGCGCGGGTGTTTCGTCTGGACTTTTTTTTAGGGGGTTGGGTCATTTCGGAACTTCTCAGAAATTAAAATAATACGAGGATTTGCGCCGCCAACGACTAATGAAGCCGCGTCATGGGTCAGTCTTGGGCGCGCTCCAGGCGGTCGTGGATCGCGCGCCAGCGGTCGTCATCCGGCGGACGTTGCACGATAATGGTTCCGAATTGCTCCGCGTCAAGCTCGTGCAGGGCGGCGTAGAGGTTTCGCGCGTAGAGCAGTGGGTCGCGCCCGAGCACCCGGACCGCGCCGGCAAGCGAGGTTGTCAGGGCGTCGGCAGGGTCCACCAGGATGCAGGCGCAGTCGGGCGGGTTGGGCATCTGTTGGAGCAGGGAGGACGGCTGCCCGACGATCTTGAGCGCGGCGCGCGGCGAATAATGTTTGCGCGCTAGTCCGGGGGATGGGCGGTTTTCTGGGCCCACCAAGAAGGTCGGCGCGGCGTAGCAGACGTCGGGGGCAACCTCGGCAATCTGGGCCAGAGTAATCATCCCGGGGCGTAGAATTTGCGGTGGGCTGTCGATCAGCGAGAGCACCGTGGATTCAAGCCCCACCGATGTCGGGCCGGCGTCGATCACAAAGTCAATCGCGTCGCCCAGGCCGTCTAAGACATGGGCCGCGGTGGTGGGCGAAACCTCGGTATAGCGGTTGGCGCTGGGAGCAGCGATGGGGACGCCGGCCTGGCGAATTAAGGCGCGGGCGACCGGGTGCGCGGGCATGCGAACCGCGACGGTGTCGAGCCCGGCGCTGACCAAATCCGCGACCGATTCGTGGCGCTTTAAGATGAGCGTCAACGCGCCGGGCCAGAAGGTTTTGGCGAGTTCTTGGGCCAGGGGTGGGAAGTCGGCGACGACCCGGTGGATGTCTTCGAGATCGGCGATATGCACGATCAGCGGGTTATTGGACGGGCGTCCCTTGGCCACAAAGATCTTGGCGACCGCGGCGTCTTCGAGGGCGTTGGCGCCCAGGCCATAAACGGTGTCGGTGGGGAAGGCCGCCAGATGCCCGGCGGCGAGCGCGCGCGCCGGAGCGGCGAGGGCGGTGGGATCGGGCAGGGCGGCGTCGACTTCGACAAGCGTCGCGCGATAGGCGTCTTTGTTCACGGGCGTTCTCCCGAGGGTTCGCTTTGCTGAAAGGGTAAAATATCGGAGTGAGTGAGCAGCTCCTGGGGTTGCATCGCCCAGCCGCGCGCCTTCGCTTCGCGTTGAAGCTCGGGTTCTCCGCGGTCGATGAGGACGGCGAGCTCAGAGGCGTCGGCGAGCATCTCAAAATCGGTGGTGGTGTCGCCGAAGGCCAGGGCGGGGCGGCGCCCGATCTCCTGGCGGATGATGTCGACCTTGCCCTGGCGGTATAGGACCGGCAGGCAGGTCGTGGAGCTGAGCCGATCCTCGGCGCTCTGGCAGAGTTGCAGGGGCTCATCGACGCCGGATTGGCGATAGATTTGATTGCCCAGCACGCGCTCCGGCGGCACGCCGAAGCTATATTCGGCGAAGACCTCCACGGTCCATCGGTTGGTCGCCGACACGATCCAGACGTCGAATCCGGCGCGCTCCAGCGCGGGGATAAGCTTTCGCATCTCCTGGTGGACCCGAATGCCGCGGCTGATGGACACCTGATCGCCGCGCGGGCTCTGGCGGATTTCGACGCCGATCGGCGTGCGGAGCTCGCGCTTCATCGCCGCCAGGCTCAAGCGATAGATCTCGGCCGGGGTCATGCCGACGTGCAGGCGCACGGCCCACTCATAGCAGGGCGAGGGGCCTTCGCGGCGGTATTTGCGGGTATAAACGGCGCCCATCTCGGCGAGGTATTCGCGGTAGAGCGGCGAGGTCGCGCGCTCGGCGGGGGCGAGTTTGCGAACCGCGTCGACCAGGGTGCGAATGCGATCGCGGCCGTCTCGCGGGTCGATCAGCGCCCAGAACTCGTCGAGATCGAAGTGGTAGGCGACCTCGTCGACTAAATAATGCGAAAATAATTCGCCGATATCGCCGAAGATGCAGGTCTGGTCGAAGTCGAAGACCGCGACGGGCCGCTCGGTGGCGTCGCGTAAACTACGCTCGACGGCGTCACGTATTTTCGTATATACGGTCGGCGTCCAGCCATCTTGATCGATTTCAAAAAGTTTGGATTGCATAGTGACGGGCTGTTAATTAACGGTGCGGTGACGAAGAAGCGCGGGTCGAACGATATTCGACCACCGTGTCCTACATGGCCACCGCGCCCATGGGCAACCGGGAAATCTCGGGGCCTTGAAATTGGCGCATAAATTCGCTATCAGTCCTCGCCTTGAACGGTTAGGTTCAAATTAAGCTATCCATTATTGACCCACATATAAAAGGATTAAACATGAAGCCTGAAACACATCCCGAGTATCGCCCCGTCATTTTCAAAGACGGCGAGCACGAAATCATGACGCGTTCGACCATGACCGGCAAAGAGACCCGCGAAGTCGACGGCGTCGAGTACCAGGTCATCCCGGTGGACATCAGCGCGTTCTCGCACCCCTTCTACACCGGTAAGCAGAAATTGGTCGACACCGAAGGTCGTGTTGATCGCTTCATGAAGCGCTACAACCTCAAAGCCGCTGACGCGGACAAAGGTGAAGAAAAAGAGGGTTAATTCTCTCGGCCTGCCGCCGACGGACGGTATCTGAGAGGATATCGACCGAAGGCGGCCGCGGTGCGGATGCTGGTAGAGAGCATTCGCATCGCCCCGGGCTTTTGCTGAAAAGATTTTAAATAGGAATGGAATCCCGGCGCTTTCGGTTATCACGTAGGAAGCGCAGCGTACCTGCTAGAGGTGGGCGCGCCAGGGCTGAGCTCGCTGACCCGCGGTCTTATTCGACTGATTTGCTTCCCAAGATGAAGCCATCGGTCTGAGAAAGAGCCGCGAGATCGTCAGTAATCTTAAATTCCATTCACGAAGACCGTAGCAAAAATTTATGCAGGACGCGCCAAGACGGCGTGAAGAACATTTTCATTCATTATTCGAGGACTTTCAGCTCCTCTGTGCCGAATCGACGACGTCGCCCGAGAGGACTCGGTCGGCGGCGGGTTTCGGCAGTGAATCGACGAGTAAGCGCGAAGCGCGACTGCGTCGAGGGTACGCCAGCTTGCTGGTCAGACACGACCGTTTTTTTTGCCTATGAATCAGACATTCCAAATGGGTTCCCCGAGACGCATATCTCCGGGGGGGGACGGTTTAGACGACGCGATCGAAAAGGTCGCGGGCGTGCCGTTTCATCTGAATTTCTGGGCGTGGTTGCGGAGCTGATGGGTCCTCATTCCTTAGAGGAGCCTGAGCATGACATTTTTTGAAGCCGCAATTGAAGTCCTTAGACAAGCAGGACGCCCCCTCCATTATAAAAAGATCGCCGAATTCGCGATGCGCGACGACTTGCTTTCGCATATGGGCAAGAATCCCGACGCGACCATGGCTCAGCGCCTTACCCAGGAGATCAAAAGCCAGGGTGAGTCGGTGATCGTGGAGACCCGTCCGGGCGTTTATGGCCTGCGCGAGAGCGAGGTCGAGCGGATCAACGAAGAGGCTGAGCAACGACTTAAACGCGAAGAAGCCCGTCGTAAGCGCCGCGAAGAGGCCAAGGGCCAGGAAATTGAGGGCGACGAGGACGAAGAGAAGTCGGAAGACGAGCAGCCCAAGCGTCGTCGCAACCGCCGGCGCTCCAATCGATCGAAGAAATCCTCGGGGAGCTCGTCTTCGCGCAAGTCTTCGTCGCGCGGCAGCTCGGTGAGCGATGAGTCCTCGGATGATGACGCCTCGGAGAAGAAATCATCGCGCCGTAAATCATCGCGCCGTAAATCCTCGCGCCGAAAGTCCTCGCGCAGCCGCTCGTCGAAGTCCGAGCCCAACGGCAACGCGATTCCGGTCGACGCCGAGAATATCTCCGACGAAAAGCTCGACACCATCGTCAACGGCAATCTGATCACCGACTCGGCGCCGGCCGCCAGCGGCGGTCGCCGCCGTGCACGTGGCGCGGCCCGGCGTCAATTGCCCAAGCCCAGCATTTCGAAGCGTCGTTCGACCGCGAAGAAGAGCGTCACGCCTGTTGAAGAGGCCGCGCCGGTCGCGGACGTCGTCGCAGAGACGCCCGAGAAAACCTCGAAGCGCTCCAGCGACTCGACCTCGAGCGTGCGCGAATCGGGCCGCAAGCGCAGCCGCAGCCGTCGCTCCGCCCGCTCCTCGAAGTCGCAGAGCACGCGTTCGCAGAGCTCGCGTTCGCAGAAGCGCTCCGAGAGCGCGCCGCAATCGGCGCCCGCCAGCACCCGTCACCTGAAGAGCGGCCCGGTCCGCCTCGATGGTATCGCGCAGGCTGCCTATACCGTGCTGCAGGACGGCGAAAAACGCGCCTATAAGATCGCTGATTTGGCCGACGAGATTTTCGAGCGCAAGCTCGTGAAATTCCACACCCATGACGCCTCGGCCACCGTGCAGGCCGCGCTGGCGAACGACAATCAAATTCGCCAAAAGCGCGGGCATCGTCCGCTCTTTAGCCTGAATAGTGACTCCAAATGGGGGCTGTCCGAGTGGGGCCTGCCGGCCGCCGCGATTCAGAAAGAGCAGACCATCCTGAGCCTGTCCGAAGAGATTCGCCAGGCGACGCTTGGCGACCTCGGCGAGGCGTTGCTGGGCGTGAAGAACGAGGCGCTTGAGCATATCGCGCTGACGCTCTTGGAGCGCTTGAGCTACCAGAATATCAAGGTCTCCAAGCGCTCCTCCAGCGGCGACGTCTACTTCACCGCGGACTGGCGCCAGGGCCTGTCGGATGTGCGCGTATGCATCCAGGTCACGCTGGAGGCGGCCGATGAATTGGGCGCCGACGCGGTCACCGCGATTCGCGAAACCCTGCACCATTATTCGGCCGCAGAGGGTGTGATTATTCACCTCGGTGAGATCACCCGCGATGCGATCAACGAGAGCCGTCAGGACGCCAAGGCGCCGATTACCTTGATCGACCGCAAGACCTTCGTTGAGCTTCTCATTCGTCACGGCATCGGCGTCCAAACCTACACGACCCCGATTCTGATGGTGGATACCGAGTTTATCGAAACCCTGAAGTCATGAGCAAACGCCTCGAGATCATCCGCCTTGGGGTCGTCCCATACGGCCAGGCGCTCGCGCTGCAGATGAAGCTGCGCGAGCGCCTCAAGGCGCAGCGCGATGAGGACCTCGTCGGTTATCTCATCGCGCTTGAGCACCCTCCGACCGTCACGCTGGGAAAACGCGGCAGCTTCGAAGACCTCGTCAATCACGCCTGGCTCCATGCCAACGGCGTTGAGGTCTTTAAGATCGACCGCGGCGGCGAGGCGACCTTTCACGAACCCGGACAATTAGTGGTCTACCCCATCCTGCGCCTCAGCGCGCTGGGGAAGGGCGTCGTCGACGTGATTCGTGGCATGGCAGCGTGCCTGGGTGAGTCGGTGGCAGAATATGGCAAGGTCGCGGCCTATGACCTCGAGCACCCCGGCCTGTGGACTCAGGACGAGACCCCGTCGCGCAAACTCGCCAGCGTCGGCATGCGCGTGCAGTCCGGCGTGACGACCCACGGCGTGGCCATGAATCTGGTGAACCAGATGATCGGGTTTTCGATGATCGTGGTGTGCGGCATGCCGAATACGCCGATGGCCAGGCTATGCGATTATTTAGACGATGACCTCGATTTCGACACGTTTCGGGATGATTTTCTGGCGCGATTCGGCGCGTTTTTGGAGGTGAATTGCGTGGACGGTAAGCTTGAATTACCGCCCCCAGAAGATTGGGTGCTTCCGGACCAGGAGTGGTCGAAGGCGTAGATTAGAGCTAACACAGGACGATCTCGTAGCACGCCGGAGGCTCATGATTGGTCACAAATATACCGTGCCAACCGACCGCCGCGTGGGGCGAAGGCCCCACGCTCTTGTAGGGCTTTGGTCCGCAATTCGGGCTAAGGCCCGGCGGACCTTTTGATGATCGCGATTTAGACCAACCGGCCCCCACGCATTGGCGTGGAATGAGGCTGAGAGCCCTGCAAGAGCCCCAGGGCTAGCCCTGGGGTGGTGGACGATCGGACAGAATCTGGATTGCATACCGAGGTGTGACCAATTATGAGCGCTGGACCGTATCGGAACAATGCGGTTAGGCGTGGCGAGAACTTTAAGCCGGTCGGTGACTATTCCAAGGGTTTGCGGATTCGTGATTTCAACTAAAACGAGCCGACGCCAGACCATCACTTGGCGACTCCAGGAAGTCCCTGACAGTCAACGGCGTAGAACTCCAGGGTAAACCCTCCATCACGAAATTTGATTGAATTTCTCGTGATTTCCTGAAGCTGAAAAACTTGGGATCGCTTCTCAGGATTCATTACAATTTGATTATCTTCAATTGCATATATCCGCTTGCTTGGACCATCAACACTGCCGTCGTGATGCACGGAATAGGTCAAGTAGCTACCATCTGAACGAAAGTCGCAATAGTCTATGGGTGGAGTGTTTGACATGTCGTCAAATATGGGTGGACAATACTTCCACTGGCCCACAATGGCGGAGTCCAAAGAGGCCGAAGTATCCAAGTTCCGCTTTGTACACGTCACCAATGGTTCATCGGAAAACCCACAACCTTGAACTAAACAGCAGTACAAAATTATAAGATGATTAAAATATTTCATCGGTTATTTCTCCTGGTGATGTTCTCGGGGCTTTTTGAAGTGTTTTTGAACAGCCGTTGGTCTCGGTTGCAATATGTGTATATGCGTAAAAATCCTGTTCGCTTAACCGGTCAAATCTCGCACACTCGCCGCGGTTCAATATTTGGGAACGAAGTTCCGAAATACGTGTGGGAAGAGAAATATTTACGGTTGGGTAGATGCGTAAATTTGCCGCCGAATTTTCTATAAATATATATCCAAGACCGAAAGTATCTCCGTTATTTTCACGCACACCCATCGCTAAACGGCGATTCTTTTTAATATCCCTATGTGCAGTGTCTTTTGCGAGCAAAACGATTTTCTTAATTAAACCTTCATTGGTTTCGAGTTCTAGTTTGCGATATGAGCCAGAGTAGGGATAGGTCGTCAGGGCGTGGATCTCGTATTGGGTGTGAATCTCATATTGATCACGCCGCCTGAGCTGCTGGCTCAACGCACCGCTTAAAGCTCGGCATCATCACCTGCATCGCGTCCTCCCATCTGGCGTCCGTCGCCAAGCTTCGCAGCGTCAAAATGGACTGTCCTCCACGGGGCTTCCAGCGCTGCCCGTTTCGCTTCATTCCCGTCTGCACCAGTTGTTTACAGCAGGCCTCGACGTGTCCGCTGCCGATGGGATGGCCTTTGGCGCGCGCCTCGGCATAGTTCATTTGGGCCTTGTGATTCGCAATGTAGGTCAACGCCTGGTGGACCGGTTTTTGCCCGCCGACCTCGAGGTTCACAGCTCGCCAGCGTTTGATCGTTCGCTCTATATTCTCAATGGCATTCGGTGTGTTGAGCAATTCGGTTTTCCATTTGGCCAATAGTTCCTTCGCCTTTTTCGACGTGGAGCGCTTATTGCAAAACGCAGTGAGGGCGGCCGAGAGCTTTTCGACAACGTGATAATAGTCGATATAGCGCGCCGCTTCGGGATAATCGGCATCGAGGATGTTGCATAATTCGGCCGCCCCATCGCTTAAGGTGACGACCTCTAAATCCTCTCGGCGCCCGCCAATCGCCGCCACATGCCACTTCATCTGCTCGCGTAAAATATGGGCACCTTCGCCCGGCATACGCCCGTATCGAAGCGTTTTAAGTGGCTCGCCTGTGCCGTCGTAAAGAGTCAGCGTGCCGCAATACGCCATGCGCCAGTTCAGCTTCTGCTCTTCATCGATCAGCAGGCTCACTCGGTCGATGGACACCGCGAGTCGGGCGGCCGCATCGGGTATTTTAAAAGCTTGAATCGTGGCCTCTTCGTGCTGATCCCGGTCCGCTTCCCAGCGCGCCCCAAGGGTGCGCGCGACGCGCTTAAAGCTATTAAAGGAGTACGCCATTGCTCCCAATTTTTGGGCGACTTTTGAGGCCGCGCGCTCGGGAAGTTCCTGGGCGATATAGGCCATCGCCTCGGCGCAGCCGGGTGTCCACTTTTTGTGCACCATCCCGACCTTCGCCTCCAGTGGGCAGACAATCGCGCCGTTGTGCTCGCCGCTGGGACGATAGACATGGCGCGCCAGCCGAACCTCGCCGCGCTGTGTGTGGTAGGTTTTTTCGACGGGTTTGCTCATCCGATAATGACACGCCCCATCGACATTAATAAGTGATGCGTCGAGGTCATAGCCGAGTAACCATCGGCCGATTGCCTCAGCTCCGAGCCGGTCGCCCACGCGGGCAATCTTTAGCTCGGTAATCCTTGGTTCCTCGCTGCTTCGAGCCTGGATGACCGTCTCGATCAGGTCTTCGAAAAACGGCTGAAGTTGCTTGCGAATCTCGTCTCGTTCATGCGATTGTTGGACCATGGGGCGCCTCCTTGGCAGTAACTGAGTTCTTGGTCGAAAACAGTTTTGCCATAGACGGCGCTCCTTTTTCAATTCAACCGGCGGCGACTACGCGTTCAGGCCTTGATAAATACGAGATCCACACCCGACCAGGATTGGTCCGTGGAGAAGATGGGTTGTTAAGAAAGAGCGCAAATAAAAAGGCCGAGCGATAGAATCGCTCGGCCTTTTTTATGCTTTAAAGATGCTGCTGCATCTGTCGGTTATTCGACCGGCAGGCGCTCGATCTGCGCGCCGATGGCCTTAAGCTTTTTGTCGATATTCGCATAACCGCGGTCAATCTGGCGCACGTTATAGATCGTGGACTCGCCTTTGGCGGCGAGCGCCGCGATCAACAGCGACATACCGGCGCGGATATCGGGCGACTCAAGGGTGGTGCCGTAGAGTTGGCTTGGGCCGACGACCACGACGCGGTGCGGGTCGCACAAGACGATCTCGGCGCCCATGCCGATCAGGTTATCCACGAAGAACATGCGGCCTTCGAACATCTTCTCGAAGAAGAGCATCGTGCCGTGGCATTGGGTCGCCACCGTGATCGCCACCGACATCATATCGGTGGGGAAGGCGGGCCAGGGAGCGTCGTCGATTTTCGGGATCGCGCCGTGCAGGTCGCGTTTGACCTTCAGCTCGCGGTCGCCGTGCACGATCATATCGTTGCCCTTGAGCTCGGTCTCAACGCCGAGTTTCGCAAAGACGATGCGGATCATGCGCAGGTCTTCGGGGACCACGTCCTTGATGGTGAGCTTGCTGCCGGTGACGGCGGCCAGGCCGGCGAAGCTGCCGATCTCGAGGTAATCGGGGCCGATGCGGTGCTCGCAGCCCCACAGGCTCTTGCTGCCCTTGATGCGCAGGATATTGGTGCCGATGCCGTCGATGCGCGCGCCCATTTTGACGAGCATGCGACACAGACCCTGGACATGCGGCTCGCAGGCGGCGTTGCGGATGACCGTCTCGCCCTTGGCTGCGGCGGCTGCCATCAGCGCGTTCTCGGTGCCGGTGACCGAGGCCTCGTCGAGGAAGATCTCGGTGCCGACCAGCCCGTCGGTCTCGAAGATATAGGCTTTCTCGCCGACTTCGATATGGGTGCCGAGCGCTTCGAGCGCCAGGAAGTGAGAGTCGAGTCGACGCCGGCCGATGACGTCGCCGCCGGGGGGCGGCAATTCGCAGCGACCGGTGCGACCGAGCATCGAGCCCGCGAAGAGGATCGAGGCGCGGATGCGCTGGCATAACTCGCGGTCGAGATCGGTCTTATTGACCTGTCCAGCCTGAACTTTGACGACGTCGTCAGCCAGCCATTCGAAGGTGCCGCCGAGGTCGGCGATGACCTCGAGCATGACCTCGACGTCGGCGATGCGGGGGATGTTGTGGAAGGTCACCGGCTCATCGGTGAGGACCGCAGCCGCCAGGCACGGAAGCGCCTCGTTCTTGCTGCCGCCGGGGGTGACTGAACCGCTGAGCTGGTGGGCTCCCTGAATGACAAATTTTTCCATGACTCACTTCAATGCAAAAGTTCTTTGATAACGATGGGATAAGGACCATCCCCACCCGCAAGATGGCGACCTTTTAGCACGCCGGAGCGTGAACGAACAATGCGGCTTCGCCCGCGCCAGATACTAGCGGTTGGCGTGGGTATTCTGAAGCATGATTTCGGCTGGAAATCGACTTCGCGAAATGACGAAAAACAGGGTGGGTTAGCGCGTCCTTCGCCCCTTCGTTGCGATGAGACGCGTGTTATATCGGTTTGGTGGGGGCGATTATTCCGGTCATTTATATAAAAAAATGGGGGCCACCGGGTGGCCCCCATTATCGCTGCGCTACCTATGTCCGAAGGGGCGATAGGCGGAGGATTTCCGGCCTATTCTTGCGCTGCGTTAGCTCAGGGATCGAGGCGCGTGATGCGCACGTCGTCGGGCCGGGCGATCGGCGAGTGCAGGCGCAGGTATTGGGCGAACATCTCGACCTCTGCGGGGCCCTGCACGCGGTTGGTGCCCTCGGAAAGAACCGCCAAAAAGTCGCCGCCCTCTGCCATATAGCTGTTGACGGTGACGCGATAATTCGCGCTCGGGTCGATGGTCACGCCGTTGAGCTTGATGCTGGCCGGGTCCACGTGGTTTCCGACCGTGGTGTTGAGCGTATAGGAGTAGGTGAATCCGCTGGAAACCTGGACGATCGAGTATTCGGTGGCGCTGAATTGCTGCTCAAGAAGTTGGTGAATCTGGGCGCCGGTCAGGGTCATGGTCACCAGGGTGTTGCCGAAGGGCAGCACGTCGAAGACCTGCGAGTAGGTGATCTCACCGGGATTCTCGGGGGTCGCGCCGGGGCTGGTCAGGTTGGCGCGGATGCCGCCGGCGTTGGCCATCGCGATCTGGGCGCTGTCCTCTCCGGTCTCGCTGGTGGCCCACAGGTGGCTGTCGGCGATGAGGCGGCCCAGGGGGGATTCGCCGGCGTCATTATAGTCGCGTCGGATGCTCTTGTTGATCTCGGCGACCACCGGGTCGGCTTCGGCGGCCAGCGTGGCGAGGTCGGTGACGAAGGTAGTGAGGTCCGTGTTCGGGCTGAGGGTGTCGTTTCGCACGACGTGGTTGACCGCGGTCTTCTCGGTGATGTCGCCGCTGGCCGAGTCGATGACCAGGTCAACTTCGGTCAGCACGCGGCCGTAGGAGAACGCGCTGGTGACCAGGCGGCCTTCGATATCGCAGATATAGGTGCGGTGGGTGTGTCCGCTGATGAAGACGTCGACGGCGTCGCTCGAGTTGCGCACGATGTCGACGATCGGTCCCTGCACGTCGCCGCAGTCGCTGACGCTGGTCTGCGGAGTGGTCGCGTGGCCGCCCTCGTGGATGAGCACGACGATGGCCTCAATTCCCTGGGCCTGAAGCTTGGCGACCTCGCGGTCGATTGTCTCGACTTCGTCGTCGAAGGTCAGCCCGGCGGTGGCGCTGGGGCGCGTGATGCGGCCGGTGCCTTCGAGGGTGAGGCCGATGAATCCGACCTTCACGCCCTCATAGGTTTTGACCACGGTCGACGGCAGCAGGGTGTCACCGCTCTCGGTCATGACGTTGGCGGCGAGGATCGGGAACTCAGCCCCGTCGAAGGACTCGGTCCAATCGCATCCATCGGCGTGGCAGCCGCCATTTTGTAGGCGAAGAAGCTCTTCCCAGCCGGCGTCGAATTCGTGGTTGCCCACCGCGGTGACCTCCAGGCCGAGCATATTCAGCGCCACGATCGTCGGTTCGTCGTGGTACATCGCCGACATCATCGGCGTCGCGCCCACGATATCGCCGGCCGACACCAGGATGCTATTGTCGGCGTCCTGGGTAAGCTCGTCGGCCCAGGCCTTCAGGTAGGCGATGCCGCCGGCGTCATGGGTCTCCGTGCCGTCAGTAATGCGGCCGGCAGGTGCTTCCAGGCGGCCGTGAAGGTCGTTGAACGCGATGACTTTTAGGGAGATGGGATCGCCGGTCTGCTGCGTGGTGTCCGCTTCGGCGTCCGAATCGGCGTCTGCACCCGCATCGGGCTCGGTCGCGTCGGCGTCGCCATCCGTGGAATCCGGCGTCTCGGTGACGTCCGAGGTCGTCGCGTCCGCTTGAACGCCCGTGTCCTTCTCGGAGTTGTCCGAGCCCGAGTCCGAGCACGCGCCGATGAAGGCCAGTGACGCGATGAGAAAAATTAGATGGTGTCGCGAAAAGATCGATGAGTACTTCATAATGAGCTCATTTTAGAAAAACAGAACGAACAATGCTGAACGGTTTTAATTTGTAGGGACAACGAGAAAGCGTTGGTTTTCTGGGCACTTCAGGTGGTTCTTCTATTCGCTATGACTCCTAATGAGAGGGCCGAGCGATTGTCAAGTTCTTGCTGACAATGCTCGGCCCTTTTGCCGCTAAAACTCTGCGCGCGCGATCATTTGCTGGGCAAATAACGCTGACGAAGATGCGCCTTGAAGACCTCGACGTCGAGCGCCTTGCCGGTGGCTTCCTTCACCAACTCGACCGTGCTCTTGCTCGACGCCTTGGCGTGGATATTGTCGCGCAGCCAGGTGCGCAGCGGGGCGAAGTCGCCGGTTTTGACGCCCGGGACGATCGTGGGGTCTTGCTCGCGGGCGGCGGCGTAGAGCTGGGCGGCGGTCATCGCGCCCAGGGTATAGGTGGGGAAATACCCGAAGGCGCCGCTCATCCAGTGGACGTCCTGCATGCAGCCGTCGCGGTCGCTGTCCGGGGTGATGCCGACTAATTCCTTCATGCCGGTGTTCCACGCCTGCGGCAGGTCTTCGACGCTGAGCTCACCACCGATGAGTTTGCGCTCGAGCTGGTAGCGAAGGATCACGTGGGCCGGGTAGGTGACTTCGTCGGCGTCAATGCGGATCAGGCTTCGCTCGACGCGGGTCGACAGGGCGAAGATATTCTCGACCGACCACTCGGCTGAGTCGCTGCCCGGGGCAAAGGCCTCGCGCATCATCGGGGCGGCATATTCCAAAAAGTCGCGGCTGCGGCAGACCTGCATCTCCATGAGCAGTGATTGGCTCTCGTGGATGCTCATGCCCCGGGCCCTTCCGACCGGTTGGTATCGCCACTCGGTGGGCAGTCCCATGCTATAGAGGGCGTGGCCGGTCTCGTGGATGGTGCCCATGATGGAGCGGGCGAAGTCCTGCTCGTCGTAGTTGGTGGTCAGGCGCACGTCGTCGGTGGTGCCGCCGCAAAATGCGTGGGCGCTGGTGTCCAGGCGGCCGTGGTTGAAGTCGAAGCCGAGGGTCTTCATCAGGGAGTGCGACAGTTCGCGCTGCGCCGCCTCGGGGAATGGTCCCTGGGGTTGAATCGGCGCCGGAGCGCTCGCCTGGTGGGCGAGGACTTCGTCGATGAAGCCGGGCAAAAACGCGACGAGCTCTTCGAAGATGGGGTCGATGGTCGCGGCGCTCATGCCGGGGTCGAATTGGTCGAGCAGGGCGTCGTAGGCCGAGCACCCGAGCGCCTCGCCCTTGGCGACGGCGCCCTCGCGGATCAGGTCGATTTGGCGCTTGAGATACGGGGCGAGTTTGGCGAAGTCATCCTCGGCGCGCGCCTGCATCCATACGGTTTCGCATTCGGAGACCGCGCGGCTGGTGGCCTCAACGAGGTCGGAGGGCAGCGCGTTTGCGTGGACCCAGTCGCGGCGCATCTCGCCAAGGTTTGCTTGTTGCCACTCGCTCAACTCGATGTCGGCCGCCTGCTCCAAGAGGTCTGCGAGCGCGGGGTCGGTCAGCCCTTCGTGGGCCAGCACGGAGAGCGTGGCGATCTGCTCGGCGCGCCCGGCGGCGCCGCCCTCGGGCATCATCGTCGCGCGGTCCCATCCGAGCACGCCAATTGCCTCTTCGATCTTGGACAGGCGCTCGAAACGTTTTTCTAATTGCTTATAGGCGTTCATGGGGATTCCTCGCAGGTAGGCGATGAATGAAAATAAAACTCGGCGCATTCAAGCCGAGCGGGGCGCCCGTCGTCAACTAAAAAACGAGCGCTGGCTTGACGTAAAACCCGCGTTTCCCTGCCCAGACCCAAAGGTGTTATGTAAGACGCCGATGGTTCGGCCGCGGATCATGCGATTCGACCCTTCGCTCACTAAGGAGAAATGATGAGTCTTAAACAATTTTCATCCTGGTTTCCGCTCGACGCAGATGGCGTCGCGGCGCACGCGCCCGAAGGGGCAGCCGCGCTGCAGGTTCGGGTGGCTGAGGGGTTGATCGAATACGCGTCGGGGCAGGCGAGCGCGATGGTATTTTATTGCTACGCCAGCGACAACGCCCGTGAAACGCTGCAAAAACTCTTCGCCGACGAGCTCGCCGAACCCGGCGCGCGCGGGCACGGTGAATTGTGGTTTCGCTATATCCAGGGCGATGAGGTGCTCGAAACCTTAAAGCGTCGGATGCACAAATTTCAGAGCAATTTCGGCGAGTTTCCGCTCTTTAATCAGCCCGACAAATAGGGCGCGCGGCCGGGTTTAATCTCGATATTCCTTGAGCTTATATTGCACTTTTCGCACGCTGATCCCCAGGATTCTAGAGGTCTCCGCGGAGTTGCCGCCGGTGGCCTCGTAGGTCTCTAAGATGGCGTAGCGCTCGATATCCTCCAGCGTGGAGCCGGGGATGCGGATTTCGTCGTTGGGCACGAAATGTTGTTGGCCGAAGTTATCGGAGAGTTGGCTTGACTCGATGCGCGACCCGGTCGCCAGCACGACCGCGCGCTCCACAGTATTTTCTAGTTCACGCACATTCCCCGGCCAGTCATATTGGCAGATTGTGGCGAGCACTTCGGGGCTTATCTCTTTGATATCTTTGCCGTTTCGACGGGCGTGCTTGGCGACCAGGTGGCTCGCCAGCGGGGCGATATCACTGCGGCGCACGCGTAGCGGCGGCGTGTTCAGGTGGATGACGTTGAGGCGGTAATAGAGGTCTTCGCGGAAGCGTCCGCTGCGGACCTCGGCCTCCAGGTCGCGGTTGGTCGCCGCGATGATGCGCACGTCCACCGAGATGGTCTGATTGCCGCCGACCCGCTCAAACTCGCGCTCCTGCAAAAACCTCAACAGCTTGACCTGAATCGACTGTGAGATCTCGCCGATCTCATCGAGGAAGAGCGTGCCGCCGTTGGCCTCTTCGAAGCGGCCTTTGCGTTGATTGGCGGCGCCGGTGAACGCGCCCTTTTCATGGCCGAAGAGCTCGCTCTCGAGCAGGGTTTCGGCCAGGGCCGAACAGTGCAGGCGCACGAAGGGCTTGTCGGCGCGGTCGCTTCGCTCATGCACCAGTCGCGCGACCAACTCCTTGCCGGTCCCCGACTCGCCGGTGATCAGCACGGTGGCGCGCGAGGTGGCGACCTGGTCGATCATCGACTTTAGCTTTTGCATCGGCATGCTATTGCCGATCATCTGAGTCTTCGTGGTCTCGCCGGCGCTGCCCTGGCGCAGTCGGTCGAGCTCGGTGCGCAGTTGCGTGCGCTCCATGGCGCGCGCGATGACCAGCTCAACCTCGTCGAAATTCAGCGGCTTGCTCAGATAATCTTCGGCGCCGCTTTTCATGGCTTTGACGGCGTTCTCGACGCTGCCGAAGGCGGTCATCACCACGCAGGTGAGCTTTGGGAATTCGACGCGCGCCTTTTTGATGAGCTCGAGCCCGTCCATTACCGGCATGCGCAGATCGGTCACCAGCAGGTCACACTCCCACTCGCGCAGCACGCCCAGGGCTTTGAAGCCGTCGGGTGCGTTGCGCACCTCATAGCCGTCCTCTTCGAGCAGGGTGCTGAGCGCCTCGCGCGCGTGCACCTCATCATCGACGATGAGGATACGTCCGCGGCTGGCGGCGTAGTGGGCGGGCGGAAATTTTTGAGCGCTGAGATTTTGCATCTGCGGTCCAGAAATTTTGAGTTAACTTAAAATCTAGTGTCGGGCGTGTTTGGGTCTCTATCGTTCGGGCTATTCGCCGAACTCGGGGCGCGGCAAAAAGACGGTGAATTTGGTGCCGCGGCCGGGTTGGGAGGTCACGTCAATCGAGCCGCCATGGGCGTCGATGATCTTCTTAATGATTGGCAGGCCCATGCCGGTGCCGGTGGCTTTGGTCGTAAAGAACAGGTCGAAGACCCGGAATTTAAGCCCCGGCGCCATGCCCTCGCCGAAGTCTTGAAAGGTCAGCCGGGTGCCGTAGTCGGCGTTGTCTGCGGTGATGATGATTTGGCCGGCGTTGTCCATGGCCTCGACGGCGTTGGTCAAAAAGTTCACGAAGACCTGGCGGATGCGGTCGAGATCGCACCACATGCGCGCGTCGCCGGTGAGGTGGGTCTCAACCGCGATATTCGAGGCCTGCAGGCTGGGACCGTGGACCCGCTTGATCTCGTCGAGCAGCATGGCGGCGTCGTGCCAGGCCGGGGTGATCTCGACCGGCTTGGCGAAGTCCATGATATCATTAGTCAATGTGTGGATGCGCCCGAGCTCGGAGCGCAGGGTCTCGGCGATCGGTAAGATGCGCTCCTCGGCGTCCTCGACCACGCTGCTAATGTCGCGGATGCGCCGCTCCAGGAGGGTCAGTTGCAGCCCCATTGTGTTGAGAGGATTGCGGATCTCATGAGCGAGCCCGGTCGCCAGCGCCGAGGGAATCTCGAGCTTCATATGCATCAATTTATCCCAATAGGCCTGGGTTATGATGGTAAGCTCGAGGTCAAGGATGCGCTCGACGCTCTCGATGCATTCGATGCTTGTGGACCCAACCTCTTCTTCGATGCGCGTTTTCTGCTCCGAGATCGCGCGGATCAGGTCGATGCGGATGATATTCATCGCCCCGAACATAAATTGCGGCTGAAGCCCGACCTCGACGTGAACGCGGCCTACGTGTTGGCGCGCGCGGAAAAACGCGTCGTCGTAGGTGCCCGAGAAGAGGTCGGTGAGCCATCGGTGCAGGCTCTTTCGAAGCCGCTCGATTTGGTCGGGTCCGGTGAAGATATCGCGCGTTCGCTGGTTTTCGTTGAGCGCGCGATAGAAATGCTTAACGATCGCCTCAAAATGCGGCCCCAGCAGGGGGTGCAGTTTTTGCAGGCGAGCGGCGTCGCTGTCGCTGAAGCCAATATAATCTTTGATTTCTTTAAAAAAATACATGAAATCGGCCTCAAGCCTATCTCGAAGTTATGATTTAGGATGTCGTTACGCCCTGCGCGCAAATATTTGAGAGGGCAGGGGGCTACTAAGCAAAAACTGCGCCGATTTTTCGCCGGCTATCTCGATTTCTTTTCTACCGCCCGCATCCGGGCTGATACCGTGCTTTCAGCCGGTGCCAGCGGGTTATTCGCGATATATAAAAAGCATAAAAATATCCGCCGCGCCTCATTCTCGAGATAGAACAAAGAAGCGCGGCGAATTATTTGCGCGAATATGATGTGGTGTGCAAATTTTGCGCGCCGGCTCCCGCCACACCTTGGTTTACGGCAGCGGAATGCTGACCACGTCGCGGCGCCCCGGGTGCTCGGCGCCCGTCCAGATGCGGTTGGCGTCGCGCTGAAGATAGATATCCTCGGCGCCGTAGACCCATTTCACCGACGTATTCGATTGGCCGGGTCTGCCCTTATAGAGCCGGCCATTGCTGCCATCCTGGCTCGACGAGGACACATAATAATAGCCGTTGGCGCGAATGGCGCCCTGGGCGCGGGTTTGGCCGATGATAGCGGCGTTCGACGCGCGGGTGGTGCCGCCGCGCTCTTCGAGAAGATGCGTCGCGGGGTCGAGGGGCCACACGACCAACTTTTTACTGTGGTCGCTTGAGTCATAGCCGCCGTTGACCAGCGCCGGCGGGTTGGAGGTGCGGTCGAGGCCGAGGAAAGAGAACTTCGCCTTGCAGGAGCCGGACTTCCAGCGATAGCGCGCGATGCGCGGCACCGCGAATCGGTAGCCGTGCGCATAACTCTCGCCCCCATGGATGCCGACCTTGTCGCTGTCGTATTTGGTGGGGCTAAAGATGCGGCTGAGGTCATAGACCCGGAAGCCCTGGGAGGTGTCTGCGACGAAGAGATAGTCGCCATACCAGACGATGCCGCCGGCGTGCAGCGCGTTGCCGCTATCGTAGGCCGCCTCGCGGTAGGTCGGCTTGCCGCTGGAGTCTTCGATGGGGTCGACGAGCAGCAGCAGCCGGTATTTGATATTGCTGGGATCGGTGATGTCGGCCAACGCCAGGCGCGCGCCCTTGGTCGGGCGGGCGGTGGTCTTGTGGTACCAGGCGTTCATGACGAAGCGTCGGCCGTTGACCTTTCCATCGGCCTGCGCGTCGCTGGAGCCGGTGATGCCCTGGGGGTACCAATAAGTGACATTATCGTCGCCGGTATTCCAGCGAAATCCCTTCGGGTTCAGCCCGCTCAGGCGCGTGTTCGTGGCGCTGGACAGACCGCTTCGCCCGTCGCGATTGAGGTTGTCTGTGACATAATTAAAGCTGCGCGGGGTGCCGAGTGATTCGCTCTGAAGGCGGGTCAGCAGCCGGTCAGCGAGGGCTTTGCCCTCGCTGATAGGGCGCTGCAAGGCGAGCTCAAAGGCGCAGGCGTCGATGTCGCGCATGGAGCCAAGTGAGGTCGAGACGTCGACCTCGTTGCACGAGACTGCGGAACAATTCCAGCTCGGCGGCTCGGGCTCCTCGGGCTCGGTGATATCGGGCTCTGGTTCGGAGACATCCGGCTCCACCGGGTCTGGCTCGGTGGCGTCGGGCTCCTCTGGGGTCGCCGTGTCTGGTGGGGTGGTCGCGTCCGGCGTTTCAGTGATGTCTGCGACGTCGGGTTGATGCGCGTCCGGTGGCTCCTCGATGCCGTCGCGAATCGAGCCGACATCCTCGGCCGAGTTTGCATCATCGCCTGACAGAACGTCTTCGGCTCCGCTGTCCTTTATGTCCGACCAGGACGTTGCCTCTCCGGGGTCACAGGCGCCGAGCGCGGCCACTACAAAGAGCAAGAGTACAAAGAGTTGCGTGCGCGAAGATATCATCGTTAGACCTACTTCGAGGTGTCACAAATTATTGGAAGAAATAGGTTTCCTAGTCGGATTTGAGAGAAATTACTACTTTACAATAACTTGTCCCCGCTCAATCTCAAGCGTGATGCGCCCCTCACCGTGGCGCTCGACCTGGAGCTCGACCGGCACGCCTCGCTGGCCGCGAATCCTCTCGACCACATGCGAGAGCGCCAGATCATCGACGTCGGTCCCGTCGACGCCGAGGATAAAGTCGTTCTCTTTGAGCCCGAATTGGCTCGCCGGGTGTCCTTCAAAGACCTTCTGAACGCGCACGCCGCCCTCATGTTTGCTGAGCATTGCGCCGATCCCCTCAAAGCGCATTCGCTCGCCGGGCTGCTGGGTCGCCATGGTGATATCGCGGGTGGTCTCGCGATTCTGCGTGACGTCCAATCCCGAGGAGACGGTGGTCACGAATCCTTTTTTGGTGACCCGAAGGCTTCGGCGCCCCGGCGCGACGCCTTCGATGCGGAAGCGACCGTCCTGATCGGTGCGCGTCGCGTTGGCCGAAAATGGCGAGCCGGGCTCGAAGACCGCGACATGCGCGCCGGCGATGGGGTTGCCGGTCCTCTCGTCGCGTACGGTTCCGGCGACGCGCCCGGCCTGCCCGAGCTGAATGACCACGCCCGAGGCCACGCTTCCGGCGCGCGTCACAATCATCTCAGAGGTGCCGGGGGCGAAGTCCGGGCTCTCCACGCTGAGCCAATATTTGCCGGGGCGAAGTCGCGGAAGATGAAATTGACCGGTTGAATCGTTGACCCGTTCAATGCCGACTTCGCGCATATTATAGGCGATGGGCCCCTCGCTCTCGAAATTGCTCACGCCCACGCTAAACGATTGCACGGGGCGACCGTCCGGTCCGACAACGCGCCCGCGAATCCCGCCGGGCGCGCCGAGCTCGAAGTCATTGGAAACGCCGCGGCGCACACTCTGCGGTTTGGAATCGGCGTGCTGCGGCGAAATGGCGGTGGCGACATAATTCGGCTCGGGCGGGTCTGCCCATTGAAATTGCCCGTCCTGGTTGGTGCGAACGCGTCTTTGCCAGGCTCTTGGGTGCGACTCCTCGGCCGGGCCGCCGAAGGGATTGAAGACCACATAGGCCCCGGCCACCGGTGCACCGGTATGATCGAGGACGCGCCCGAAGATCCCATCGCCGGGCTCCATCACCATATCGTGTCGGCTCGTTTTACCCACCACGGCTTCGATCTCTTCGACTCGAGTGTTGCGAAATCCGGGCGAAATGGCCTCCAGTGAGTAGACGCCGGCGGGGATATTTCGGAAGAAAAAACGCCCGGTTTTATCGGCCTGGCTGCGCCGGCTGATGCGCTGTTGCCCGGGTCGCGCGGACTCGGAGCGAAGCACAATTTCTGCGCCAATCGCTTCGCCCTGGGTATCGACGACCTCGCCGATAAGCGTCGCGCTCGGGGCGAGGTCGATGACGACCGGGCCGAGGTTCTCGCCGGGCTCGACGAAGAGGTGACGGCTCTCGGCGAGGGCGTAGTCCTCGGCCTCGATCAGCAATTGGAGGCGCCCCGGGGCGAGGTCTCGAAGTTCGAAATTTCCGTTGGTGTCGCTGGTCGCGGCGGCGTCGACGACATAGGGCTCGATCGGGTCGGCGAGTCCCTGGGCGGATTGATAATAGATGCCGACCGTGGCGTTTGGCACCGGTCGACCGGAGGCGACGACGCGTCCCCGAATGGTCCCAACCCTTTGTAATATAAGGCGAAGGTCGCGGATCGAGGCCGCGTCACTTCCCGCTGCGAGCGTGACCTCGACGCTGCGAAGACCGGGCGGGCCGCCGGCGACAAATCCGTCGGCGGTCGCGCCAATTTTATAGGTCCCAGGCTTGAGGTCATCGAAGCGAAAGCTGCCGTCTTCAGCGGTCTTGACGCGCCCAGCATCGCCTGCTTCCACCTGCCCGCCGACGATGGGTTGCCCCGCGGAGTCGACAAGGAATCCGTGAATCGACGGAGTGTCTTTGGCCTGGACGCGCGGCGCATCGACCGGTTCGTCGCTGGATGAAAACATCCACCATCCCAACCCCAAAATAATCGCGACGGCTGCCAACACTGCTACACTGAGAATACTTCGCTTCAACCTAATACCTTGATTCGTTTTGAGAGGATGTCGCTAAATCATCGGCTCTACGCGCCCTATGCGACGCTCGATATAACGTAGCGTCGATGTGCTTCTATTGCCACGAACCCCAACGCATGGCTATCGGCGCGGAGTCCGTCGACGCATCCAGAATCAACGACGCTGCTGGGTCGGGCGCAACCGCAGATATCGTGATTCCTTTCTGGGCGCGATTCTGGCATGATCGCAGTCGATCTCTTATTACGAAATTTATATCTATCTGAGGTATAGCAAATGAAACTTGCTGCGCAATTGCGATGGAATATTCGACGTCCACTTTTGATCGGTTGCCTGCTCGTGGGCCTGGCGGCTGCGGGTTGCTCTGACGACGAGGACAACTCGGCCGGTACCAATAATACCCAGGCCGACGCGGGCTCGGACGCCACGGGCGCCGATGGGGCAGGCGAAGACGGAAGCGATGGCGACGTCGGCGAGGGGTCCGGTTTTGTGCAGACGAATTGCGACGAACTTCAGCCCGCGCATTGCTCGCTTCCCTGGCCGTCGAATCAATTCCTAAAGCCCGACGAGGCGCGGGCGACTGGTTTTACCCTGAGCTTCGGCGCGGAGACGTTGCCCGCCTCGCGCCGCGGAACCCTGACCGAGCCTGATAATTGGCGCCGCCTCGATGGTTACGGCCTTGGCACCCCGCTGCTGATTCACTTCGAGGACCTCGACATCTCGCAGATGGCCACCGAAGTGGCGATCGCGGATTCGCTTAAAGAAGACGCGCCCGTCGTATGGCTTGAGGTCGACGGAGATGGCACGGTGTTGCGAAAGATTCCGTATTTTGTCGAATTCGACACCCGCGCTCAGGTTCAAGACGAGGCCGACCGGCTGACGTTTATTCGCCCGGGCGTCATCCTCAACGAGGGGATGCGCTATGTGGTGGCGCTTCGGGGGCTAAAGGACACCTCCGGCGCGGCGATTGAGCCGAGTGAGGCCTTCGTGAAGCTTCGCGACGGCGACACCGACGCGGACGCGGTGCTCAAATCACGCCAGGAGCGTTTCGACGATATCTTCGCGGTCCTCGCCTCCGAAGGCATCGAGAAGCAAGACCTGACGCTGGCCTGGGACTTCGTGACCGCGAGCAGCGACGCTCTGCACGGCTCGATGCTCTCGATTCGCGAGCAGGGATTTGAGCTCGCCGGCGAGCAGGGCCCCGAGCTGGTCATCAAAAATGTGAAAGAGAATAGTGAGACCGAGCACGACCATTGGTGGCTGGAGATCACCGGCACCTTCGACTCACCGCGATTTATGAAAGATGCGCTGATCGGCAGCGTGCCGGGCGCTATCTTCAATTTCGACGAGGATGGCAACCACGCCCCGAACGGCGTGCATACCCAGGATTTCTGGCTCTATATTCCTCACAGCGCCCGCGACGCGAGCCCGCACGGCCTGATTCAATACGGCCATGGTTTGCTCGGCAAGGGGAGCCAAACCGGCGGTAGCCATAACGGCAAGATCGCCAACGACCATAAATTCATCTTCTTCGGCACGAGCCTGGCGGGCATGTCCGATGAGGACGTCCCGCGAGCGGCCAACGCGCTGAGCAATATGAACGCGTTCTCCTACCTCGCCGACCGTCTGCACCAGGGCATCCTGGAATTCTTGCTCCTCGCCCGGTCGATGCGCGAGCGTCTGCCCACGCTTCCGGAGATCACCGACAAAGGCATCGTCGTGAACGCCGACGAACTCTACTATTCCGGCATTTCGCAGGGCGGCATCTTCGGCGGCACCTATATGGCGCTGTCGACCGACATCACCGAGGGACACCTTGGCGTCCCCGGCAATAACTACTCAACGCTGCTGCACCGCTCCGTTGACTTCAACGGGTACGCAGAGGTGATGAATAACGCCTACCCGAATCCCGCCGATCAGGTCGTCGGCTTGCAGGCCTATCAATTGCTGTGGAACCAGACCGACCCGGTGAGCTATTTGCGCCATATCAGCGACGAACCTTTCGAGGGAATGCCGTCGCATAACGCGCTCTTTGTGCCCGCCAAGGGCGACTATCAGGTGTCCGTCATGACCAATGAGTTCGCCGCTCGCAGCGATATCGGCATCAAATTGATGGAGCATTACGGCCACGACGTCGACCTTGTTGAGGCGCAGCCCTATCCCTACACCGGCTCGGGCGTGGTCCTGTATGACTTCGGCAACGCCTGGCCCGAACCGGGCAATGTCCCGCCGGCCGAAGAAGACGGGCTGGGCGACCCCCACGGCAAACCGCGTCGCGTCGACGCGCATAACGAGCAGATGATCCACTTCTTCCGCAGCGGCGGCGAGATCATCGACGTATGCAACGGCGCTCCGTGTGAGTTCTAAGCGGGTCGGGCCGGCCCTGGCGCCGGCCTGATTTTGCGATTCGATAAAAGGGTACGCCTATGGGCGTGCCCTTTTTTGTGGTGCGCGGCACACCGACCGAACGCCGTCCCACCATGCGTAGCATGGGCCTTGTAGCCGCGCGGTGACCGAACGCCGTCCCACCATGCGTAGCATGGGCCTTGTAGCCGCGCGGTGACCGAAGCGAAGCGTAGGGAGCCCGCGGACGGGCAACGCGCACGGGCAACGCGCACGGGCAACGCGCACGGGCAACGCGCACGGGCAAACAAACAAAAATCAAAAATCCAACGCGATCCCAAAGCGCTCATAATACGGCAAAAGTTTGGCCTCGATGAGGTCGCGGGCCTGCCGCATGTCGGCCTGTGCGGCGTCCTCAATCCCCTCACATAACTCGCGAAGAATCGCCTGCTGGAGCTCGCCGATTTCGAAGGCGCGCCGGTAGGGGAGCGCGCTATACATCACCACCGCGTAGCGGGAGCGATAGATGTCGGGCATCTCGTTTTCGATGCGATGCTCGACCTTTTTTTGAAGAAGGAAGTTCGGGTCGCCGACCTTCGCGCGCATCTCCACAAAATTATCGAGGGCCATCTCGGCGATGGCGTCGGCGTTGGGTTTTCGCAGCGCTGAGAACTGAGCGAAGATGGCGGCGAGGCGGTCTTCTGGGGGGGCGTTATTGTGGGCAAATTGCTCGAAGAGGTCGTCGAGGACGAGGCAATCTTCGAAGCCGCAGTTGAGCCCCTGGCCAAAGAACGGAACGATGCCATGGGCGGCGTCGCCCACGAGCAGGGCGCGCGCGTCGAGGTGGTAGGGGGCGCAGCGGACGGTGCCGAGTGTGCCAGTGGGGTTGGCGAGGAACGCGTCGACAAAGTCGTCGGAGAGCAGGCGAACCGAGTCGGGGTATTGGCCCTCAAAGAAGGCGCGAACGCTCGCGGGGGTGTCGAGCTCGGCGAAGCTGTTTTTGCCGTCGAGCGGCAGATAGGCGGTGCCGGTAAAGCTGCCGTCGAGGTTGGCCAGGCCCATGAGGAAGTGGTCGCCGCGCGGCCAAATATGCAGGGCGTGGTCGGCCATGGCGGCGGTGTCCGTCGAGGAGGAGGGCGCCGGAAAATAGAGCTCCTTATAGCCGAAGTTGAGCTTGTCGACGGTTGCCTCGGCGTGGCCCTGGGCGACCAGGGCGTGGCGAATCGCCGACGGCGAACCATCCGCGCCAAAGATAACGCCCGCGGCTCGCCGGGTGTGTTCGCCGCTGACCGCGTCTTTGAGTTCGACCTGGCCGGACTCGAAATCCGCGTCGATGCAGATTTGATTGAAGTGAATCGCGACGCCGGCGGCTTCGGCGGCGTCGAGCAACGAGGCGTTGAGCCGGGTGCGTGACACCGAATAATTACACTCCGAATCGTCCTTTCCGTAGGGCTGATAGGCCAACTTCGATTCGAGGGAGTGCATCATGCGCCCGAGGACCGGGACGGTGAGGCTGAGTATCTCGTCGCGAAGTCCCAGGCGCCCAAGGATGCGCAGGCCGCGCTCGGTCAGCACGAGGTTGATGGAGCGGCCGCCGGCCGGGTCTTCGTGACGGATATCGGGGCGACGCTCATAGAGCGTGACCTGGTGGCCGCGGCGCGCCAGCACAAGGGCGAGCACGCAGCCGACGGGGCCGGCGCCGATGACGGTGGATTCGACCTTGTCGGAGTCCAAAATGCCGTTCTTAGTCATGGGTTTATCGTTGCTTATGAAGTCGCGTTAGGCGGGGTTTTGGGCGCGTGGCGCAGCGACCTGCTTAGCGAACGCGCAGACCAATACGGTCCCAGCGCACCGAGCCATCGGGGCCGCGCGACCAGAGGATATAGCGCGGGACGCCGCGGAAATCGTTGCTCCCCACCGGGCCGAAGTTGCGGCTATCGCGCGGGTCATTGTGGACGCCCTTGGCGATAAAATCCGGGGTCTGGCTGCGGTTATCTGCCAGCAGGAAATAGGCGTTTTCGCTGAGTTGATTCGGGGGCAAAATATAGCCCGAGAAGGTATTTGGCGAGGTCGCTATGACGTAGCGCTGGTCGCGATTGTGCTCGACCATGGGGCGTAATTCGCTGGCTTCATCGAGGTGTGCGCCCACGACCTCTTCGGGTTGAAGTGGGGCCTGGCGGACCTCGTTTTCGTTGATCGTAAGGGCCTGCCCCTCCATCTCGATGATGTCATCGGGCTGGGCGACGATGCGCAAAAAGTCGTGACTCGGCCCCTTGGTCGTCTTCACGGCGACGATATCGCCGACGCTCGGCGGGGCCGCGCGAAATGCGTTTCGATCGGTCAGCACCAGGTCGCCGGCCTGAATCGTCGGGTACATCGCGTTGGTGTGGACGGGTTCGAAATGCCACAGGTTTTTGGCGCCGAAGTTTAGCGTCAGCGCGATCGGCAGCAGGAAGGTGAGCAGGAAGGTCACTAAATAGAGCGTCCAATGATTATATCCGCGCAGGATATAGGGCTCGATCTCATCGATGCGCCGCATATTCTCCAGCGCGAGCAGGGTGCTAAAGAGCAGCCAGCCGCCGACGAAGACCAGGAAGGGGGGCAGGGGGAAAAACTGAGTCACGCTCCAGGCGATGACGAAGATCTCCAGCGCCATCAGAAAGAGCAGGTTGATCACCAGCCCGCGCATCATCTGGCCGAGATAGAGCGAGCCAAGGCCCGGGCAAAGGAAGGTCAGCAGCACCGCGACCGATTTTTTGCGCGCTTTAATTTCGCCTGAATAGGTCGGCTCTGTCTGCTCGTCGGTGGTCACGAATGGTTACTCAGTCGTTAGGCAGCGTGGATTCGGCGCTTTGGGGATGTCCGCAGGTGCGCCGTTATTCTCATCGTCCGAAAAAATGTAAAACGATGGGGCATTTAGGTCAATCAATGCTTTGTACAGGTTTATGCTGAAGTTGACGACGCCCCGAGATAATCTGCCTCTTTCGGGCTCCCGGGCGCGCGATTTTAAGCGCGCGGCGCGAAGAAAGACGGGCGTTCGGCGCGTTGGACATCAAGCGCTTCTTGACCGCGCTAGAATTGTCATTAGTCTTCGGCGGCAACTTTCTATTACCGCAGGAACAATTCAATGAATCTCGATTTTATTCAGAAGCAGGCCAAATCCGCGAATACCAAAATGGTGATGTTAGTGCTCGACGGGCTGGGCGGGTTGCCCAGCGGTCCGAACGGGCAGACCGAGCTTGAGGCGGCGCACACGCCAAACCTCGACGCGCTGGTGCGCGACGGCATCGCGGGGCTTCATCTGCCCGTGGGCGCCGGCATCACGCCGGGCAGCGGCCCGGGGCATCTGGGACTCTTTGGCTTTGACCCGACCAGATATCAGGTAGGGCGCGGCGTGCTGGCGGCGTTGGGGGTCGAGTTTGACCTGCAGCCGGGCGACGTCGCGGCGCGCGGTAACTTCTGCAGCCTCGACGAGGATGGCCTGGTGACGGACCGTCGCGCCGGGCGCATCAGCACCGAGCGCAACGAAGAGCTTTGCAAATTGCTCGAGGGCATCGAGCTCGACGGGGCCGAGGTCTTTATTCGCACGGTCAAGGAGCATCGCTTGCTCTTCGTGTTGCGCGGCGAGGGGCTAAATGCCGAGATCGCCGACACCGACCCGCAGGCGCTCGGCGTAAAGCCGCTCGATGTGGTCGCGAAGACGAAGGCCGCCGAGAAGACGGCGCGTCTGGTGGCTGAGTTTATCGAGAAGGCCAAAGAGCGCCTGGCAGGGCATCATCCGGCCAATATGTTGCTGATGCGCGGCTTCGCTCAGAAGCCGACTTGGCCGACCTTTCGCGAAGCCTACGGGCTGCGCGCCTGCGCCATCGCCAGCTACCCGATGTACCGGGGCGTGGCCAAGCTCGTGGGCATGGACACCCTGCACGCGCCGACCACGCTCGAAGACAAGTTCGCGCTGGCGGCCGAGAAATGGGACGATTACGACTTCTTCTTCATCCATAAAAAAGACGTCGACAGCCGCGGCGAAGACGGCGATTTTGCCGCCAAAGTCGCCGCGATTGAGAACGCCGACCAGGCCATCCCGGCGCTGATGAAGCTGAACCCCGACGTGGTCGTGGTGACCGGCGACCACTCGACGCCGGCGCAATTGGCCGAGCATAGCTGGCATCCGGTGCCGGTGCTGCTTCACTCGAAATATTGCCGCACCGATGAGGTCGAGACCTTCGGTGAGCGTGCCTGCATCCGCGGCGCGCTGGGGCCGAGGCTGCCGGGCATCGAGCTGATGCCGCTGATGCTGGCGAACGCCCTACGCCTGGCAAAGTTCGGCGCCTGATCTTCGCGCCGCGCTCTTTTTTGGCATGACGCCGCCTCGCCCATCATCCTCACCGGTGATGGACGAGGCGGCGTTTGTCGTTTGGGGGCTGGGCGAAGCTGGGGGCGCGGACCCTCGTAATCTTGCGCGATGTGACGAGGTTTTTCGTTTGCGCAGATGCCAAAGCCTGGCGCGTAATTTGTCGAAATAATCACACCCCATTTGATGGACGTTGTGATGAAAATATCGAAGCCAAATAGTGCCGTATCGGAGCCCCGCGACGATGCCCCGAGTCATTGGGCGCTGCCGTCTGTCGAGGCGCTGGGCGTGCCGTCGTGGGGAGTGCTGATTCTCCTGGCCACACTGCCTTTTGCGTTTGACACCGGGCTGCGCAGCTTCGAGACGCTCAAGGAATTGCTGCTGGTCGCAGGCATGGGCGTGGTGTTGGTGAGTTGGGGCGTCGCTGCCCTGCGACGCGGCCGCTTTATCGTGGCGCCGGCGCGCGTCGCGATTCTCGGGGCAATCTTCGCGCTCTACGCGCTCGTCTCGATCATCTGGGCCGAGCACAGGTTATGGAGCCTATGGGAGGCGCTGCATTTTGTGGCGCTGGCGGTTGCGCTGTTGATTACGGCGGCGCCCAGCGGTCGAGCGCTGGGCTTTGGGGATATTGCCCTGGCGAGCGCGCTCGGAGGGCTGGGCGCGGCGGTCTTCGGGGGCCTCGACCTGGTCGGAATGGGCGGATTTAGGCCGGGTTGGGACCCAGCGGGGCCGACGGGCGCCTTCGACACGCCGGAGTTCGGGGCTGCGTATTTTGTGGTGATCCTGCCGATTATCTGGGGCGGCGCGCTCTGTTCGCGGGGTGTCCGTCGCGTTTTTTTGGCGCTTAGCTTTCTGATCTCCCTCGCGTATTTTTCGCTGCTCGCCGGCTGGCTATGGGCAGGGGTTTTAGGCGGTCTGGGTATCGTGGCCGCGATCTTCGTCGGGGCGT